>JBOHUQ010000123.1:0-21300 GCA_050734495.1 Candidatus Dormibacteraceae bacterium
TCGAGAAGGTGAGCACGAGGATCTCACCGCGACCGGCCACACGCTCACGCACGGCCTGCTCGTACAGGTCGACCAGGGCATGGGTCTTTCCGGTGCCCGGTCCGGCGAGCACGCGCAGTGGTCCGTCGATTTCGTGGATGTCGAGTGGCAAATGGTTTCCTCGAGTGGCGCGCGGGCGTCCTGATTATGCGGGGGCCCGGGTCCTTGAGTCAGCCGCGCGTGTTAAGGGCCGCCAGGCCGCCACCGCCAGGGCGAGCAGCAAGGCGGACTCGATCAACGGCCAGCGGCTCAACCCCGGATGGCCGCTCGGAAAGAAGAGGAAGGGGCTGGCCACCGCCCACCCGACGGCCAGGGCGATGCGCCAGGCCAGGATGGGGCGCTCTTCCCAGATCATCCACGCCGCCGCGGCCAGCAGACAGAGGTCCGAGGCATGCAGGTATGGAGACACGATCAGCGAACCCACGATGCCGATGGGCACCACCAGGCCCACAGTGGCTCGCAACCTGTAGGCCGTCGCGAGGACCAGGCCGACAATGAGCACGCGCAGGACCGCGGCGACCACGCCGGTCGCGCCGATCGCCCCCTTGAGGGTCAGCGCGTCCGCCCCGCTCGGGAGTGGTGCGCGCAGCTGATTCAGGTAGCCGGACAAGCCATGGGCGCCGAGCGCCAGGAAGGCGATGACAGCGAGCACACCTCCCGCCGCGAGCCACGCGCCGAACGTCCGATATCGTCTCGCGGCGAGCAGCGCCACAGGCACCAGGATGGCCGTGTTCGGCTTGAGGAAGATCACCGACAGCAGAACGCCGGCCGCGATGTCCTTGTCATCGCGCGCGAGTCGCCACGCCACCACCAACCCGGCGGCGACGAGAGGGACGACCTGGCCAAGGATGGCGGCGTGAAGCACCCACCACGGCGTGAGAGCTCCGATGACCGCCATCCAGCGTGCGGTGCCGCTGCTCACGCCCGACCACCCGAGCGCGGCCGTCAGAGCGAGGAACGTGAAGACCGCCCAGACGCCGAATGCCGTCCAGTACGGAAGCACCGTCAGCGGCGCGGCCAGCCACGCCACGGTGGGAGGGCTGAGGAACGGCTGCGCGTACTGGCCGGACACAAGATGCTTCTGAGCCGCGGCGACCAGGGCCTGGTCGTACAGGTGGGACCAACCCTGCTGCAACCCGACGGCGGCAGCCGCCAGGTACGTGTGAAAGTCGATGCCGACGTGCTGAGGGCGGCGCACCAGGTCGAGTACGAGCGCGACCGCCACCACACCGAGGCCAAGCCAGGACCAGGCCCGGCGAGAGTTCATTACGGCTTGACGTTAACGCACCGAGGTTAAAGTCACTGGTCGATGGCCCGGAGGCAGCTTGCACTGTGGGCCGGTCTGATCGCCGTCACCGTTTTGATTGCGCACCTGCCTTCTTTCCTCCACCGGCTCCTCGATGGAGACGAGGCGGTCTACGGCTCGATCGCTGCACTGCTGAACACGGGCGGCGCGCTCTACGGGCCGGGCGGCGTGGACAACAAGCCTCCCGGCATCTTCTTGGTGTACGCCGCGATCTTCCGCGCCGCGGGCACTTACCAGATGACCGCCATCCATGTCGCCGGCCTGGCCGTGATCGCGGCGACCTGCGTGCTGCTGTTCGTGATCGGTCGCGACCTTGGCGGAGCCCGGACAGGGCTGCTGGCCGCCCTTTTCTACGGCCTCGTCACCGCCGCCGGGAATCCGCGCCTCCTGGCGACGAACACGGAGATCTTCATGCAGCTGGCGCTCACGGCGTCCGTCCTGTTGATGGTCCGGCGCCGCTGGTTCTGGTCAGGCCTGTTGCTGGTCACGGCCGGTGCGTTCCGGCAGGTCGCCGCGGTCAATGTGCTGCTGGCTTTGGTGGGGATCGTGTGGCTCGAGCCGGCCGGCGGTCGATGGCAGGCGGCGCGATGGTTGGCTGGAGGCGTTGCGATCGGGCTGGCCGCCGGCGCGCTCGTGTTGGGCCTGACCGGTTCCCTCACCGGTTTCTGGCGCTGGACGGTCGGCAGCCTCTATGGATACGCATCCACGACCTGGATCCCCTCCTACATGTGGCAGCGCGCGCGCGACAGCCTGCTGCCGTTCGTGGTGGACATGGCGGTCTTTTGGATCGCGGCGATCGCGCTCGCCACACGCTGGCGGCGCCTGGACCGGCTGGAGAGGCTGGTGATCGTCTGGCTGCTCGTGGCGATGGCCGGGTCGATGGTCGCCGGCCACCTTTCCTGGCACTACTTCATCCAGGCGATGGGACCGCTCGCGCTGGCCGCTGCGCTGTTTTTCTCGCGCTTCTCGCTGCGTCGATGGGTCGCCGCGGTGGCGGCGGTCGGGATTGCCATCCCCGTGCTTGGCTGGTGGACGTACGACCTGGGCGCTGAGCCGCTGACCTATGACTTCAGCCCGCCCGTGCCGCAGCACCAATTGGTGGCGTCCTACATCCGCGACCACACGGCGCGTGATCAGCGTGTCTTTGTGTGGGGCGACTGGCCGGCCCTTTACGTCGAATCCGACCGCCTCATGGCGAGTCGATTTCCTGGCTTCCTGCGCGGCTTCGATCGCGGCTCAGGAGTCGCGCCCAACAACTGGGACACGACCCCCGACGTGTGGCCGGAGCTCCAATCAGACCTGACCGCGCACCCGCCGGCGCTCATCGTCGACACCGCGCCGGCCGGCTGGAGCGATTTCTCGATGTACCCGATGCGCAACTATCCAGTGCTCGCGAACCTGGTGAGCAGCAGCTACCACGCCGTGGCCACGGTCGACGGAGTGGTGATCTACGCGCCCAACAGCCCGTGAACGACCGGCGGAACCTCAACCGGAACCGGCAGCGGTGGCACCGTCACCCGGACCGGCAGCGATGGCAGCGTGACGTCGACTGGCAGCGGCGGCAGCGTGACGTCAACTGGAAGCGTCAACGCCGGAATGGCAATGGCACGCAGTGCGACATCGATCTCCGGGACGGTTGGCGCCGTCACGCCGGCAGATCGCGGGACGCGGTCGGTCGCGTCACGAAGCGACCGAATTCGCGGCGCCTGTACCTGGCCGGCCGGTTCGGAGACAACGATCGGAACGGTTGCCTGTTCGATGTGCGCGCGCGGAGCCGGCGAGGCCGGCCGCGCGGTGAGCAGCGCTCCCGCGGTGGCTGTGACGAGGAGCAGGGTTCCCGCCTTGACCCACGGCTGGGCGCTCGACGCCGTGGCCTGATGCGCTTCGCTCAGCCACCGTCCACCCAGGAACATGGCGAGCGCGTAGATCGCCCTCCGGCCGGCGGTCCGGCCGTGCTCCACGTGCTCGCTGATCTGAGCGATCGCCTGGCGCAGCCCTCGTTCGACGCTGCCCAGGGTGATCCCGAGGCCCTGGGCGATCTCGCGGTTCGACAGGTCGCCGAAATACGCGAGCTTGATCAGCTGCCGCTGGCGCGGGGGTAGCGAGCTGACAGCCTCGCCGACCGCCTGACGCACGATGGCTCCGGAGAATCCTCTCCAGCTGCCGTGCTGATCGTCGCTCTCGCCCATCCCCTCGACGAGCAACCGCTTGAGACCTTTGTGAGCGCCCCGCACCCGCCGCCGGTAGACCGGCCCACGCCGGACCCCGGTCATGAGCCAGGTGCGCCAGGAGCTGCTGGCGTCAATATGAACTTGGCTTTCGCCTGCGGTCGCGGCAATCGACATCTCTTTACCCCGCTACACACAGAACTCCCGGCAGCCTCCAACGACTCAGGCAAGTTTAGTCGTGAGCCGGCCGCCGGGTCGCCGATCTCCAGGATCGACGTATGGAAGACTTCGAACCGTATGACCTCAGGGTCCACCGCGTTCCAGCCTTCAACGCGCCTGATCCTCACGGACGTTCCCGACAGCTGGGCCTGGATCCGCACCGACCTGCTGGTCCGCATCCTGCCGTTCGCGGTGGCGTTCGCCATTGCTTATTTGCTCATACCGCACCGAGCCGCGCTCGGCTTGAGCGCGGGATCGCTTGGCCTCCAGCTTCGATTCGCAGCGGTGGCGGCTCCCTTGATGTTTGGCGCGGCGGTCTGGGTCCAGCTGCGGCTGACCCGCAGGCGCGGAGCGTTGAGCGTGCCGGCGAACCCCCAAGACGCCTGGTTCCAGACCGCCTTTTACGTGATGAACGGTCCGGTGGAGGAAGCCTTCTTTCGCGGCCTCGCGCAGGGCGGGCTCGGCCTCTTGTTGGGCGCACCCGCCGGTTTTGCCGTCGCCACGCTGGCCTACGTCCTGTATCACCGGCTCGGCGGATGGACCTGGTCCGACACTTTCGCCACAGCCCTCGTCGGCGTGCCGCTGGGGCTGGCGTTCTGGCTGCTGCCAGGCCCGCCGTCGCTGCTGGGCGTGTCGCTAGCGCACATTGCCGCGACGTGCGGCTTCCTCGGCCCGGGCCCGTACCTCTTAAAAAGGCTGAACCTGGTCTAGCCGGTTGCTGAACCTGGACGAAGAGCAGCGCCGCACGCTGGCCTGGGCCGGTCTGGCCGTCGTGCTGACGGCATTCGACGGATCGGTCCTCGTCCTGGCGCTGCCGGCGATCGCGTCCGATTTCCACGCTCGCACCCCCGCTCTTTCCAATCTCGGGTCAGTGCTTGCGATCGGCGCGCTTGGGGCGCTGCCGCTGGCCACGCTGGCGGATCGCTTCGGTCGCAGGAGGCTCATCGCCGTCGGAGTCGCAGGCTTCTCCATCGCCAATTTCGCCAGCGGCCTCGCGCCCTCGCTCGAGGCGCTGGCCCTCCTGAGGCTCGTGGCCGTCTGCTTCGAAACGCTGGTGGCAGGCGTCGCAACGGCTCTCATCGTCGAGGAGGCTCCGCCGGCGCGTCGCGGCCAGGCCGTAAGCGTGCTGGCGCTTCTCGGCGGCCTGGGCACGGGCATAACCGTGATCAGCTACCCGATGGTGGCGCCCCATTGGCGCTGGCTGTTCCTGGCCGGGGGGATCGGCGTTCTCTTCGCGCCGTTGATCTGGGTCAGGCTGCCCGAAGGCAGGACGTGGCTCAGCGCCAAGGCGAGCGGTTCTGCTCTCCGCCTCTTGCTGCAGCCGGCGTGGCGGCGCAGGGTCGTGGTCATCGCGGCGATGACCGCGTTGCTTGCTGTCCTCTTCGAGCCGGCGGGACTCTTGTTCACCGTCTATGCCACCGAGGCTCTGCACCTTGTCCCCGAGGCGATCAGCGTGCTGATCGTGATCTCCGCCATCGCCGGCGCGGCGTCTTACCTGGTCGGGGGTTATCTCACCGACCGGTACGGACGGCGCGGTCCCGCCATCGTGCTCACGATCGCGGCCGCGATCTCGACCAGTCTCAGCTTTGCCACGGCGGCGGTTGGTTTTTACATCGGCAACGTCCTGTGGAGCTCATTCGCCAGCGCATCCACCCCTGTGTTCGGCGCCTGGACGGCGGAGCTGTTTCCGACCCGAGCGCGCGCCACCGCCGAGCTGACGGCTTCGCTTGCCGCGGCGGCCGGCAGCGTCGCGGGCCTGCAGGCTGTCGGCTACCTGGCCCCGTCCTGGGGTTTGGGCCGTGCGATCGAGCTGGGCGGTGTGGCCGCGATCGCGGGCGCTCTCCTGCTCCTGCTGCTGCCTGAGACCAAACAGGCGCCGCTGCCTGATTAGGCGGACCTCCGCGATCGGGCCTCTACAGTTCAGCAGAAGTGGATCACGCACGAGCTGTCGTCGTCGGTGGCGGGATCACCGGGGCGAGCGTCGCCTACCACCTGGCGAAAGCGGGTTGGCACGACACGGTCCTGGTCGAAAAGGACGAGCTGACCAGCGGGTCCACCTGCCACGCCGCGGGCCTCGTGACGCAGTTCAACCCGTCGCCGACGATGATGCGATTTCGCCGTTACAGCATCGAGCTGTACCAGGAGCTCGGCGTCTTCGAGCAGGTCGGCGGCCTGCGCTTCGCCTCGAGCGAAGAGCAGCTGAAGGAGCTCCAGCGCGGCGTCAGTCGCGCGCGGGGGATCGGGCTCGACGTCGAGCTCGTCTCCGCCGAAGAGTCCGCCCGGCTGATGCCCGCGATAACTGAACGCTCGCTGTTCGGAGCGGTCTGGGTTCCGAGCGACGGCCACCTCGACCCGCACACCGCCACGTATGCCCTGGCGACGGCCGCGCGGAAGCTGGGCGCCAAGGTGTTGACGCAGCACCGTGTCACCGGGATACGGCTCGGGTCCGACGGCGAGGTGAAGGCGATCGAAACCGACGCCGGGATCATCGAGACAGAGGTGCTCGTCATCGCCGGCGGAATCTGGGCGCCTCAGGTCGCGGCCATGGCCGGCGCGTTCATCGTCTCGACGCCGGTCGACCATCAGCACGCCGCCCTGCTCGCGGTGCCCGGCCATGAGCTCCCTCATGACATGCCGTGCTTCCGCGACCCGGACAACCTCATATACGGGAAGTCGGAAGCCGGCGGTGTCGTCCTTGGCGGGTACGAAGCAAACCCTGTCGCGCGGTGGATCGACGGCGTGCCGTGGAGCCATGCGGGGACCTCGCTGCCCCCCGACCAGGCGAGGTTCGAGCCGCTTCTCGCCGGCGCGGCGCGGCGCTTTCCATTCCTGGGCGAGGCCGGCATCGTCAAGCTCGTCTGCCACCCCGACGCGATGACCCCGGACGCCAACCCGCTGGTCGGCATGGTGCCGGGCGTCCGGGGCCTTTACCTCGCGGCTGGACTGTCGCTCAACGGGTTCGGTGGCGCCGGCGGGATCGGGAGGTCGCTCGCCGAGCTCATCACCACGCAGGAGACGGAGCTGGACCTCTATCCGTACAGGCCGTGGAGGTTCGGGCCCGTGCACCGCGACCATCGCTACGCGGCCGAGCTGGCGCGCGAGGCGTATCGCTATTACTACTACTTGCGCTACCCGTTCGACTCGGACGAGTGGGGACGGCCGCGACGCACCAGCGCGCTCCACGAGCGCCTGCAAGACCAGGGCGCGGTGTTCGGCGCAAAGCACGGGTGGGAGCGCGCCGAGTATCTCGAACCCGGCCGCGCATGGCGACGCGCCGGCGCCGACCAGCGCCGGTTTGGCTGGGCGAAGCCTCCGTACTTCGACCTGCTGGCTGAAGAGCACCGCGCGTTCCGCGAGAGCGTCGGGATCATCGACATGACTTCATTCGGGAAGATCGACGTTCGCGGCCCCGGCTCCGCGACGCTGCTCGAGCGAGCTGCCGGAAACCTCGTCGACAGGCCGCCCGGCTCTGTGGTGTACACGCAGCTGCTCGAGCGCAACGGAGGGATCGCCGCAGACGTCACCGTGACCCGGCTCGCTGAACAGCATTTCAGGGTGGTGACCGGTGCCGGCTACGTGAACAGCGACCTCGGCTGGCTCCGCCTCCAGGTGCGCGGCGGAGACCGTCCGGTCGAGCTGCGCGAGACCACCGATGAGCTATCGGTGATCGGGATGTGGGGACCTCGCGCGCGTGACGTGCTGGAGACCGTCACCGACGGCGACGTTTCGGAGGCTGCCTTTCCTTTCATGCAGGGCCGGCAGATTCGCATCGGTGGAGCTGTCGCCTTCGCTCAGCGCGTCACATACGTCGGCGAGCTGGGTTGGGAGCTGTACCTCGAACCCGGTTGGGCGGTCCAGGTCTGGGACCGCCTCATGTCGGCGGGTCGAGCGTTTGGAATCCGGCCCGGCGGCTACCGCGCCCTCGACTCGCTGCGCATGGAGAAGGGCTACCGCTACTACGGCACCGACCTGACCTTGCTCGACAACCCGTTCGAGGCGGGGCTCGGCTTCTGCGTGCAGCTGGACAAGGGCGACTTCAACGGGCGCGCAGCGCTGCTCGCCGCGCGAGAATCCGGGATCAAGCGGCGCCTGCGCACCCTCGCGGTCGGCGGCGATGAGTACATCGCCATCTACGGTGGCGAGGCCGTGCACAGCGGAGGTCGAGTGGTCGGACGCGTACGCAGCTGCGCATACGGGTTCACGGTCAGGCAGAATCTCGCCTACTCCTATCTTCCTGTCGACATGAGGCCCGGTGGGAGCGTGGAGGTCGAGGTGTTCGGGCAGCTGGTCCCCGCGACCATTACGACCGACTCGGTGCTCTCCAAGCAGGATGCCAGGCGATGAGCGCGACCCTCGTCGACGATGCGCTCGCCCGAGTCTCGCTCTGGAAGGGCGAACAGGTAAAGGTCTCGCAGCTCTCCGGGGGTCTCACCAACGAGAACTACCTGGTCGAGGCCGCCGGCCGGCGTTACGTGATGCGGATTCCCGGCCAATCGACGGACCTCCTCATGATCGATCGCGCCAACGAAGTTCACAACACGAAAGCGGCCGCCGGCATGGGCATCGGTCCCCAGGTGCTCGAGCACGTCCCCGAGCTCGACGTCCTGGTGCTGGAGTTCATTCCAGGCCCCACCATGACCGCGCAGACCCTCCAGTCCAGGGAGATGGTGGCGCGTATGGCTTCATCATTCCAAAGACTCCACGCCTCGCCGCGGTTCCTCAAGGACTTCGACATGTTCCGGCTGGTCGAGGACTACCTCGGAATGGTCGAAGAGCACGAGGTCACCATCCCGGATGGCTACCGCGACTGGTTGCCGGTCGTGGCACAGATCGAGCGCGCCGTGACCGTGGGCGCCCTGCCGCGGGTCCCGTGTCACAACGACCTGCTCTGCGAGAACTTCATCGACGACGGCCACACGCTGCGGATCGTCGACTACGAGCTCAGCGGAAACAACGACCCGTGCTTCGACCTCGGCAACACGGCCCAGGAAACAGGGCTCGACCCGGACCTGCGCGCAGCCCTGTGCGCGGAGTACTTCGGCCGCGAAGACTCGCGTCAGCTCGCGCGGATGAACCTGTTCGCGCTCATGTCGGATGTCGGCTGGACGTTGTGGGGCGCGATCCAGGCCAGGATCTCGGCCGTCGAGTTCGATTTCACCGGCTACTACAAGGGCCGCTGGGAGCGAGCGCTCGAGGCGATGAGGTCGGCGCCTTTTGCGGTCTGGCTCGAGGAGGCGGCCGGCCAGAACAAGGTTTGACGGCACCTCGGACCGGTGCTACGGTTCGTGGCGGTATATCGCTCGCATATCGGTCGCACAAGGGAAGGGGGTACGCGACAGGGGATGGCTTCGGCAACGCCGGTCGGGGCGCTGGTCGAGAGCGACGGCTCGGCTCGCTCGCAGAGCGAGGAAGCCTACCTGCGCATCCGCGAACGCATCGTTTCGCTTGACATGCCGCCCGGCTCCGTGGTCAACGAGAGCCGCCTCCGTGAAGAGCTCAAGATCGGTCGCACGCCAATCCGCGAGGCGCTGCAGCGACTCGTGCGCGAGAACCTGGTCCGGTCGATCCCGCATCGGGGCACCTTCGTCACCGACATCAACATCACCGACCTCGCCCGCATCACGGAGGTGAGGGTGGTGCTGGAGGGACATGCCGCCCGGCTCGCTGCCGAACGCCTCACGACCGCTGATCGAGATTCTTTCGCGCGGCTCCTCGAGCGGCTCGAGGAGGGCCCCAGCCTCGACCAGCGCCAGCTGATGCGGCTCGACCAGGAGATCCACCGCGAGATCTACCGCGCGGCGCGCAACCCGTTCCTCGAATCGACGCTCGAGCGCTATTTCAACCTCAGCCTGCGGCTCTGGTACCTCGTGCTCGACCGCCAGGTCGGCCTGCGCGAAGCGGTCGAAGAGCACGTTGAGCTGCTGCGGGCGATCCTCGCCGGCGACGGACCGGGCGCCGACGGTTCGATGCGGCGCCACGTGACCGGTTTCGAACGTGAGATCCGCAAAGTGCTCGTGGAGAGGTAGATGCCGAAGATATTTTTTGCCACCGACCTGCACGGTTCCGAGATGTGCTGGCGGAAGTTCCTGAACGCCGGCAAGTTTTACGAGGCGGACATCCTGATCTGCGGTGGCGACATGACCGGCAAGGCGATCGTCCCCATCGTCCAGGAAAACGGCCATTACACGGTCGTGCTCGGCGGCGAAAGCCAGTCGGTGGAAGCTGGACAGGTTGCGGACGTCGAGGCGCAAATCCGGCGCAAGGGCTACTACCCGCTCCAGATGACGCTCGAACGCCTGCACGAACTGGACCAGGACCCCGTCAAGCGAACGGAGACCTTCCAGCAGGTGATGCTCGACGGCGTCGACCGCTGGATGGGAATGGCCGCGGAAAAGCTGCGCGGGACAGGGATACGGATTTTCGTGTGCCCGGGCAACGACGATGAGATGGAGGTGGACGACGTCATCCGGCGCTCGGATGTGGTCGAGCTGGGCGAGGGTCGCATTCTCCAGATCGACGGCTTCTCGATGATCTCAACCGGTTGGTCGAACCACACACCGTGGAACACCCACCGAGAGGAAACCGAGGAGAACCTCGGCGAGCGCATCGAGGCGATGGCGAGCCAGCTCCCGGACGCCTCGAAGGCGATCTTCAACCTGCACTGCCCTCCCTTCAAATCAGGCCTCGACGAGGCGCCCGCCATCGACGCTGACCTGAGATTGCTTCACGGCGGACGCGCCCTCCGCCCGGTGGGTTCCACGGCGGTGCGCGAGGCCATCGAACGCCACCAGCCCCTGATCTCGCTGCACGGCCATATCCACGAGAGCAAGGGGGCCGTGAAGATCGGAAAGACGCTCTCGATCAATCCGGGAAGCTCGTACGAGGAAGGAATGCTTATGGGGGCAATCGTTCAGCTCGATGCCAAGAAAGGAATCAAGAGCTACCAGCTGGTCAACGGATGAAGGAGTAGGGAGGAAGCAATATGGCTGATGCAACGATGGGGACGCCGGGCGCGGCGAGGCCCGGTCTGTTCCTGCGCAACGCGACGGGTCTGGTTAAATCCTGGTCGACCTTCGACGCGTTCGTTTATTCGTTCTGGTCGATCAACCTGATCACGCTCGGCCTTTACGGCATGTCGTTCGTATACACCGTCCCCGACGGCCAGCTGCTCGCCGGGATCCTGCTGTTTGGTGTGCTGGTCACGTTCCTTGTCATCACTTACGCAATGTTGGTCAGCGTAATGCCGCGTACCGGCGGTGACTACGCCTGGCAGAGCCGCGTGCTCGGCGGCGGACTCGGCTTCGTCCTTTCCATCACCGGTTGGTGGTTCACGCTGTTTCTCTGGGCGCCCATCTACGCCAACATCCTGGTGGTCCAGTTCTTCTCACCGCTCGCTTACACGCTTGGCTGGACCGGGGTGGCCACGTTCTTCACTGGTCAGACCGGCATCTTCGTCTCATGCTTGATCGTGCTCGCGTTCGTGAGCATCGTCGTCACGTTGGGCATGGAGACGTACGCGCGCATCCAGAAGGTGTGCTTCTGGATCGGCCTCGCTGGACTCGCGGTCGTCTGCGCGCTGCTCCTGTTCGCGAGCCCGCAGGACTTCCAGAATGCGTTCAACCGCGAGGCCACGAGCCTCTTCGGCGCCCCGGCCAACGCCTACCAGGGCACGATCGATGCGGCAAGCAAGACGTTCAGCGGCTCGAGCTTTGGCAGCTTCTCGTTCGGCCCGGTGCTTCTTCTCCTGCCCTGGCTGGCTTTCTACCTTCTGTGGCCCAACTGGGGCGCGACCCTCTACGGCGAGGTGCGCGGAGCCAAAGACATTCGCAAGCCTTTCTGGAGCATGTTCGCGGGGCTGTGGGTCACCGTGGCCATGGTCGCGGTGGTCGTGCTCCTGATCAACAAGACGATCGGTTGGAACTTCTACCAATCGGCCAACGCGGCTTATTGGAACAACCTCTTCGCGGTCCAGGGCGCCGCTGCTCCCCCGGTTCCGATCTGGCCTTACCCGGTGATGTTCGCGGGCTTCCTGGTCAACAACCACCTCTTCCAGGCCGTTCTGATCATCGTCATGGGCCTGTGGTTCTTTGGCTGGGCCGGAACGCTGTTCCTGTCTTCGACGCGCGTCATCTTCGCCGCCGCTTTCGACCGCGTACTGCCCTCGTGGGCGGCCAACATCTCGGCCAAGCGCCGCGTTCCTTACGGCGCGCTCGTCCTGATGATCGTGCCCTCGATAGTGATCAGCGCGATCTACGCCTACAAGCCGAGCTTCACGACCGTCTTTCTCGACGCGACCGCGGTTCTCGCCCTGACGTTTTTTGCCACGACCGTCGCGGCCATCATCCTGCCCTGGCGGCGCAAGGACCTGTACGAGGCGTCGCCGATCGCCAACTACAAGATCGCCGGCATTCCGGCGATCACCGTCGTCGGAGTGATCACCGGGGCGTTTCTCCTTTTCATGCTCTGGGAGTGGTCGTTCAACGCGGCTGACCTCTACGGGACCACTTTCTCGTCAACTCCCAATTCCGTTTACTACTTCCTCGCGACCTACATCGCGGCCGTTGTGATCTACGTGATCGCCCGGGTCGTCCGAAAGCGCCAGGGCATCGACCTGGCCCGCATCCACCACGAGATTCCGGTTGAATAGCCGTTTCGCGGCCGCCGAGCTTAGGCTCGGCGGCCACCTTTTGTAACCCATGCTGGAATACACACTCCGGACCTATCAGAGCCCGACCCGCCTCGTGCAGCGCCTTGGAGCGATCAGGGAGCTGGGCGCCGAAGCGGTTCTTCTGCGCATGCGCCGGCCCCTGCTCGTCACCGATGCAGGAGTCAAGGCGGCGGGCCTCCTGGATGCCGCGCTCGAAGCCCTGCGGGGCTCCGACGTGGAGCCGGTCGTCTTCGACAAGGTCAGGGCAAACCCTGGCGTCGAGCTCGTCGACGCGGGGGCGGCCGAGTACCGCGCCCAGGGATGCGACGGCCTGGTGGCGATCGGCGGGGGAAGCTCGATGGACACCGCGAAGGGCATCGGTGTGGTCGCCGTGCACGACGGGAGCATCGTCGACTACGAGTGGGGTCACACTCCGATCCGCTCGCGCATCCCGCCGATGATCGCCGTGCCGACCACGGCCGGCACCGGGAGCGAGGTCACCCTCTGGGCCGTCATCACCGATCCCAAACGCAAGATCAAGTTCAACGTCGGCGGCACTCCGGACATCGCATCGTGGGTTGCTCTCATCGACCCCGAGCTGACCGTCAAGCTCCCCGCGAGAGTCACGGCCGGCACCGGGATGGACGCACTGGCCCACGCTGTCGAGTGCTACACGATGGTCTATCACCAGCCGTTCACCGACGCGGTGGCGCTGCTGGCGATGGAGTATGTCGCGCGCCACCTCCGCGTCGCGTTCTCCCAGGCCAACAACCTGGAAGCGCGGTATCACATGAGCGCGGCGGCGATGCTGGCCGGCCTCGCTTACGGGACGGACTCTGCCGGCGCGGCGCACGCCATGAGCCAGACCGCGGGCGGCGTGCATGACGCGCCACACGGCGCGCTCACGGCGCGACTGCTCGGTCCGGTGATGGAGTACAACCACTCCGGCGAACCCGAGCGGTTCGCGCGCATGGCGGTGGCGTTCGGGTTGGACACTCGCGGCGTGACGACGTTTCGCGCGGCCGAGATGGCCGTCGAGTACGTGCACCAGCTGACCAGGGACGTCGAGATCCCAGGCATGCAGGAGCTTGGCTTCAGCGAGGACGAGATCCCGATGCTCGCCGACAAGGCCTTGTCCGACCCCCAGACCATCGGCAATCCGCGCGACGTGGACGCCGCCGCCTACCGCCGGATCTACAAGCAGGCTTTCGACGCCCATCCGAGCGGACACCGGAAGAACCGATGACCATCGACGTCGCAAGGTGCGTTTGAGCCATCCACTGGAGGATCCGATCGCCGAGGCCGCGCGGATCGCCGAGGCTGCGCAGAGCAAGCAGCTGCGGCTCAAGCTGCTCGGGGGCGCGGGCATACACGTCCACTCCGCCAGCGCGCAAAAGCCGCCTCTGAAGCGGAAGTACGGTGACCTCGACTACGCCATCGCGAAGCGTGACCGGAAGGGAGTGCTCGAACTCTTTCCCTCGCTGGGCTACGAGGCAAACGAGCGCTTCAACCTGATGCAGGGAGATCGCCGGCTGTACTTCTTCGACCCGCACAATGGCCGCCAGGTCGACGTGTTCATCGACGTTTTCAAGATGTCGCACGTGATCGACCTGCGCGGGCGTCTCGACCACGATGGTCCTTGCGCGAGCCCGTCCGACCTCCTCCTGAGCAAGCTCCAGATCTATGAGATGAACCGCAAGGACCTCGTCGACCTGGTCGCGCTGTTGCTCGACCACCCGGTCCAGGCGGGTTGGGGAGACGAGGTCATCGATGCGGGCTACATCGCGCGCGTGGCGGCCGATGACTGGGGTATGTACCGCACGCTGCAGGTCAACACTGAGAAGCTGCGGGCCACGCTCTCCGAGCTCGAGGTGGACCGCTCGCTCGTGAATTCGAGGCTGGACGAGCTGTGGAAGGCGGTCGAGGCGCAACCGAAACCCATGAAGTGGAAGCTGCGCGCCCAGGTGGGCGACCGCATGCAGTGGTATGAGCTGCCGGAAGAGGTCCGGTCCCCCTACCAGCCGGACTAGAGATGGCAGGGCTCCCGACCCATGCGCGCTGCGTCGTCATCGGATGCGGCATCGTCGGCAACAGCGTCGCCTATCATCTCGGCCTACTCGGCTGGCGTGACATCGTGCTGCTCGACAAAGGCCCGCTACCCAACCCGGGGGGATCCACCGGCCATGCCTCGAACTTCATCTACCTGGTCGATCACTCCAAGGAGATGACGGCGCTGACGATGGACAGCGTCCGCCAGTACAGGGAGAAGGGGGTCTTCATCCAGTCCGGCGGAATCGAGGTCGCGCGCACCAGAGAGCGGATGCAGGAGCTCACCCGACGGATGGCCGCCGCCGAGTCGTGGGGAATCGCGCCCGTCTCGCTGATCACGCCCGCCGAAGTCAAGGAGCTCGTGCCGTACATCGACGAGTCGATCATCCTCGGCGGTTTCTACACGCCGGGCGTAGGAGTGGTCGACTCGCTGCGGATGGGTACCCTCATGCGCGAGCACGGCCAGAGCTCGGGAGCGCTGCACGGCGCGCCGAAGACGGAGGTGACCGGCATCGACGTCGAGCGCGGGCGCGTCCGCCGCGTGCGGACGACCGAAGGGGACATCGAGGCGGAGACGGTGGTGATCGCCTGCGGGGCCTGGAGCCCGCGCATCGCGCGGATGGCCGGCGCCCACATCCCGCTCACGCCCGCGGTGCACCAGATGATCGACGTCGGCCCGGTGCCGCGCTTCAAGGACGCCAGGAGCGACATCGAGCATCCGATCGTGCGCGACATGGACACAAACATGTACGAGCGGCAGGCCGGCGGTGACCTGGAGATCGGCTCCTACGCGCATCGCCCGATCCTCTACGACCCCGAGGACATCCCGCCGATCGAGCAGGCGGCCCTATCGCCGACTGAGTTTCCGTTCACCCAGGCCGACTTCGAGCTGCAGATGCAGCAAGCGCTCGAGCTGATGCCGGAGATCGTCGGCGACGAATCGGTCGGAGTCAAGTACGCCATCAACGGAATCCTTTCACTCACCCCGGACGGCATGCCCTTGCTCGGCGAGTCACCGGACGTGAAGGGGCTGTGGGCCGCCGCCGCGGTGTGGGTGAAGGAAGGCCCGGGCACCGGCAAGGCGATGGCCGAGTGGATGGCGCACGGAGAGTCGGAGATCGACCTCCACTCTTCGGACATCGCCCGATTCCACGAACACCAGAAGACGCGCGCGCATGTGCACGCGAGAGCCTCGGAGGGTTTCAACAAGACTTACGGCATCGTCCACCCGAGCGAGCAGTGGGTCTCCAACCGCGATGTGCGTCTTGCTCCATTCCACGCGCGCGAGAAGGAGCTGGGAGCGAGTTTCTTCGAGGCCGCCGGATGGGAGCGGCCGCAGTGGTATGAGTCGAATGCCCCTCTGCTGGAGGAATTCGGCGACCGCGTGACCCGTCGCACAGCGGAGTGGGAATCGCGATGGTGGTCTCCGATCATCAATGCGGAACACCTGGCGATGCGCGAGCGCGCGGGAATCTTCGACCTCTCCGCATTCACGATCTTCGACATCGCCGGCCCGCGCGCCCTCGAGTCCGTCCAGCGCGTGGCGCTGCGGCAGATGGACGCGCCGGTGGGTCGGGTGGTGTACACGCCGGTCCTGAGCCCGAGCGGCGGCTTCAAGTCGGACCTGACGATCATGCGGCTGGGCGAGGATCGGTTTCGCGTCGTGACCGGCGCCGCGGCGGGCATGTCGGACCGCAAATGGTTTCGTGACAATCTGCCGCCGGATGGCTCGACACAGCTGTTCGACCTCACCTCGTCGATGACGACCATCGGGTTGTGGGGCCCGAGGGCGCGGCGGATCCTCGAGAGCGTGAGCTCCGACGACGTCAGCAACGACGGTTTCAAGTTCGGAACGTGCAAGACGATCGAGGTGGACACGCTGCGGGTGCTGGCCTCTCGCATCTCGTACGTCGGGGACCTGGGATGGGAGCTGTACATTCCAATCGACCAGGGGCTGAAGCTCTGGGACCTGCTCTGGGAGGCCGGTCAGCCACACGGGCTCGCGCCCTGTGGGATTGGCGTTTACGGCACGACGGGAAGGCTAGAGAAGTCCTACCGGGCCCACGGCAACGAGCTCGAGACGGAGTACAGCGTGGTCGAGGCTGGAATGACCGCGCCGCGTGTCAAGGAAGAGGACTTCATCGGCAAGGCGGCTCACCTGAGGCATCGCGACGAAGCACCCGCCGCGATCATGTGCTCGCTGACCGTGGACGACCACCGCTCGCGCTCCGGCGAGAAGCGATACATGCTCGGCCGCGAGCCGATTCTTACGCGCGACGGCAAGCGCATCGTCGACCGCCGCGGGCGGGGGTCGTACGTGACGAGCGCGGGCGCGGGGCCGTCCATCGGCAAGCACATCCTCATGGCCTACCTGCCGCCCGAGCACGCGGTGGTGGGCGAGCAGCTGGCGGTCGAGTACATGGGTGAGCGCTACCCGGTGACGGTGGCCGTGGCGAGCGCGACGCCGCTCTTCGATCCCGAGAACGCGCGCATAAGGTCGTGAGGGTTCTCGTGACGATCAAGCGGGTGCCGATCACCGGAGGCCGGATCGTGCTCACGGAAGATGCGCGCACCATCGACACGCGCCACCTCGGCTTCACGATGAGCCCGCACGAGGAGTGCGGCGTAGAAGAGGCGGTGCGCCTGATCGAGGCGAACAAGGGCGATTCGGTCGTCCTGACGCTCGGGCCGCCCGAGGCGGTGGAGCAGCTCCGCGACGCGATGGCCCTCGGCATCGACCGCGCGATTCACTTGCAGACTGATGGCCAGGAATGGGACGCCGAGGGAACAGCCGCCGCCATCACCGGCGCAATCCGCGCCGACGAGGCGGCCCACGGGCCCTTCGACATCATCTTCTTCGGCAACGAGTCCGCCGACTCGGGAGGCTTCCAGGTCGGGATCCGCGCCGCGTACGCGCTCGGACGCCCATGCGTGACGGGTCTCAAGAAGGTGACGCTCGATGGCGCGCGTGTGCGCTGTGAGCAGGAGGTCGAAGGCGGCCGCGACGTCTACGTGGTGCCGCTGCCCGCGGTGCTGACGGTGAAGGAGGGCCTCAACCTGCCGCGCTACCCATCGGTGCCCGGCAAGATGCGCGCGCGCAGCAAGCCCGTGGCGGTCAGCACGCCAACCCGTCCGGCCCCACGGCTGGAGCTGGTGAAGCTGGCCGTACCCGCCGGACAGGGACGCCGCGCCGAGTCGCTGGGCAGCGGGGCGGTCGCGGCGCCCGCGGTCGTCGAATTGCTCCGCAATGCGGGCTTGCTGTGAGCGTGCTCGTCCTGATGGAGCAGGGCGACCCGTCAAGGCAGATGCTCACCGTGGCGCGCAGGTTCGGCGATCCGCTGCACTCGGTTGACATCAGCGCCACTGAGCCCTATGCGCCCGACTTCCTCGCGGCCCTGCTGGCAGCTGTTGCGGATGACCTGGACGCCTCAGCTGTGCTTGCGGCCGGCACCGAGCGCGGCAACGAGGTGATGGCGCGCGCGGCCGCCCGGATGGGCCTACCCATGACCGCCAACTGCGTCGCCGCGACGCCAGGCGATCCGGCGCTTGTGACGCGGCAGCGCTGGGGTGGCAGCCTGCTGGAAGAAGCGCGGCTGCACAGCCCCCGGCCGCTGATCACGGTCGCGCCGCACACGGTGCCGATCGAGAACGGGCCCGACCCGGTCCGCGTCGACATCGACGCCGTCAAATCGACGCTCGACCAGGCCCTCCTGGCCGTCATCGTTTCCGACCACGTCATGCCCAGCCACGGAGGGGTTTCGCTCGCCGAAGCGAAGGTGATCGTCAGCGGTGGACGTGGCGTCGGCTCGCAGGAGGGCTTTGCCGTGATCGAAGAGCTCGCCGGGCTCCTCGGCGCCGCGGTCGGGTGCTCGCGGGCGGTCACCAGTGCCGGCTGGCGTCCGCACACTGACCAGGTCGGGCAGACCGGAACCAAGGTCGCTCCCGAGGTCTACATCGCCTGCGGCATCTCAGGCGCCACGCAGCACATGGCCGGCCTGAAGGGGGCCAAGCGCATCCTCGCGATCAACTCCGACCCGCAGGCGCCGATGATGCAGAACGCCGACTACACCGTGGCCGGCGATCTAAAGGAGATCGTTCCGGCGATCTCCGCTGAGATCCGCCGGGCGCGCGCAAGGCGCACTTAGGAAGTCGACGTTGATCGTGATCGACGCCGCCGGGCTTGCCTCCGCGCTCCTCATCGCGGGCTTCCTCTTCAGCCGCCGAGCCGTGTTGCTGTATCGCCTGGTTCGTGCGGGCAAACCTGCGGCGCGCTTCGGCGACGTGCCTGCCCGTGCGAAGGCCGAGGCGGTAGTGGTGGCCGGCCAGAGCAAGCTCCTGCAGCGCCTCCTGCCCGGGCTGATGCACGCCGCGATCTTCTGGGGATTCCTCGTGCTGTTCCCGACGATCTTGATCGCGATGATCGGCGTGGTCGATCCGCACGCGACCCTGCCGTGGTTGGGCGCCCAGGGCTGGTACGCGCTCCTCGTCGACGGATTCGCGCTGGTGGTCCTCCTCGGCGTGATCACGGCGTTCGCGATCCGCAAGGTGCAGCGGCCCAAGCGTTTTGTGGGCAGCCACATCGGCGAGGCGGATCTGATCCTCGCGATGATCTCGGGCATCGTCATCACGCTCCTTCTCTGGCACGCCTCGCAGGTCGCGCTCGGATCTAACGACTATCCCGCGAGGTGGGCGCCCATCTCAGGCGCGATCGCGAAGCTTCTATACCGCCCCGCGGTCCCGTACCTCGAGCGGACCGCGGTCTGGGCTCACGTCCTGATCATCCTCAGCTTCCTCGTCTACCTTCCTTACTCCAAGCACCTGCACATCGCGGTCGCGGCGCTCAACGTCTACTTCGGCCGCACGCGCGCCCGCGGCCGCCTCGAGCCGATCGACTTCGAGCGGTCCGAGGCCGATGTGCGGTTTGGCTCGGCGCGTGTCACCGACATGACCTGGAAGGAGACCCTCGACACCATGTCGTGCACCGAGTGCGGGCGATGCCAGGACGTTTGCCCCGCCTACGCGACCGGCAAATCGCTATCGCCCAAGCTGCTGATCATGGCGATCCGCGATCAGGCGATGGCGGAGGGCCCGAAGGCGCTCGCGGACCCCTCGTACACGCCGCCACCGATTGTGCCGAACGCCGTGACGGACGACATCGTGTGGGACTGCGTGACCTGTGGCGCATGCGTGCGCGAATGCCCTGTCGGCATCGAGCACATCGACCACGTGATCGACCTGCGCCGCAACCTCGTCATGGTCGAATCACGATTCCCCGAAGAAGCCGGGACGATGCTGCGCGACGTCGACCGCTCGTCCAACCCGTGGGGCAAGCCTCAGGCCGACCGCGCGCACTGGGCCGACGGCCTTGGAGTCCGCCTGCTGAAGCCGGGCGATGCCGCGCCGGACGTCCTCTTCTGGGTTGGCTGCGCCCCCGCCTTCGACGAGCGGGCGCGTCAGGGCGCCGTGTCGACTGCCAAATTGATGCTGGCCGCCGGGGTCGATTTCGCGATCCTCGGCCCGCGTGAAGCGTGCACCGGAGATCCTGCGCGTCGGATGGGCGACGAGTACACCTTCCAGCGCCTCGCCAAAGAGAACGTCGGCACGCTCAACGAAGCCGGCATCAAGAAGATCGTGACCACCTGCCCTCACTGCTTCAACTCCATCGGCAACGAGTACCCGGACTTCGGCGGTCACTACGAGGTCGTGCACCACACTGAGTTCCTGGCCGAGCTCGTCCGTGATGGAAAGCTGAACCCTGTCGCCGGCGACCAGAAGATCACGTACCACGACTCGTGCTATCTCGCCCGGCACAACGACGTGCGCTCACAACCACGCGAGCTGGTCGCCGCAGTCGGAACGGCGATCGAGATGCCGCGCAATCGCGAGCGCACCTTCTGCTGTGGCGCCGGCGGCGCGAGGATGTGGATGGAGGAGAAGCGCGGCCGCCCGATCAACCAGGAGCGCGTACGCGAGGCGGCCGAAACCGGCGCGGAGACCCTGGCGGTGGCGTGCCCGTTCTGCACGGTGATGCTCGACGACGGCGTCCGCGAGACGGGCGCCAAGCTGAAGGTGATCGACCTGGCGACGTTGCTCGCGGAAGCGGTGGAGAGGCGCCGAGCGCCAAACAGCTAGGGACTCTCCGCGGCGACGCGGAACAGGACGCGATTGGCTGATGGATCGGTGGCGGCAAGACCACCGCGCTCTTCACCCACGTGGATGTTTCCGTGTTCCAGGCGACCGACGACATCGTCGAGGTCGCGCTGAGTGGGCAGCTCGATCGTGTAGAGGCGAAGACCGGCCGATCCAGGCGGCGCCGGTGGCGCACCCTGGCCGGCCCACGTGTTCAGGCCCACGTGATGGTGATAGCCGCCTGCCGACACGAAGCCAACACCCGGTACATGGCCCATGACGTCGAAGCCGACCAGGTCGTGATAGAAGCGCAGGGCATCGTCGACGTCGGAAACGTGCAGGTGGATATGGCCCATCTTCGTGCCGGTGGGCATCGGTTCATCCAGTGGATCGTATTCGTGAAGATGGCTGAACAGCTGCTCGAGGTCGATCGGGTCGCGCCCCGAACGCGGGCGACCGTCCTTGGTCTGCGCGAAGAAGGTTCCATTCGCGAATCCCATTGTTCCGTCCTCGGGCGTTTCGACATAGATCTCGATCCCGTTCCCGTCGGGATCCCACAGGTAGTTCGCCTTGGTCATCACGTGGTCGGTGGGGGATTGGTCCCAACGTAGGCGTTCCAGGCGCGCGATCACGCGCGCGAGCTCCCGTCTGTCGGGCACCACGATGGCAAGGTGGTACAGGCCCGAGGTTCTCGGAACGACCGGCCGGTCTGCGCCGGGGTGCAGCACCACCAGCTCTAGCCC
>JBOHUQ010000124.1:0-8777 GCA_050734495.1 Candidatus Dormibacteraceae bacterium
TTCACCCGCCCCGCTGCCCTACTCCGACGTCTCCGCCACGATGCGGCTGATCCCTGTGCCGCCGCCGTCGGCTCCGCCGCCGCCGATCCCGGTGAAGGTGACGACCCCACCGCCCCTGGCAGGCGAGCGCTACATCGGCAAGTACCGCGTCAAGGGCGAGCTCGGCCGCGGCGGGATGGGCGCGGTCTACCTCGCCGAGCAGCCTGGTCTCGGGCGCGAGGTCGCGATCAAAGAGCTGATCCAGTCGGCCGCGACCGATCCGACCGCCCTGAAACGCTTTCTGCAAGAAGCCCAGGTCATGGCTCGGACGAGCCATCCGAACCTTGTTCAGGTGCACGACGTCGACCTTTCCGCCGAGGCCAACTACATCGTCCTCGAGTTCGTGCGCGGCAAGTCGCTGCGCGACTGGCTCAACCGCGGCCCGATTGCGCCGCCCCAGGTCTTTGCGGTGATGCATGGCGTGCTGCAGGCTCTGGACTACGCGCACAAGCACGCGATAGTGCACCGGGACATGAAACCTGAGAACGTCCTCCTTTCAGAAGACGGCATGGTCAAGGTGGCCGATTTCGGAATCGCGCGTCTCACCGACGACACGGGCGTCGGCGGCACTGCGACCAAGACCGGCACCACGGTCGGCACGCCGCAGTACATGTCGCCTGAGCAGGTTGCCTCGAGCAAGGTCGACGGCCGCAGCGATCTCTATTCGGCCGGCATCATGTTCTACGAGCTGGTGGCGGGCGAGCCGCCCTTCACCGCGAGCGAGTCAGACGGCCCCTTCACGCTGATGGCGAAGCATGTCCAGGCACCGCCCAAGCCGCCGTCCATCCACCGGCCGGGCCTCGACCCGGGGCTCGAGGAGGCGATCCTCAAGTCCATCGCCAAGCGGCCCGAGGACCGGTTTCAGACTGGGCAGGAATTCGACGCCGTGCTGTCCCGGCTCGCCGATCGGCTGTTTCCCGGCTGGCAGCGGAGCCTCGAGCCAGGCGCCGACCTCTCGAAGATGGTTCCGGGCGCGACGCCTCCGCCCGCGATGATGCCGGCCACCCCGATCGGAATCGCGATTCAGCAGCCGGCGATGGCGGTTCCGCCTCAAGCCGTCTACAACCCGGCGCCGCCGGTGAAGCCGGTGGTCAAGCAATCCTCCGGGTGCATGGGAGCCCTACTCGGAATGCTGACCCTGGCCGCGGCGGTCGGTGGGCTGGCCGCGACCTACCTGCACTAGCCCGGAGAGGGCCCCTGCCCGGCTAGGGCCTGCTCGGCCGCTTCCCCTACCAGGATGTCGGTCGATCCCGACTCGCCGGCCGCGATGACACCCTGCTGCGTGTACTGCGACGTGAACGTCTGGTGGGCTTGCGAGGCCATGTCAGTAGGAAAGTGGACCCACGGCGACGTCGGGGTCTCCCGGATCGCGGTCACCTGGTAGATGCGGAATGTCTCGGCCGATTTGCCCTTCAGCTGAACTCCCGGCACGAGGTCGACGGCGATGTAGTCCTTGCACACCTCATACGTGTGCTGGCCGATCAGGAGGTGAAAGGCGGGTGCGTGGGCGCAGAACCGTGCGGCCGTGTTGACCGTGTCGCCGAGGGCTGTGTACTGAAGGCGGCTGCGCGAGCCCATCATGCCGACGACCGCCGGTCCGGTGTTGACGCCGATGCCCCAGCGGATCGGCGGCAGCCCTTTGGCGAGCAGTCGCTGCTGCAGCTCGGGTGCGCGGTTCACCAGGTCGTACGCGCAGCGCACCGCCAGCAGCGCGTGGTTTTCCTGGAGTCGGGGTGCATTCCAGAACGCGACGATCTCATCGCCGACGTACTTGTCGACCGTGCCATCCCACGTGAAGATGATTCCGCTGAGGTGGTCGAGGTACATCTGCACCACCTCGGTCACGTCGTGCGCAGCCATCGACTCGGACATCGACGTGAAGCCGCGTATGTCGACGAACAGCAGCGTTACGTCGCGCCGCTCTCCGCCCCGCATGATGTCGTCGACGCCGCCACGCGTCCTGGCCAGTTGGGCCACGATCTCGGGCTTCAGGTACACACCGAACAGCCGCGTCACCTTGCGCTTCTCACGGTCTTCGTACAGGTATCGATAGGCGGTCATACCGGAGTAGGTGAGCCCGATGGCGAGCCATGGGTGAAACAGATCCGGAATCATCCCCACGTGGTCGGCGAGCGCGGCCATCCCGATCGTGAAGACCACCAGGGCGACGCCTGTTGCAAGGAAACCCCACATGACCGAGACTCGCGCGACCGCCAGCGCAGTCAGGATGCACAGGGCAAGGATCACAAGGAACACGGTGAGCGGTGGCTCCGGCGCCAGGAACTTGGGATAGGTCGTGAGGTTCGGAGTGAACATCTGCGCGACGTTCGCGTGCATCTCGACTCCCGCCATCGGCGCGCCTGTCCCCGAGCCTGCGCCCGCGCTGGTGGTCGCGAGAACGCTGTCGTTGTAGCTCGTGAGGTAATAGGCGCCAACCAGGATGAGATTTCCTTTGATCTTGTCGGGGGAGACCCTGCCGCTGTAAAGGTCACCGAAGGACACGTACTGCTTGGGCTGATAGTTGCGCGGCGGCCCGAAGTAATTGATGAGCGCCGACCCGGTGCTGTCGACCTGCAGGGGCTGTTTCCAGGTCGTTCCGAAAGTCGCCTGTCCGTTCGATTCCTGCAGCTGAGGTCCGCTCACACCTTGAATCAGCCACGCCCGGTACGCCGCAAAACCGAGGGTGTTGATGATCGGGTCGGAGCACGCGCCGCTCGCCGCGCAAGCTGGCTGCACGAACATCGGGATCCTGCGCAGCACGCCGTCCGCGTCCGGCTTCACGTCGGTGGACGCGAGAATGACGTTGGGGTAAGGCTGCGTGCACGGGGCGTTTGGATCCGTGCTGGCATCCGCGCAGCGGAACATGCGCAGCGGGATCTCATCCACGCCCGGGCATGAAGATCCCGGGTTGCCGAAGCACTGAACCATCTTGCCGTCGCCTGGGACGAGGTTGTCACCCGCGTAGCCGAGGACGACCGGGATCGTGCTGCTCGCCAGCGCCCTCGCAAATACGCTGTCGGTCAACGGGTCACGCTGGTCGGGAAAGCCGATGTCGAAGGCGACCACCGAGGCCCCGTCCTTCTCCAGCGTCTGCAGGACCTTGGCGTAGACGTCTCGCGGCACCGGGTAGCGCCCGATGTCCTTGAGGCTCTGGTCGTCGATGCCGACGATGACGATGTTGGGGTCGGGGTTGTCTCCCGGCACGAAGCGGTCTTCGGGGTGGAGCGAGAGGTTGGCCAGGCAGGTTCCGACGTGGGTGTCGCAGGCCACCTGCTGCGTGTAGAGCCAGTAGATGGCGCCGCTGAGCACGACGGCGATGACGACCGCTACCGCAGTCCGATAGGTGTACCAGTAGCGGAGGTAGCGGCCCACGTGGAGGCTCGGATCATATCGCCCTTGTGCCACGATCGGACCCATGACCGTGCGCGTGGGGATCGCCGGATGGATCGACAAGTCATTGATCGACTCCAAGCTCTTCTACCCGCTCAACGTCAAGACCTCCGAGGAGCGGTTGAACTTCTATGCCAGCCAGTTCTCGCTGGTCGAGGTCGATTCGACCTACTACGGCATGCCAAAGCCTGAGAACTCAGAGCTCTGGGTGGCGCGCACTCCCGAGGGCTTCACCTTCGACGTCAAATCGTTCTCCCTGTTCACCAACCACCCGACCAAGCCGATGGCGCTGCCTAAGGACATCCGGGATGAGCTGCCTGAAAGCCTGCGCGAAAAGAACATCTACCTCGAGCAGATGCCAGATGAGCTGCTCGACGAGTCGTGGGAGCGGTTTCGCGCGGCGCTGGAACCACTGCGCGCCGCCGGCAAGCTGGGCGCCGTCTTCTTCCAGTTTCCGCCCTGGTTCCTGCCTTCCTCCCGCTCGCTCGCTTACATCGAACAGGTCCAGGAGCGCATGTTCGGCTTCCAGGTCGCCGTCGAGTTTCGCAAGCCTGAATGGCTGGATGCGCGCCACCTGGACGGGACGGTCGCGTTCCTGCGCACGCGCGACATCCCCTACGTCGCCGTCGACGTGCCGCAGGGTCACAAGACGAGTCTGCCGCCCGTCCATGAGGTCACTTCGTCAAAGCTCGCAATCGTCCGCTTCCACGGCCGCAACCATGAGACATGGGATATCAAGGGTGCTCCGCCGAACCTCCGCTTCCGCCACGACTACGAGGACCAAGAGCTCGTGGAGTGGGTGCCGCGGATCAAGGAGATGGAGCGGTCGGCCAAACAGGTGCATGCGCTCATGAACAACAACTACTCCAACTATTCGGTCAAGAACGCGAGGCAGCTCGAGAAGCTGCTCGAGGCTTGGCAGAAATGACCGCTAGCGCCTGAGCAAGCCGGCTCCGCCCAGCTCAGGCGACGCTAGGCGCCTGGCCTCGCCGAGGGCGTGGTCCATCAGCCCGCCGAATACCGGCTCTGCGAGGTGAACTGCCCGGATCGGCGCCACCATCGAGTCCCGGCGAGGAAACCGCGCCGTGCGGACGATCACGTTGGCGACCCATGCCGCCGGGTACTGCGGGCCGACCGGGCGCTCGGTGACCGAGAAGAACTCGGTCCCGGCGGTCACACCCGGATAAACGACGCACACCTTGACTCCGCTGCCCGACAGCTCGCCGCGCAGGGCGTGTGACAGGCCGGCGACCGCATGCTTGGTGGCGGAGTAGACGGCGGAGTAGGGCGAGGCGCGAAAGGCGACGACTGACGCCACGTTGATGATCACCCCGCGGTGGCGTTCGAGCATCCAGGGCAACGCCGCCTGGGTTGTGGCGATCACGCCTTTCAAGTTGGTCGCGATGAGCTCATCGATCTTCTCGTCCGGCATCTGATGGAGCCGGCCCATCCAGCCCATGCCTGCATTGTTGACGAGCACGTCGAGCCGTTCGTGCGCGCGGAGCGCTCCCGCGACAAACGCGCGCGCGTCACCGCGCCGGCTCACGTCGAGGCGCCGAGCGCTCACCTCCGGTGACCCCGCTCTGCGGCATCTCTCGGCGATCTCTTCCAGGCGGTCGATTCGCCGGGCGCCCAGCTCGAGCTTCGCGCCGTGTTTTGCAAATGCGACCGCCGTCGCGGCGCCGATCCCGCTGGACGCGCCGGTGATCAGGACAACCGCCCCCTTCAGCCGCATGGTCAAAGCCTAGAATCCTCGGAGTGGGGAGTTCCCGAGGTCATCAGATTCGGGGCATGGGCGGCCGGAGCCAAGGAAGGGGTGGCGCGACGAGGCGCGCATCGAATCTGCGTGACGAGGGAGTGCTGGGCCCCTTGACGCAGGCTTCAGCGCCGCGGGCGCCCGGCCGCCCAGGACCCGAAGATGCGATGAGCCTCGGGCCTGCGCCACTCCAATGAAGGCTGCGACTTTTCAAGGCGTCGGAGAGGTCCAGGTGATGGACGTTCCGAAACCTTCGATTCACGGCCCTGACGAGGCTCTGATCAAGGTGACGCTGGGCGCCATTTGCGGGTCAGACCTGCACGCGTACCACGGACGCATCCCGATGGTCGCCGGCGAGCTGCTCGGGCACGAGTTCGTCGGGCTCGTCGAGCAGGTTGGTCCGGCAGTGAAGCGGTTCAAGGTCGGAGATCGCGTCGTGGTCAGCTTCTACACCGCCTGCGGCCACTGCGCGCTCTGCCGCAAGGGCTGGTTCAACCAGTGCATCAACATGGCCACGTTCGGATTCGGAGCGGTGCTCGGCGGTCTCGGCGGCGGACAATCCGAATACGTCGTCGTGCCTCTTGCCGACCACTCGATGGAGCTCATCCCGGACGGCATGTCAGACGAGCAGGCGATCTTCGTGGGCGACATCCTCTCGACAGGGATGTTCGCCGCGGACCGTGCCGAGATCCATCCCGGCGATGTGGTGGCGGTGATCGGCGCCGGCCCCGTCGGCCTGATGGCGACGATGTGCGCTCAGCTGTTCGGACCGGCCCGCGTGCTCGTGGTCGACATGGTCGAGTCGCGCCTCGAGGTCGCACAGG
The DNA here is from genome assembly GCA_050734495.1 of Candidatus Dormibacteraceae bacterium. Classification (GTDB taxonomy): domain Bacteria; phylum Chloroflexota; class Dormibacteria; order Dormibacterales; family Dormibacteraceae; genus Palsa-870. Next base: position 6,010 of record JBOHUQ010000124.1, read on the forward strand.
AGCTGGGCGGAACGCCGATCAACGCGTCTCGCTCGCACCCGGTGGAATCGATCGCCGGCTATACCGGTGGCATCGGAGCCGACTCGAGCATCGAGGCGGTCGGCCTCACGGCCACGGTCGACACCGCCATCCAGTGCGTGCGCGGAGGCGGCACGATTTCGGTGGTCGGAGTGCCCAGTGAGTTCACTGCCGATTTCAACTACTACCACATGTGGGAGAAGTCGCTCACGTTCCGGTCGGGCCGCTGCAACGTGCAGAAATACATGCGACCGCTGCTCGACCTGATCGCCACCGGCCGGCTGAAGCCCGACCTGATCATCAGCCACCGGATGAAGCTCGACGAGGCGGCGCAGGCCTACAAGATGTTCGACGCCCGGGAAGCGACCAAGATCGTCCTCTTGCCTTAAGCCTTAACCAGGCGCCCTGCGCGCGCCCGGCTCCTCAGTTGTGGCGGCGGCGTCGAGCGCCATGAGGTAGCCCTTTGCCCTCTCGGTCAGCGGGTAGCGAGCCACCAGCTCGTGAAACGCAGACCCGTGGTCGCTGTACTCGAGATGGGCGAGCTCATGCACGAGCACGTAGTCGAGCACCCAGTCGGGCAGCGCTGCAGCGCGCCTGGCGACGCGGATCGCGCCGGTCGTGAAAGTGCAGCTTCCCCAGGTGTGGGCCATCTCCGCGTAGCCGATCGACGTCCAGCGCAGCCGGCCGCCGAAATGCCTGGCATTGAGCGTCCGCGCGCGCTCGTCGAGCCGCTCGTCGGTCGGGCGTGATCGCTGCATCCGGCGTTCGAGGCGGCGCCTCATCGTCTCCGCCCATCGCTGCCGGTCGGCCTCGGCCATCCACGAAGGCACGAGAAGCTCGAGGACGCCTGAGCGCAAGCGGGCCGCGACGGTTCTCCGGCGCTGCCGCGAGGCGACTATCCGTATGGGTGGCCGAAATTCGTTCGTATCGTGTTCCAAGACGTTGTGCTCCGTGGTTTGCAGAAACTCGGTTGCCGCGATTGTAGGGAGGCGACGGCGCGACCGGAAACCCCGGTTGTTAATGGCACCGTCCCTTTCCCCTACGATGGGCCCGCATAGACGTGCCCAGAAGCCTCGTCATCGGAAATGGCAACGTCCTGGTGGGCTTCGACTCCACCTACTCGATCCGGGATATCTACTTCCCGCGCGTCGGCGACGCCAACCAGACGATGGGCAACGTGTGCCGCACGGGCTTCTTCATCGACGGCAGGTTCGCGTGGCTCGACGACCCGGCGTGGACTCGAAAGCTCGGCTACGCGGAGGATTCGTTGGTGAGCGACGTGACGCTCCAGCACCCCGGCTTGGGGATCACGGTCAAATTTGCCGACTACGTCGACCTCGCCCGGAATTGGTTCATTCGCAACGTCGAGGTCCAGTCTTCAGCGGGCTTCAGCACCGGCCGCGTCTTCTTTCACTACGACTGGTACATCGAGGGCTCCGACATCGGCAACACGGTGGCATTCGATCCGCGGCATCGCGGGATCATCGCGTACAAGGGCAATCGCTATTTCCTGGTCGGGGGTGACAGCGGGCCGGAGTTCGGGATCGACACGTGGGCCAACGGCAAGAAGGGCAATGGCCTCGCCGGCACGTGGGTTGACGCCGAGGATGGCATCCTGGGCAAGAACCCGATCGAGCAGGGCTCGGTGGACTGCACCGTCGGTTTCGACCTCGCCCCGGCCAAACCGATGGAGTCGCGCTCCATGACTCACTGGGTTTGCATGGGCACGCGGCTGAGCGAGGTCACCACCTACGGCCAGGACCTGATCGTGGGGCGCGGACCGGACACCTACCACGGCCGGACCCTGACCTACTGGCATGTCTGGTCGGAGAAGGACCACCGCCACATCGACGAGGAGCTCGGCTCCGACGTGACGCAGCTGTATCGGCGAAGCATCCTGACGGCCCGGACGCACGCCGACAACAACGGCGCCATCATCGCGTCGACCGACTTCGACATCACGAAGTTCGCCCGCGACACCTACGCGTATGCATGGCCGCGCGACGGAGCGCTCGTCGCTAACGCGCTCGACCGGGCGGGCCATGAGGACGTCACGCGTCAGTTTTTCAAGTTCTGCCAGCAGGCACTTGTGGAGGAGGGCTTCTTCCTCCACAAGTACACGCCCTACTGCCTGCCGGGGAGCTCGTGGCTCCCGTGGGTCGACTCGCACGGAGTCAGAACGCTTCCCATCCAGGAGGACGAGACCGGCCTGGTGATATGGGCCCTCTGGCAGCACTATCGAATTCACGGCAACCTGGACTTCGTCGTTGGTCTCTACACCACGTTGGTCGTGCCCGCGGCGGAGTGGATGGTCTCGTACGTCGATGAGAGGAACGGTCTCGTGATGCCGTCGTGGGATCTTTGGGAGGAGCGTTGGGGAGTCCACGCCTTCACCGTTGGTGCGGTGTGGGGAGGCCTCGATGCCGCATGCAACTTCGCCGACCTGTTCGGCGACGTCGCCGCCTACGTCAAATACCGCGACGCGGCGGACCGCCTGCGCAAGGCGACGGACAACCACCTGTACAGCGCCGAGCTCGGCCGCTTCGCGCGCCGGATCGCCGTCGAAGAAGATGGAACCGAGACCGTGGACCTGATCCTCGACAGCGCCCTCTACGGTCTGTGGCGTTTTGGAATGTACCCGCCGGCCGACCAGCGGATCGTCGACACGATGACCGCGATCCGCGACCAGCTCTCGAACAAGGCCAACTGCGGGGGCATCGCGAGGTATGAGAACGACTACTACTTCAAGG
>JBOHUQ010000125.1:0-24552 GCA_050734495.1 Candidatus Dormibacteraceae bacterium
CATTCAGATGCGGTGAAAGTGCGGCATACCGCGACGCAATCGCCGCCACCGCATCCACGGACTGACCGTATCATGACATCCCCTAATTGTCTAGGTAATTCTTGCGAAACCCCTAAGTCAGGACACCACTGAGCCTTCATTCAACCCCGGGCACTTCACTGGAGTGTATGGCCAGTAGATAGACGCCAATCTGGTCTACAGCGAACTCATCCGGAGTCGCTCAGCGGTCAAGAGCATCACGACGCAGATCGACCGGGACGCCAAAGCCATCATTCAGAGCTGACCAAGCCCACGGTCATCGATTGACTGATCGTCCAATTGGTGGCATGGTGCTGTCGAACGCGATAGTTGCCGGCAACACGGTGCACCAGCAGGAGGTCTGCCATGGTCAAGGTGACGGTCCTTTACGACCAACCAGAGGATGCGGCGGCGTTCGAGAAGTACTACCTCGAGACTCACGTCCCGGAGCACGGCGCGAGGATCCCCAATCTGGTCAAAGCTGAAATCAACAAAGTGATGGCCAACCCTGGCGAACAGCCGCAGTACTACCGCACCGCCGATCTGTACTTCAACGATTTCGCGTCGTTCCAGGCGGCAATGGCAACCCCAACCGGCCAGGCGGCGGTCGCGGACCTCGAGAACTTCGCCCCGGGGCGCTACAAGCTCATCGTGACCGAAGTCGTGCCCGTCAAGATACCGGCCACCACCAAGGCGTAGCCCTTAATAACGAGCGGAGCCGGTTAGCCCGGCTCCGCACCCCGGGGGAAGGTCAGGCTGCTCGACGCGTCCCCCGAGCTTTTAGACCGATGGTCCGGGGTTCGAGTCCCCGGCGCCGGCACCTTGCAAAAATTTCGCTCAAGCGGCCTTTGTCTTCAGCAACTCCAGGATCGTCTGCTGCTGTTGGAGGATTTTCTGCTGCTGCTCGAGCATCTGAAGCTGCGTCACGTTCATCGCGTGCAGCGTTGTCAAGGTGATGTGATCGGCTTCAGCGCGTGCGTCCTGGCTGGCGGAGATGATGTTCTGGCCGACGATGATGATCGGCAGCAGGACGAGCTGAAGAAACGACTGACTCAGCCACGAGACGCCCGTGACCGTGTCCCCGTGTGTAAAGGCGTGCCACGCCTGCGGAAATGAGACCAGCGCGATGAAAATGAAGATGTAGGCCGCCCACATCGTCCCTACGCTCCTGGTGATCAGGACCGCCAGCCTGCTGTTGAACTGGCCGATGGAGCCGGCCCCATGCACGACATGCCGGATCTGTCCGGTCGTGACGAGGCGAGGCGCGTGCTCAGTCGGCGCCGCCTTCGCGGCGGCGTACTCAGCCCGGTGCTGGGAAGTGCTCCTGCGACGCTCCACGGTGCGGCCTGTCATCCATACCTCCTCGATGTAGGGGCGTCCTCGACGCAGATATTGGTGACGGAATTGTGGCTCATGCCCCCCTCTCGGCCTGATCCGGAAGGATGCGGCGGCGTTCGTCGTGGGAGCGTTCGGTGCCTACGTCATGGCTCCCGAATCAGTTGGAATCCGCAGCTGGCCGGCGCAACTGCGCCGGGCGATCAAATGGCTGGGAATCGCGTGGGCCGATGGCGGTGCTGACCCTGATCCTGTTGCCTACGGGCTCATGAGTCAGGATGACGCGGCTCAGGGCCACATGCCGCGGCTGCGGCGAACCAGCAGATACACCCCCAGGAGTATCAGCAACAGGGGCCACACGACGTCACCTCGAAGCCAGCTCAGCAGCCCAAGGTTCAGGAAAAGGTAGTAAGCCCCGATAACGAGCAGCGCGGCTCCCCAGAACCAGCCGCCGCCCCATGAGCCACCTCCCAACCAGTTCCACGGTCCATACCAGCCGCTTCCATATCGCTGCGCGCGCCAGTAATCGTGCTGCTGATGCCGCCACGCACGCCACTCGTCTCGAGAGGCGCCTGGGCCAGGCTGCGCGGGCGGCGCCGTAGGTTGATTGGGCGGGGGCTGGGTGGCCATCAGCGGGATCGTACTCGGGGGAAGGCCGGCGCGGGATTCTCCTACGCGGTCCCCGGTCCCGTGGGGCTTAGACTCCGGGCCATCTCGATGGCCGCCAACTCGCTCCCACCGGCCGACCTGCTCCCCGTCGGGCGCAGCGCCAACCTCACATATCGAGCACTGCGACTGATCGCCATTCCCCTGCTCCGGATGTTCTTCCGGTTCGAGGTCGAGGGAAGGGAGAACATCCCACGGTCGGGCAATTACGTCGTCATCGGCAATCACCTCAACTGGCTGGACGAGTTCGCCTTCTTGTTGCTCTTCCCGGTGGAGCCGCGGCTTCACTTCCTCGCCGATCCCACCGGTCTGGTGAAGCGCCGTTTCCAGTGGTGGCTCATCCGCACCACAGGCGGTTACGTGCCAGTTGTCCGCGAGCGCCACGGCGACACGACCCTCTACCACCACGTGGACCGCTGCCTGGAGGTGGGGGGCGCCGTCGCCATCTTCCCCGAGGGGAACTACGGCCCCACCGAGGGCGAGATGATGCCCTTCAAGAAGGGCTTTGCGCACTTCGCGATCAAGGCCGGCGTGCCTGTGGTCCCGGTCGCCCTGTCCGGAACCAAGGACCTGTGGTTTCGCAAGGCGATCCGGGTGATCGTCGGTCCGCCGATCTCACCGGCCGGTCAGGACCCTGCCTCCTTGACCCATCTTGCCTTCCAAACGATCGGCAGGCTGCTCCCGCCGTATACGGAGCCACAAGGCCGCCAACTCCTCCGCCGGTGGCTAACACACCTTTTTTAACCGGAAACGGCTACCCAAAGTCGCCACCCGTTTGGTAAGGTGCGGGTTTCCCGGTACCTGAGCGGCTTTCCAGACGTCACCGCTCCGAGCTCAGGCCTGAACAGCGCCCCAGGGGTAGGGCGACTTCGAGGAGGAGCGTTTGGGGATGGTGCCGCTGTTGCGGGCAGTATTGGTGTGGGCCGTGATCCTGGCCAGCGTGGTCCTCGTGCGCCTGGATCCGCCGGCAGCTGTGACCGGCGCCGTCGCGGTCACCCAGCTGAGTGCCTACGACCGGCTGTCCGTGGTCCAGCAGACCCGCAACCAGCGCGTTCAGGCGGCCCAGATGGCCCAGGTCACCGCCTGGGCGGCCGAGCTGAAGCAGGGTTTGGCCGACTACCAGGCGCAGCAGGAAGCCCTCGCCGCCGCCCAGGCACAGGCTGCCGTGATCGCGGCGCGCAACAATCACGCCCCGCCGCCCGCGTACATCGCCAAGATCATCACTGACGCTTTCAGCCCGCTGGGTTCCGCCGCCGTCCAGTGGGCGATGAACGTGGCCTACTGCGAGTCTCGCTATCACCCCAACTCGGTGAACTCGGACAGCGGCGCGTCCGGGCTGTTCCAGTTCATGCCGAGCACGTGGGGCGGGACTCCCTGGGCCAACCAGTCGCCTTTCGACCCGGTCGCGAACGCCCAGGCCGCCGCGTGGCTGTACAGCCACTACGGTCCGGGCCGCTGGACCTGCCAGGGGTGAGCTGGCAGCCGCCGGGCCGGAGGGCTGGGGACACGGCCATTTGTGCCCGAATGGCCGACTCGAGGGCCTGAGGGCTCGGGACACGGCCATTTGTGCCCGAATGGCCGAATCCGGATCCGCGCTTATCGAGGGCTTGGGTCTGTTTCTATTCGTCGACCGTGACAGTCAACTCCAGCTGGAAGATCGGCTGCGGCTCGTGTCCCCCTTTGAGGAGCATCGGCTCGTAGTCCGTCACCTCGAAACCGGCCGGCAGCAGATCGCGGGTGGTCTCTGACATCAGGACTCGGGCCGGCCGCACCTTGGACAGGTAAGAGCTGTTGTTCACCGGGACGCCGATCAAGGTGAACTCCAACCGCCGTTGTGACCCGACGTGGCCCGCCACGACATAGCCGGTGTCCAGCCCGATTCCGACCGAGATCGGGGGCTGGCCGGCCTCGATCAGCTCGCGGTTGAGCCGGTCGATCTCCCTCACCATCCCCCGGGCGGCCTTCAGGGCCTGGGGCGCGTGATCCTCCATCGGGTTTGGTGCGCCGAAGACGACCAGCATCCCGTCACCCTGGAACTTGTCGATGTTTCCCCCGTGCGCGAGGACGACGTCGATCATCCGCTCGAAGTAGCGGTTGAGGAAGTCGACGAGCTCCTCCGCCTCCATGCGTTGCGACAGGGTTGAAAAACCGGCGATGTCGGAGTTGAGCATCGTCACCTGGCGGCGTTCACCGTGAAGAAACTGGGTCGTCCGGTCTGAGCGCGCGAGCACGTAGTCGGTGACCTGCTTGTTCACGTGCAGCTCGAACAGCGAGCGCAGCAGCTCCGAGCGCTCGTACTGCCGGGCGTTGTCGATGGCGATCGCGGCGAGGTCGGAGATGGCCTGGAGAAACTCCTTGTCCTCCTCCCCGAAGATCGATGCCCGGAAGGGGTTGTCCACGTAAACCGCACCGATCACCTTGCCCTTGGTGACGAGAGGCACGGCGATGATCGATCGCAGGTTCTGCAGGATCACCGACTGCTGGCCCTTGAAGCGGTCGTCGACGCTGGCGTCGGTCGAGACGACCGCCTGGCCGGTCTTGACAACCTGTTCGATGACCGTCTTCGAGCCAAGAAACAGGCGCGTATTCTCGGGGTCAGCCTCGCCTCCGGACATCGCCACCGACATGGTGGCGGTGACGGGGTCGACCAGCACGATGAAGCCGCGCGAGGCTTTCATGAGCGTGATCACGCGATCCATCACCTTGCCCAGGACGACATCGAGCTCGAGCGACGAGCTGAGATCGCGTGCGAGCTCGTAGAGCAGGTGATCACGTATACCAAGATCGACTTCGTGAGCCAAGGCCACGGAGAGCATAACGAAGGGAAACCGGGAATCAGGCGAATACCGTGCCGCCGGTAAACTCGAACTCCCAATGTCAGCCGACGGATCAACCATGCCCGCCGCCGAAGCCTTGCTGGAGCGCCTGAACCCGCCCCAGCGGGAGGCCGTGACCCACGGCGACGGTCCGCTTCTGATCTTCGCCGGGGCGGGCAGCGGCAAGACCCGCGTGCTAACTGCCCGCATCGCCTACCTGATCGCCACGCACCGTGTCTGGCCGGACCGCCTGCTGGCGGTCACATTCACCAACAAGGCCGCGAAAGAGATGCGCGCGCGCGTTGAGAACCTCGTCGGCGAGGGCGCCGAGAAGATGTGGGTTGGCACCTTTCACTCCACCGCCGTCAAGATCCTGCGGCGCGAAGCGCAGCGCATCGGGATCGTCAACAGCTTCGTTATCTTCGACGAGGACGACACCCGCGCGGCATTGAGACGCGTCCTCGACGAGCTGAGGCTTGACCCGAAGCGCTACCCGATCGGCGCGCTCAGCAACGCCATCTCGCAAGCGAAGAACGAGCTGAAAGGCCCGAACGACTATCCCAACCGCAGCTACGCCGACGAGGTGGTGCGCCGCGTGTACGAGTCATACCAGGAGGTGCTGCGCCGGTCCGGCGGCCTGGACTTCGACGACCTGATCATGAAGCTGGTCGAGCTGTTCAACACCGATGAGGAGGCGCTCGCGAAATGGCGCGACCGCTTCCGTCACGTGCTCGTGGACGAGTACCAGGACACCAACCGTGCGCAGTACGTGCTGGTGAACCAGCTGGCCCTCGAGCACCGCAACGTGGTGGTGGTCGGTGACGACGACCAGTCGATCTACCGCTTTCGCGGCGCGGATATCCGCAACATCCTCGACTTCCGCAAGGACTACCCCGACGCCCATGTCGTGCGCCTCGAGCAGAACTATCGCTCCAGCCAGGCCATCCTGGACGCGGCCTACAGCGTCATCCGCAGCAACCCGGAGCGAGCCGAGAAGCGCCTGTGGACCGAGCGCGCCGGCGGCGAGAAAGTGATCGCGACCCAGGCCTACAACGAGATCGAGGAGGCCGAGTTCGTGGCCGACGAGATCGAGCGGCTCCGGCGCACGGAGGACCGCGGCTACTCGTCCTTCGCGGTCCTCTACCGCACGAACGCGCAGTCGCGCTCGTTTGAGGACGTGCTGGCGCGCCGCCGCATCCCGTACCGGCTCGTCGGCGGCATTCGCTTCTGGGAGCGGCGAGAGGTCAAGGACGTGGTCGCGTACCTGCGCTTCTGCTTCAACCCCAAGGACGCGCTCAGCTTTTCGCGCATCGTGTCAGTCCCCTCGCGCAAGATCGGCAACGTCACGGTCGACGCGCTCAACACGGCCGCTCGCGTCGCGGACACGGACATCCTCTCATTGCTGGAGGACCCGGCTCGGGTGGCCGGCGTGCCGCGCGCCGCGGTCGCGCCCTTGCAGAAGTTCCGTACACAGATCGAGTCGGTCCGCTCCGTGATGGGGGTCATGCGGCCGAGCGAGCTGCTCGACCACGTGATCGAGATCATGGGTCTTCGACAGCACTACCTCGACGGCACCCCTCAAGGCGAGGCGCGCATGGAAAATCTCAACGAGCTGCGTGGCCTCGCCGAGAGCTTCGACGACCGCGAACCGGCACTGGAGGACTTCCTGGCGGAGATCGCGCTGGTGTCTGACGTCGACGCCTACGACGAGAACGGCGAGGGCGTGACCCTGATCACGCTTCACATGGTCAAAGGCCTCGAGTTCCCGGTCGTGTTCATGGTCGGCATGGAGGAGGGACTTCTGCCCCACCAGCGTGCGCTGGATGAGCGCGAAGAGAATCCGTCGGCGGTGGGAGCCCAGACGGAGATGGCTGAGGAGCGGCGCCTCTGCTACGTAGGGATGACGCGTGCGAAAGACCGGCTGTACCTCAGCTGCGCTTTCCGCCGGCATCTATACGGGCGCTCGCAGCCCGCCTTCCCGAGTCGCTTCCTGACCGAGATCCCGCAATCCATGCTCGGGACGCCGCGCGGCAGCGCTCCGGTGGCGCCGCCGCGCCAGGGCTACAAGGAACGCTTCCTGGAACGCCAGGTGGAGGCGGCCCCCGCGCCGCCGCCGGTGCAGCGGTTCACGAGCGGGGATCGGGTCAAGCACCCCGCTTTCGGGGCGGGGACGGTGGTGAAGAGCACCCTGACGCGCACCGACGAGGAGCTCGTCATCAAGTTCGACAAGGCGGGCCTGAAAATTCTCAGCGGCATGCTCGCGCCACTGACGAAATGAGCAAGCGCAAGAAGTTGGCGGATCCCGCCGCCAGGGTCCTCGAGCTGCGCGCGGAGATACGACGCCATGAGCACGCGTATTACGTGCTCGACCAACCGGAGATCTCCGACGCCGAGTACGACGCGTTGTTCCTCGAGCTGCGCCGGCTCGAAGAGGAACGGCCGGCCCTTGTGACACCAGACTCGCCGACACAGCGTGTGGGAGGCGAAGCCTCTGAGCAGTTCGCGAAGGTCCGGCATCGCTCACCGATGCTCAGCCTGCAGAACGCCTTCGACGAGGGCGAGATCCGGGCATTCGACAAGCGCGTGCGTGCCGCGATCGGCGACCAGGTCACCTACTGCGCCGAGTTGAAGATCGACGGGATCGCGATCAATCTCACCTACCAGAAGGGGCGGCTGCAGCGCGCCGCGACGCGGGGCGACGGGACAGTTGGTGAAGACGTCACCGCCAACATCAGGACGATCCGCAGCGTTCCGCTGACGATCACGCCATTGAAAGGCATGCCCGACCTGTTCGAGGTGCGAGGAGAGGTCTACTTTCCGATCGCGGCGTTCGAAAAGCTAAACCGCGAAGTAGAGGCCTCCGGCAAGCCCCGCTATGTGAATCCACGGAACACCGCCGCCGGGAGCGTGCGTCAGATCGACTCGAGCGTCACCGCGAGCCGCGACCTGCAGACCTTCATGTACACGCTCGATCCCGGTGGCCCGACCCTCTCCCAATGGGAGGTGCTCGGCGCCCTCGAGAAGATGGGCTTCCGGGTCAACAAGCACCGGCGCCGGCTGAGCTCGATCGACGCGGTGATCGAGTACCACGCCGAGTGGCAGCGGCGGCGCCACGAGTTGGAGCACGAGATCGACGGCATCGTGGTCAAGGTCGACGGCTTTCCGCAGCAGCTCGAGCTCGGGTTCGTCGCGCGTTCTCCGCGTTGGGCGATCGCGTTCAAGTACGCGCCCGAGGAAGCCGAGACGGAGGTCGAGGAGATCTCGTGTTACGTCGGCCGCACGGGCGTGCTGACGCCGGTCGCGCACGTCAAGCCGGTGGTGGTCGGAGGCGTAACCATCCGCAACATCACGATGCACAACGAAGCGCAGGTGAACGAGAAAGGCGTCTACGTTGGCGCCCGTGTCGTCATCCATCGTGCCGGTGACGTCATCCCCGAGCTCGTCAGCGTCAGAGAGCCGAAACCGGGCTGGAAGATGCCGGCGACCTGTCCGGTGTGCGGGGGACAGGTCGTGCGCGAGGAGCCTTACATCGCGCATCGCTGCATCAACCCGTTCTGCGGCGCGCAGCGCCTGGAGCGCCTGCGCCATTTCGCGAGCCGTGGCGCGCTCAACATCGAAGGGCTCGGCTACGCAACGCTCGGCCAGGTCATCGACCGCGGCTGGGTCGAGGACCCGAGCGACCTCTACCGGCTGACCAAGGAACAAGTCGTACAGCTCGAGGGCTTCGCCGAGAAATCCGCGCAGAACCTGCTCGACCGCCTCGCCGAAAGCCGCCGCCCGCAACTCGGCAGGTTCCTGTCCGCGCTCGGCATCCCACAGGTCGGGGAGGCGACGGCCGACCTGCTCGCCGGCGAGTTCGGCACCATAGAGAAGCTCCGTAGCGCCGGCGAAGAGGAGCTGCTGAAGGTGGAGGGGATCGGCCCGAACATGGCACGGGAGGTGCACCTTTACTTCCAGGGCCACGGGGGAGAGTTGGTCGGCAAGCTGCTGGCGGCCGGCGTCGAGCCGCAGGCCGTGGAGGCGCCGGGCGAAGGCCCGCTGACCGGCAAGGCATTTGTGTTCACGGGGACTCTCGAGACGATGAGCCGGCCCGACGCGGAGGCGCTCGTCAGAAAGCTCGGAGGCAAGGCCGGAACGAGCGTGAGCTCGAAAATCGACTACCTGGTCGCGGGCCCTGGCGCCGGCTCGAAGCTCGAGAAGGCTCAGAAGCTCAAGGTCGCGATCCTGGACGAGGAGCAGTTTCTGGCTCTCGTTCCTCGGTGACGTTCAACTAGACTCGCCCAGAGTGTCGGGAGACTCCAGTGCAAGCGACAGATGAACGGCAGGCGCGAGTTTCAACCCCGACATGGGTCTGGCCGGTGGTCCTGCTCGGAGCGGCGATCATGGTCACCTGGGCGTGGTTCATCGTCGGGTTTCTATCCGAGCCCTCCGCGGTCGGGCGATCGCGAATCGTCCTCGTCACATCCATCGTCTATTCGATTGGGGCCGGGTTCGTCGGAGTCGCCGGCGCTATCGGCCTTGCGCGCAACAAGCGGTGGGGTCGTACGCTCGCCGGCATCGCATCGGCTGCGATGACATTCTCCGTCGTCGGGGCCATTGCGGGAATCCCTGCATTGATCGGGATCTGGTCGAGCCGCAACTCCGCCAAACCCTAAGCTACTTCGATGCCTCTCTCACGCGATGAGGTCCGTCATGTCGCCACGCTCGCGCGCATCGGGCTCGAGCCCGGCGACGTCGAGTTCTATGCCGAGCAGCTGAGCGGCATCCTCGCGCACATCGACCGGCTGGCGGAGCTTGACACGGATGCGATCCCGCCGACCGCCCAGGTCGTGGAGGTCGCAAACACGTTGCGAGAGGACGTGCCGCGCGCCGGCCTCAGCCAGGAGGACGCCCTCGCCAACGCGCCTGCCGCGGTGGACGGTTTCTTCCGGGTGCCTTCGATTCAGGACGAGGCGTGAGCGACTCGACAGGCCTGACCGAGCTGACGATCAAGGAAACTGCGCGTCTCCTGCGCCTTCGTGCTTTCTCGGTCGCAGAGCTCGTCACCGCGCACGCGGAGCGAATTGAGCGCGTCGACGACCGGGTCAAGGCGTTCCTGCGCTTCACGCCGGAGCTTTGGGAACAGCAGGCCGCGGAGGCCGACCGGCGCATCGCGCGCGGGGACCTCGGGCCGCTGGTCGGAATACCGATGGCATTGAAGGATGTCCTGTGCGTGCGCGGCGTGGAGACGACGGCGGGGTCCCAGATCCTCGAGGGCTTCCGCCCGCCGTACACGGGCACGGCTGTCTCGCGGCTGTTTGAGGCGGGGGCCGTGATGTTGGGTGTCACCAACTGCGACGAGTTCGCAATGGGCAGCTCCACCGAGAACTCCGGCTATCACCCGACGCACAACCCGTGGGACCTGGATCGCGTGCCGGGCGGAAGCTCGGGTGGCAGCGCGGCGGCGGTCGCGGCCGGCGAGGCGATGATCGCCCTGGGCACCGACACCGGGGGCTCGATCCGGCAGCCGGCCGCGCTGTGCGGAGTCGTCGGGATGAAACCGACGTACGGCCGGGTCAGCCGCTACGGGCTGATCGCGTTCGCCTCGAGCCTCGATCAGATCGGACCGTTCACGCGCTCGGTGGAGGATGCGGCGATCGTGCTGGATGCGATGGCGGGCCACGATCCCCTGGACGCGACGTCGTCCACTCGCCCCAACGACGTGCTGCGCGACTTCGACGCGGGCGTCAAGGGCATGCGGCTCGGCGTGCCGCGCGAGTACTTCGAGGTCGAGGGCCTGGAACCGGCCGTGAAGACGGCGATCGAGGCGGCCGTCAAGTCGCTTCGCGACGCGGGCGCGGAGATGGTCGACGTCACGCTGCCGCACACGGATTACGGGCTTGCCGCGTACTACATCATCGCGCCCGCCGAGTGCTCGTCCAACCTGGCGCGCTTCGACGGGGTCAGGTACGGGATGTCGAGCGAAGACGCGCAGAACATCACCGAGGCCTACGAGCGCACGCGGCGCAAGGGCTTCGGAACGGAGGTCCGCCGCCGCGTGATGCTCGGCACGTACGCGCTGTCGAGCGGCTATTACGACGCGTACTACCTGAAGGCCCAGAAGGTGCGCACGTTGATCAAGCGCGACTTCGACGCCGCGTTCGAGAAGTGCGATGCCATCATCAGCGCGACGTCTCCGACGGTCGCCTTCCCAATCGGCTCCAAGACGCAGGACCCGCTGTCGATGTACCTGTGCGACGTGCTCACGCTCGGCGGAAACCTCGCGGGGCTGCCGGGCATCAGCGTGCCTTGCGGCGTGACGGACGAAGTGCTGCCGGTCGGCTTGCAGGTGCTCGCCCCGCAATGGCGCGAGGACGTCGCGCTGCGCGTGGCCCGCGCGTATGAGGTGGCGAGCGGCGTCAAGGCCGGGGGCGCTCCACTTGTCTAGCGCGTCCTGGGAAGTCGTGATCGGCATGGAGGTTCACGTGCAGCCCACCACGCGAAGCAAGATGTTCTGCGGGTGCGCCATCGGGAAGCTCGGCGACCCGCCGAACTCCAACGTCTGCGAGATCTGCCTCGGCATGCCAGGCACGCTGCCGGTGATCAACAAGGCGGCGGTCGAGGCCTGCCTCAAGACCGCGCTCGCGCTCCGCTGCGAGATTCCGCGCCACACCAAGTTCGATCGGAAAAACTACATGTACCCGGACCTGCCCAAGGGATACCAGATCAGCCAGTACGACCTGCCGATGAGCAGGAACGGATTCCTCGAGCTGGACGGACGGCGCGTGCGCATCAGGCGAGTCCACCTCGAGGAGGACACGGGCAAGCTCATCCACGCCGGCGACAAGCTGCACAAGGCGTGGGAGTCGTTCGTCGACCTGAACCGCGCGGGAACTCCACTGATGGAGATCGTTAGCGAGCCGGACCTGCGGTCCGCCGACGAGGCGCGCGACTACGCGGTCGCGCTCCGTACGCTCCTCCGCACGATCGGCGCGTCCGAGGCGGAGATGGAGAAGGGCCAGCTGCGCGCCGAGCCGAACATCTCCATCCGGCGCGCTGGATCGGAGGAGCTTGGCGTCAAGACCGAGCTCAAGAACATCAACTCGTTCCGCGCCCTTCACCGCGCCATCCTTTATGAGGTGGTCCGCCAGACCGAGCTCCTCGAGTCGGGCGGCACGGTCGTGCAGGAGACCCGCGGGTGGTCGGAAGCCGAGGGCCGCACCTTCTCGCAGCGGACCAAGGAGTTCGCCGAGGACTACCGCTACTTCCCAGAGCCGGACCTGCCTCCGCTCGAGATCGATCGAGTGTGGATCGACGAGCTGCGAGCGGCACTGCCTGAGCTGCCCGGCACACGGCTTGGCCGCTTGGCGTCGGAGTACGGCCTGCCCGCGCCGGACGCGGTGCTGCTCGCCGCCGATCGCGACCTCGCCGACCTGTTCGAAGGCGCCGTCGCGGCGGGGGCCGGCGCCAGGCAGGTCGCCAACTGGATCATTGGCGAGGTGGCCCCATCCGGCAAGATTCCGACCGCCGAGCACCTCGCCGACCTCGTGAAGCTCGTCACGGTGGGCAGCATCACCCGCGACCAGGGGCGGGAGGTGTTGATGGAGTCGGTCGAATCGGGCCGGTCCCCGTCAGACATCGTGACCGAGCACGGATACGCCCAGGTCAGCGACGAGGCATCCCTCCTGGCTGTGGTCGAGGCGGTGATGGAAGCCAATCCGCGCGCGGCGGAGGACTACCGGGCGGGCAAGAAGCAGGCCCTGGGAGCGCTGATGGCCGATCTCAAAAAGAGGGCGCCGCAGGCCAACCCGAAGGTGGCCAGCGAGCTCCTGCTTCGCCTTTTAGGCTAGCTCCTGCTCTTCCGGCCCTCGACGGGAGAGCCACGTGCTGTAGACGTACAGGCCGGCGCCCAGCAAGTAGGCGGTCATCGCCACCACGACCAGCACGCCACCCGCGAGCTCCGAGACCCACATGCTGAGCCCGATTGCCACGGCTGACAACCCGAGAGCGAACACGGTTGCGCCCTGCAGGCGGGCGACTCCCGGCGTCACGTGCCTGACCGGCCAGAGCATCCACTCCATCCACCAGTCGGGGAAGCTGCCCCGAAGCACGATGTAAAGGCCGATTCCGAGCAGCGGGGCGCCCACCGCATAGGAAATACCAAGCACCACCCATCCCACGGGGCGCAATTCTAGACACGCCGACCAGATTTGTGCTTCCAGCTAGCCTTGTCCCGTGCCCCTCCCACCCGACCTCCACGTGCACACGGAGTGGTCGTGGGACGCCCCCCTTGGCTCGATGGAGCGCAGCTGCGAGCGCGCGATCGGGGTCGGGCTGCCGGCCATCGCCTTCACCGAGCACGCCGACTGGGCGCTCGTGCACAAAGGTCAGCACGCGGTCGACCTCGTGGGATATTTCGACGCGATCGAGCGATGCCGCTCCAAGTTCAAGGGTCTTCGCATCCTGACCGGCGTGGAGCTCGGCGAGCCGCACTGGTACCCGGAGCAGACGGCCGCGGTGCTGGCCTCCGGCCCGCTCGACCAGGTCCATGGCTCGATCCACTGCGTTCGCCTCGACGGGGTCATGGTCGACGCCAGCCAGTTTCGCGAAACGGCGGCGGCCGACTTCCCGGGAGCCGTGAGGGAGTACTTCCGCGAGAGCCTGGCCATGGTGGAAAGCGGGCTGCCCTTCGAGACCCTGGCGCACATCGACTATCCGAAGCGTTACTGGTTGGAAGGAGCCCCGCCGTATCGCGAAGCGGATTACGAGCAGGAGATCCGCGCGGTGCTCGCCGCGGCCGCGCGCACCGGGAGGGTTCTCGAGGTCAATACCACCCGCGGGCACACCCTCTGCCCTGACATCACCGTCGTGCGCTGGTGGAGGGAGTTGGGTGGGCAGGCGGTGCAGTACGGAAGCGACGCGCACCAGCCGGACAGGGTGGCCGAAGGCTTCAAGGTTGCGACGCAGATGGTCGAGGCGGCCGGGTTCAAGCCCGCGCGAGACCCGATGGCCCTGTGGCGCCGCTGATCCTCCGCCCGACGGCGCCGGCCCACGGTGGCGCGGCGGTCGCGAGGGACGGCGGCAAGGTCTGGCTCGTCAACTACGCCCTGCCCGGCGAGGTCGTCGAGGCCGAGCCGCGCGGGCGGCAGGGAGGGGTGGCGGTGGCGGCCGCAACTCGGGTGATCGAAGCTTCGCCGCACCGCGTGCCGGCGCCGTGTCCGTACTTCGGCGAATGTGGTGGGTGCCAGCTCCAGCACGCGTCCTACACGCATCAGCTGGCGATCAAGCGCCAGGTCGTCGAGGAGGCATGGTCGCGCGCCGGGCTGCGCCTTCCGCCCGACACACCGGTGTTCGGCATGGACAACCCATGGCGCTACCGGATCCGCGGCGAGTTCGAGGCCATCGCCGGTCAAGGAGGGTGGCGGTTCGGCTTTCACCGCCTGCGCTCGCATTCGGTCCTGCCGATCGAGACTTGCCCGATCCACGATCTGCGTATAGAGCAAGCGCTGCCGGCGTTTGCGAAAGCGGCCGACGAGCTCGGGTTGAAAGGCCTGCAGAACCTCCTTCTCACCGCCGAGCCGAATGGGAAGGGGCTGCTCTGGCGGCTTCGACACCGCGGCCCCGAGCCGCAGTGGCCGAGAGACGAGTTCGCGCGTCGCGTGTCCGAGCTGCTGTCCGACCAGGTTCTGCTCGACGACGCCATGTCGCTCGACTTCTGGGACCTGACGTTCCGCGTCAGCAGCGACACCTTTGTGCAGACCAACTTCCGCCAGATGCTGGTCCTCTACCGAACTGCACTGGACATGCTCGGCGCCGGTGAGGCGGATCGCGTCATCGATCTGTATGCGGGGATCGGGACTCTGTCGGTCGCCATCGCGCGCGAGGCCGCTGGCGTGAGCGCGATCGAGGAGAACCCTCACGCGGTCCAGCTGGGACGCCTCAACGCTCGGATCAACTCCGCTCGGGTCGAATACCTGCCCGGAAAGGTCGAGGCGGTATTGCGCAAGGTTCGGCTCGGGCAGTACCAGGCTGCGATCCTGGATCCGCCCCGCGCGGGATGCGAGCCTGCCGCCCTGGGCGAGCTGATCAGGCTGGGCCTCGACCGGCTGGTTTACATCTCGTGCGAGCCGTCGACGCACTCGCGAGACCTGATCGCGCTGGTGAGGGGCGGCTACCGGGTGAGGCGAGCGGCGATCGTGGACATGTTCCCGCAGACCTACCACATCGAATCGGTGGCTTTGCTGGAACGGGGGTCTTCTGTTTAGAAGACGTCCAGGGTATGGCCCAGCTTCAGGAGCGCCAGCCTCAGGCGGCCCGGTTGCAGCTGCCTCACGGTGAAGGCCAGCAGGGGCTTCAGAAACAGCACGACACTCTCAACGCGGGCGGAAGCATAGGGTTACGGTCCGGCTGAGGGCAAGCTCTCTGCCGCCCCCAAGCCTTTGCGGTTCTTTCTGGGTCGCCCCAAGTGGGGGCTAGCTCAGCTCCTGGACGAACTCGGCCAGGCGGCCGACACCCTCGCGGAGATCGGCATCGGAGCTGGCCAGGCTGATCCTGACCGCATCGGCGGCGACATCGCCAAACGCGCTTCCAGGTGCGACCGACACCCCTTTCTCCCGCAGGAGCCTGAACACGAAGTCGCGCGCATGGAGCCGGCTGCGGGAGATGCCGGCCATGCAGTAGAACGCGCCCGTGGGCTCGCTCACGAGCATTTCGGCTTCGCGGAGGATGTCCAGGACCAGGTTCCGCCGGTGCCGGTAGGCGGCGACCATCTCCGTGACGCAGTCCTGCGGGCCGTCGAGCGCTGTCTCCGCGGCGACCTGGCTGATCGTCGACACGCACGAGGAGTTCGATTCCAGCACCTTGGTCGCGGTGTCGATGAGCTCGGCCGACCCGGCCACGTAGCCGATGCGCCACCCGGTCATCGAGTAGGACTTCGAGAAAGTGAAGACGCTGGCGATGCGAGGGTCGTCAGGTGCGAGGCTCGCGGGGCTGGTCCAGGAACCGTCGAGGATGATCTGGTCGTAGCACTCGTCGCTGAGCAGCCACAGGTTGTGGCGCTGCGCGATCTCGACCAGGCGCGCGACGGTCTCTGCCGGATAAACCGCTCCCGTCGGGTTGTTGGGGCTGTTGATCAGCAGCAGCTTCGTGCGTGGAGTGATGAGGCGCGCGAGCGCGTCGAGATCCGGCTGGAAGCCAACGGCCGCCGCGCATGGATAAAAGACGCCGCGGGCACCGACCCACGTCAGCATCAATCGCGTGTTCGGCCAGCCTGGGTCGGGGAGGAGTACCTCGTCGCCGCGCTCGAGGACCGCGCCGAACACGGCGGCAATCGCGCCCACGCCGCCGGGCCCGCACGCGATGCGATCGGGCGTGACCCGAATTCCGTTCACTCGCTCGAGCTTGGCCACGATCTTCTCGCGCAGCGAGAGAAGGCCTTGGGTGTGGGTGTAATACGTCATGTTCTGGTCGATCGCGCGCTTGCCGGCGTCGCCGATGTGCTGGGGAGTTGGGAAGTTGGGCTGTCCGACATCGAGGCGGATGGCGCCGGGCGTGCGAATGGCTTCGTTGGCGATCTCGCGAATCCCAGAGTGATGCGCCTCAGCGGGGAGCTGAGCGAGCGAAGGCATGAGGGAATGCTAGAGGTAGTTGGCCCTTAGACTATCCGCGGGGTCCGCCACACCCGATCCAAACGATGCCGCACGCCCCAAATACCTTCATACACCTGCACAACCACACCGAGTATTCGCTGCTCGATGGGGCGAGCCGCATCCCTGCGCTCGTCGCCCGCGCGGCCGAGCTCGAGATGCCCGCGCTCGCCATGACCGACCACGGCGTGATGTACGGCGCGATCCACTTTTATAAAGCATGCAAGGACGCCGGAATCAAGCCGATCATCGGCTGCGAGGTCTATGTCGCGCCCCGTTCGCGGCTTCTGCGCGAGGGAAGAGTCGATCGCGACCCCAACCACCTGACCCTCCTCGCCGCCGACCACGACGGCTATCTCAACCTCATGAAGCTCTGCACCGTGGGTCAGATGGAGGGCATGTACTACAAGCCCCGGATCGACAAGGAGATCCTGGCCGAGCACAGCCAAGGCTTGATCGCCCTCTCCGGATGCCTTCAGGGTGAGGCCGCGAGCCGGATCACAGACGGAGATATCGACGGCGCGCGCGAATCCGTGGCGGCGTATCGGGACATCTTCGGCAAGGAGGGATTCCTGCTCGAGGTTCAGCGCCACGGCATCGACCGGCAAGACGCGGTCAATGAGGCGCTCACCGGCTTCGGCAAGGAGTTCGGGCTTCGCCTTTGCGCGACCAACGACCTGCACTACGTGCACCGCCGCGACTCAGAGGCGCACGACGTGCTGCTCTGCCTCCAGACCGGGGCGCGGTTCAACGACCCCAACCGCTGGCGGTTCTCCTCGCAGGAGAACTACCTGAAGACCGCCGAGGAGATGCGCGCCGCGTTCGCAGACCTCCCAGATGCGCTGGCCAGCACGCTCGACGTGGCGGACATGGTGGAGCTCAAGCTGAAGCTGGGCGCGACGCTGCTGCCGCCGTTCGACGTCCCCGATGAGATGAAGCCGGACCAGTACCTTCGCAAGCTGGTGCTGGATGGCCTCCAGTGGCGGTACGGCGAGCCGAACGAAGTGGTCAAAGAGCGTGCCGAGACCGAGCTCTCTGTGATCAGCCAGACGGGCTACGCCTCGTACTTCCTGATCGTCTGGGACTTCTACAACTTCGCGCGCAAGGAGGGCATCGTCGTCGGACCCGGACGCGGGAGCGCGGCCGGCAGCCTCGTCTCCTACTGCCTCGGCATCACCAACCTCGACCCGATCCAGCACGGCTTGATCTTCGAGCGCTTTCTCAACATCGATCGCGTGTCGATGCCTGACATCGACTGCGACTTTTCGGTGGAGGGTCGCGAGAAGGTCATCCGCTATGTGTCCGAGAAGTACGGGTCAGACCGCGTGGCCCAGATCATCACCTTCACCACGATGGCGTCCAAAGCCGCGATCCGCGACGTGGGACGCGTGCTCGAGGTGCCACTGCGCGACACCGATCGCCTGGCCAAGCTCGTCCCGGTGTGGCAAGGCCGCTCGAAGACTCTCGACGACACGATCAAGGAGGTCGCGGAGTTTCGCGAGGCGTATGAGTCGAACGAGGAGCAGAAGCGCCTGATCGACGTCGCACGCACGCTCGAGGGAGTCTCGCGCAACGTGAGCACCCATGCCGCCGGCGTCGTGATCGCGCCGGAGCCCCTTGTGCGCTATGCGCCGCTGCAGTACGGCCCGGGCCGAGAAGCGGTGGTGACCCAGTACGACATGAAGGCCGTCGGCGACATCGGCCTGCTGAAGATCGACTTCCTGGGTTTGCAGAACCTCGACATCATGGCCACGTGCATGAGGCTCGTCAAGGAGCATCGCGGCCTCGAGATCGACCTCGAGCATCTTCCGTTCGATGACGCCAAGACGTACGAGCTGATCGCCAACGGCGACACACATGGGGTGTTCCAGTTCGAAGGTTCGGGCATGCGACGCATGCTGATGGACATGCGGCCGCAGAGCTTCGAGGACGTTGCGGCGGCGGTCGCTCTTTTCCGTCCCGGACCGATGGTGAACATCCCGGCCTTTGTCGCGCGCAAGCAAGGACGCGAGCCGATCGAGTACATGCACGAGCGCCTCGAGCCAATCCTGCGCGACACGTACGGTGTGATGATCTACCAGGAGCAGGTGATGATGGCCGCTCGCGAGCTGGCCGGGTTCACCATGAGCGAGGCCGACACCCTTCGCTCCGCCATGGGCAAGAAGGACAAGCCAAAGATGGCGAAGCAGCGCACGAAATTCATCGACGGCGCGGTCGAGCGGGGAATCTCGCAGACGACTGCCGACGCCCTGTTCGACGGCATCGCGAAGTTCGCCGAGTACGGGTTCAACCGAGCGCACTCCGCCGCCTACGGAGTGATCGCCTACCAGACCGCCTATCTCAAGGTCAACTACCCCCTCGAGTACATGACCGCGCTCCTGATTCACATGGAGGGCAGCGCCGACCGCGTTGCGACCGCGATCGTCGACTGCCGGATCCGCGGCATCGATGTTGTCGCACCGGACATCAACCACTCCCGCGCCGATTTCTCAATGAGCCAAGGCCGGATCCTGTTCGGCCTTGCCGCCATCAAGAACGTGGGTCAGCACGCGGTCGAGAGCATCGTCTCGCTGCGCGACGCCGACGGGCCGTTCAAGTCGCTGGAGGACCTCTGCGAGCGCGCCACCGCGATCCAGGACGTCAACCGGCGCGTGCTGGAGTCGCTGGTGCAATCGGGCGCGTGTGACACGCTCGGCGAGCGCGCCTGGCTGCTGACGGTCCTCGAGCACTACATCAACCGTGCGGAGCGCGATCGCAAGGACCGCGAAGCGGGCCAGACCAGCCTGTACGACCTCATCGGGTCGGCCGGCGAGGAGGTGAACAACTTCGGCCTGGGGGTCGACATCAAGCCGATGCAGGGCGAAGAGAAGCTGCGCCTCGAGAAGGAGCTGCTCGGCCTTTATCTCAGCGACCACCCCCTTCGTCGCATCTCCGCCGAGCTGGCCAAGCTTTCCGACACCCAGGCGGTCGAGGTGACGACTGCGCTGCAGGACACCGAGGTGCGAGTGGCCGGTCTGGTGCGCGAGGTGCGCCGCGTCGTGACGCGCAAGGGCCAGATCATGGCCTACGCCACGCTCGAGGACCTGACAGGAACGGTCGATGTTGTGCTCTTTCCACGGGTTTTCGAGCAGACCCGTCTCCTCTTCCAGCCCGACAAGGTGCTGGTCGTGCAAGGCAAGGTGGACGCGCGCGCCGGCAGCACACGCGCGAGCGGCTCCAGCGGCGGGCCGCCGCCCGAGCCGGACATGGAGCCTGAGGTGGAGACCGCATCGGTGGTCGCGGACATGGCGTGGCTCTGGGAGGACCCGGAATGCTTGCCCGTGGCTCGCCGACAGCTGGTCCACGTGCGCATTCCGAACAGTGACGCCGGGCTCGCGGAGCGGCTGGAAGCGGTGCTGGCTCGTCATCCCGGTGCCGACGAGGTCGTGCTCCATGTTGTGGTCGGGAGCCGCGAGGTGATCGTGAATGCCGATCGCTATCATGTGCTCGCCGGTCCGGCACTCGCGGCTGACATCGACGAGCTGGTCGGCCAGACCGCGACCAGGCTGGAGACGGTGCGGCCGAAGGTGCAGACCAACGGCAACGGACGAGGGAGAGAATGGAGCTCGAGAGGAGTGCGACCGGGCGCTACATCGTCGTAAAGGCGCTCGAGGACGGCGTCGTGATCATGGGCCTGACACGGGGCAAGGACACGCGCTCGCACCATTCGGAGCGGCTCGACGCAGGCGAGGTGCTCGTGGCCCAGTTCACCGAGCTGACGGCGGCGATCAAGATCCGCGGCCGTGCGGAGATCCTCACCGAAGCGGGGCGGGTGGAGTCCGGGACCTAGCCCCTGGTGGTCGGAAGACCGGCTGCTCTCCAGGCCTGAAAACCACCGATCACATCTGTCGCGTTGACGAGGCCAAGCTCATGCAACTCGGCCGCCACCAGACTTGACGCGTAGCCCTCGTTGCAGATCACGATCAATCGGATATCGTGGCCGGTGACCTCGGGAATTCGCCAACGCGACGCGGGGTCGAGTCTCCACTCGAGCACATTGCGGTCGATGACGACCGCGCCCGGCACTTCTCCTTCCGCGCGCTGCTCGGCCGGTCGGATGTCGACCAGCAGCGCGCCCTTCGCCACCTCCGTGGCCACCTGAACCGGGTCAAGCCGCGCCAGCCGTTTCCTGGCCCGATCCAGCAGATCGTCAACCGTGAATGGCGTCAACGTTCCCCTCGCCGAGTATGCATCGCCCACTAGTATCTTTGGGCTGCGCCCCGCCCACGTAGCTCAGGTGGCAGAGCATTTCCTTGGTAAGGAAAAGGTCCCCGGTTCGAATCCGGGCGTGGGCTCCAACCCGTCCTGTAATCGCGATGCAACAACCTCCCGAGGGATAGGTGTTGCATCGAATCCTTGAACCCAAGCCGTAATAACGGGTCTCGTGCTCGTCCTGGCCTTGTTTGGGGGGCCAACCTGGCGCCGGTAATGCGAGTAATCCAGGGGTCACTCTCTGCAGTTCAAGCGCGTCAGCCGTGGGCGATCGAGGCCGCCTACCAACACTTCCGGCTGGACCGACAGGGCAGCCTCGTTTCGCCGAAGACGCTGCGCCGTTACGAGTGGAACCCTTCGCGGCTGGACGTGTCGAGAACTGGGACGTCACGCTCATGTCGACGAGGCAACGTTATGCGACCTCTTCGCCTGTCGCCGCCGCCCGCCATTCGGCACACTCCGCGCGTTATGCCAAGCGCTTGAAATGTCGCTTGCAGAAGAGAACGCCAGGGTCACGAGGCCATGGACCAGGAGACCGCGAGTTCGCATCTCGCCCGCCCGACCACTTTGATGCTGCCTTGAGTCGCTCGATACCCGCCACGCGGCTTTGGGTAAGCTGCACGCAAGCGTGAGCAACGGTCCAGCGAACCCGGTCGGCGAGGTCGGAAAACGCGTGCCCGCGCTTTCCTCGGCGCTTCGGCCGCGACCGATCGACGAGCTCCACAAATGGGGCGGCGAGCGACTCGTGCGCGGGAAGCGCGTCCTGGACCTCGGGTGCGGCGACGGCCGCTTCGCCCTCGGCGTCGCGCCCGTCGCCTGGAGCGTCGTCGGGGTCGATCCGGACGCGGAGACCATCGCCGCCGCGAAGATGAACGCGCGCGCGGCTCGTGTTCGAAACGTGCGCTTCGCCGTCGGTGCGGCGCAGAGTCTCCAATTTCCGGGCGAGGTCTTTGACGTGGTGATCCTTTCGTGGACGCTTTGATGAATCACAAGAAAGGGCATGGTCGATGCCCTACACGAGATTCACAGGGTTCTCGCGCCCGGGGGGATCCTGGTCGACGCACGGCCCGACTCGCGCGTCGTTGCATATGCGGAGCGCCGGAAAGCTCGCGGATTCCAGGTTTTCGGCGTCGTGAACACATCCCGAACAGAGCTCATGAACGACCGGGCGTCGGATCGCGCCATCGAGCGTGTGGTTCGCGAGGGATTGTTCAAGCGTCGGCGGAGCGGCCGTTTCTGGCACCAAGTCCCATTCGGCAACCTCGCCGCGCTCCGTCAATACCTCTGGGAGCACTTGCGCTTCGTGCGGCGCGCCGACTGGGTCGTCGACTCTGCAACGCGTAGCCGCTATTCGAACGAACGCTTCGTCATCCGCCGGGCCGTGCGCTTCGAACTCTTCGAGCGCATCACTCGGTGAACCGTGCTGCGACGACTCCTCGAACCCAGGAGACCTCACCGAACGGATTGACCCTGCCTTGACTTATTCAGGTCTGGCAGCGCCGCGCATGACGCTGCAGACTTGCTCGACCCGCGGCGTGCTGGCGGGATCATGAGCGTGGCGGCGGGCCTCGAGCTCCATGGCGTCAGAAAGACCTACGGCCCGCTCGTGGCCGTCGACGACCTTGACATGACGGTCCATCCCGGTGAGGTGTTCGGTTTCGTTGGGAGCAACGGCGCTGGCAAGACGACCACGATGCGCGTCGTGCTGGGCACACTGACAGCTGATCGTGGGGAGGTGTTATGGGATGGATCTCCCATCGGGTTCGCGGTGCGCCGGCGGATCGGCTACATGCCGGAGGAGCGCGGCCTGTACCCGAAGATGCGAATCGGCGAACAGCTCCTTTACCTGGCGGAGCTGCACGGCGCGAACGGGCCGGACGCAGCTGCCGCGGTCACCCGCTGGCTTGAGCGGTTCGAGCTGAAGGAGCGTGCCCGGGACGAGCTGCAGAAGCTCAGCCACGGCAACCAGCAGCGCGTCCAGCTCGCAGCCGCACTCGTTTTCGAGCCCCTGATGCTAGTGCTCGACGAGCCGTTCGCCGGTCTCGATCCCGAAGCGGTCGATTCAATGAGCGAGGTGCTGCGCGAGCGTGCCCGGGCCGGAATCCCGGTCATCTTCTCGAGCCATCAGCTCGAACTGGTCGAGCGCCTGTGCGATCGCGTCGGCATCATCCAGAAGGGAAGGCTCATCGCCTGTGGGACCATCGACGAGCTTCGCGGAAGCGGCCCGCAACAGCTCTGGGTGGATCCGCCTGCCGCACCACAAGACTGGGCTGCGACTCTCCGCGGTGTGCGTGTTGTCCGGTCCGACGGCAGCAGGGTCCTACTCGAGCTCGACGCATCCGCCGACGACCAGACGATCCTTCGCGCGGCACTGGCCACCGGCCCGGTTCGCGAGTTCCGGCGTGACCTGCCAAGCCTGCTGGACGTCTTCCGCGAGGCCATGGTCGATGACGCGACCACTGTTGCATCGTGAGGATGAGCCAGTTGGGAGGCGATGCAATCCACACCGTTTTCCTGATCGCGCGTCGTGAGTTCCTGACCCGCGTACGGAGCAGGTTCTTCCTGATCGGAACCGTCGTGCTGGTGGTCCTGGTCTCCGGGTATATCGTCATTCAAGCGCTGGTCATCAACAAGGCTACCAGCACTGTGAATGTGGGTTTTGTCGGCGCGACGCAGGTGCTGGCTAAACCGCTGGCCGCCACGTCGGGCGGCGCCGTTACGATCCAGACCCATCTCATTCAGTCGGTGGGTTCCGGCGAAGACCAGGTTCGCTCCGGCGACCTTGACGCTCTGGTCAGCGGAGACCCGTCAGCCCCCGAGGTTGAGTACAAGGATCAGCTCGACCCAACGGTGGCGGCGACTCTCAACACTCTGGTGCAAGACATCGTGTTCAGGCGGGCTATTACCGGAAGCGGCGTCGATCCCGCCGCCATCGAGGCCAAGGTCGCTGCCGCCGGCATTCACCCGGTCGCGCTCGATCCGAACGCCGCGCAGAGGGGTCAGCGAGTGGTCGTCGGCATCTTTGTCGCTGCACTCCTCTATGTATCGCTGCAGCTTTACGGGGGATTCGTCGCCAGCGGCGTCGTTGAGGAGAAGGCCAACAGAATCGTGGAGATCGTGCTGTCCACCGTGCGTCCGCGTCAGCTGCTGTTCGGCAAGGTCGTCGGAATCGGTCTGGTCGGGTTCGTCCAGCTGGTGGTGATGGGCGCCGTTGCCCTCGTGGCCGTCATGAAGACGCAGGTGATCTCGGTGCCGTCTGTCGGAGTCATCGCAGTCCTGGGCGGCCTGCTCTGGTTCGTGCTCGGCTTCCTCTTCTGGTCGATGATCTACGCGGCGGGCGCCTCGACAGTGTCTCGCCAGGAGGATCTCGGTGCGGTGGTCGCGCCGGTCAGCATCCTCATCGTTGCTCCGTACGTCGCCTTCTTCTGGGTGGTTGCCAACCCCGACAACCCGATCGGCGTCGCGCTCTCGTTGCTGCCGCCATTTGCGCCGGTGATGATGCCGGCGCGCATGGCAACCGGCGATGCGCAGGTGTGGCAGGTCGTGGTGGCGGTGGTGCTCATGCTGGCCGCGATCGGCGGAGTGAATTCTCTGGCCGCCCGGATTTACTCGAACTCTGTGCTGCGGATTGGATCAAGGGTGCGCTGGGCCGATGCCTGGAGGGGCAGGGCCTAACTGGATTCCCTGGCGACTCGGCTCGCACTCGCGCCGACTTAGTACCCGTCACAGTAAATACAATGTTGTATAGATCCGGGGCAATTAGTATGCTTTTGAGATGCCGAGACGCAGTCCTTTCGAACTCCACCTGTCGGCCTCTGAACGCTTCACCCTAGAGTCAATCC
>JBOHUQ010000126.1:0-72167 GCA_050734495.1 Candidatus Dormibacteraceae bacterium
GGGCCGTGGTCGCGATCGCGCCCGCCCCGTAGCCCAAATGGTCCGCCCTGCGGGCCCTCCCACTCCCAAGCGGGTCCCTCCCCCAACCCGCGCTCCGACCCGCGCGTCCGCGTACGGCCGGGATCACGGGTCGACAACCCAGGGTGTTAAGAGACTTCTAGCCCTGGATCGACCGGAGGAGATTCGCCATCTCCAGAGCCGCCTCGGCCGCCTCGGCGCCCTTGTTGTTCTTCGGGCCGGAGCGGGCCAACGCCTGCTCCTTGTCCTCGGTGGTCAGCACTCCGAACGTGATCGGCACCCCAGTGTCGAGCTGGACCTGCATCATCCCCGCCGCGGCCTGGCCGGCGACGACCTCGAAGTGGTAGGTCTCGCCTCGGATCACGCAGCCGAGGCAGACGATCGCGTCGTGCCCGCCTTTCTCGGCCAGCGCCAGGGCGGTGACAGGGATCTCCAGTGAACCTGGCACCCAGAAGACATCGGGATCCGTGACCCCGTGCTCCTCGAGTGCACCAAGGGCGCCACGCAGAAGGCGTTTCGAGATGTCCTCGTTGTAGCGGGCCACCACGACGGCGATGTTGAGGGCGGTTCCGGTGAGGTCCGGCTTGGAGCCCTTCTCCCCCACTACAGAAGATGCCCGAGTTTGTCTTTCTTGGTTTTCAGGTAGCGCTCGTTGTGCGGGTTTGAGGTCACGCGGATGGGGACTCGCTCGACGACCTCGAGGCCAAACCCCTCCAGCCCATAGATCTTTTTAGGGTTGTTGGTCAGGAGCCTGATCTTGCGGACCCCAAGGTCGTAGAGGATCTGGCTCCCGATCCCGTAATCCCGCTTATCGGCAGGGTGGCCGAGCGCCTCGTTGGCCTCCACCGTGTCGAGGCCCTTGTCCTGCAGGTTGTAGGCGTGCAGCTTGTCGAGCAATCCGATCCCGCGACCTTCCTGGTGGCGGATGTACAGAACAACGCCCACCCCATTCGCGGCGATCATCTCCATGGCCGCGTGCAGCTGCGCACCGCAATCGCAGCGCAAGCTGCCAAAGATGTCCCCGGTCAGGCACTCGGAATGAGCTCGCAGGAGGACGGGCGTCAGTGAATCGATCTCGCCCAGGACGAGCGCCAGGTGATTTTCCTTCCGGAGTATGTCTTCGTAGGCATAAAGCTTCCACAGCCGCGGCTCTTTGTCGCCTATGGGAATCGTGGCTTCGACCCGCCTGGCGACGAGCTTCTCGTTCCGGCGGCGGTACGCGATGATCTGCTCGACCGTGATGAGCTTGATTTCGTGGGTGGCGGCGAAGCGCTCGAGCTCCGGCATGCGCGCCATGGTGCCGTCGCTCTTCATGAGCTCGGTGATCACGCCGGCCGGGTAGAGGCCCGCCAGGATCGCAAGATCAACCGCGGCCTCGGTTTGCCCGGCACGGGTCAGCACTCCGCCCTCGGCGGCGCGTAGTGGAAAGGTGTGGCCGGGCATCGAGAAGTCGGATGCCCTTGCGGATGGATCGAGAACTTTGCGTATCGTGGCGGCGCGGTCGTATGCCGAGGCCCCGGTGGTCGTCACGTCCTTGGCGTCGATGCTCACGCTGAAGGCGGTGCCGAGCCGGCTTGTGTTGCGCTCCACCATCGGTGCGATGCCGAGCTCGTCGAGGCGCCGGGCGATCACGGGCATGCACACGAGACCGGAACCGTGACGGGTCATGAAGCTGATGTGCTCGGGAGTTACCAGCTGTGCGGCAACGACGAGGTCGCCCTCGTTCTCGCGGTCTTCGTCGTCGACGACGATGACGAACTTGCCCGCCTCGAAATCAGCGATCGCCTCGGGTACCGTGGCCAGGCTCATTTGATCGGGAATGTTACCGGCGGAGATTTCGAGCCACGTACCGGGCGACAACATCCGCTTCGAGGTTGACGATCGAACCTCGCCTGTAGTCGCGGGCGATCGTCACCTCGAGGGTGTGTGGGATCAAGGCGACCCTGAAGGTGCCCACAGGCTTGTCCAGCGCCGCCACCGTGAGGCTCATGCCATCGACTGCGATCGATCCTTTGACGGCGACGAACCGCGAGATCGACGCGGGCAGCTCGATGGTCAGCTCCCGCCCTGAAGTTACGTGCTCAACGGTCCTGACCGCGCCGGTTGCGTCGACATGACCCTGTACGAGGTGACCGTCCAGTGTGGAAGTGGCGCTCAGCGGAAGCTCCAGGTTGACCTCCGTCCCCACGCGAAGAGCGCCCAGGTTCGTGCGGCGAAGCGTCTCGGGCACGATGTCGGCGAAGAAGACCGGGCCCCGCTTCTTCACAACGGTCAGACAGCATCCGTTCACCGCGATGCTTCCCCCGATTTTCAGACGTCGGGCGACGAAGGCATGGTCGATGCCGAGGCGGTTCGCGTCCGCCACGACCACCTTCGACACCGCGCTAACTATCCCTGTGAACATCCACGTATCCAGTGATCAGCAGATCATCGCCGAGCCGGACGAAGTCAAGCTCGTTCAGGTGGGTGGCCGCGGCGAGGTGCTCGATTCCTCCACCGCCCAGCGGACCGGGCGCGTCGCGGCCGCCAATCAGGCGCGGCGCCACATACGCGTGAACCTTGTCGACCAGGCTCCTCGCGAAAAACGAGGCGTGGACCTCGGCACCTCCCTCCACCAGCAGGCTCAGGATGCCACGCCGCCCCAACTCGTCGAGCAGATCCGGCAGGCTGACGCGGCCCGCGGCGTCCGGAGGCAGCCGAAGAACTTCTGCGGCTCCGACACGTCCTGCCTTGGTCGTGGCGATGAGCGTATTGGCGCCGACGACCCTGGCCGACTGGCGGATCCTCAGGTGCGAATCCAGGACCACACGAAGCGGCTGGCGTGACTCCTCGCCCTCGACCCGAGCGGTCAGCTCGGGATCGTCCGCGACCACCGTGCTCACCCCGACCAGGATGGCGTCATGCGTGCCGCGAGCGCGGTGGGAATGTGCCCGAGCTTCCTCGCCCGTGATCCAGTGGGACTCGCCTGTGCGGGTCGCGATCTTGCCATCGAGGCTCATGGCGAACTTGGCCGTGACGAACGGGCGGCCGGTGAGGCGGTGTTTGATATAAAACTCGTTGAGCCTCGCCGCCCTGTCCTCGAGCACGCCGACGGACATCTCGATGCCCGCCTCCCCGAGCATGCGCAGCCCTGCACCCATCACTCGCCCGTCCGGGTCGGCCATCGAAACGACTACGCGCTTGATGCCGGCGTCGATCACGGCCTGGGCGCACGGAGGGGTGCGGTGGAGGTGTGGACATGGCTCGAGGTTGACGTAGAGCGTTCCGTCCATCGCACGGTCGCCAGCCGCCTCGAGGGCCTCCTCTTCGGCGTGCTTCTGCCCAGCCTGGCGGTGAAAGCCTTCGCCGGCCAGGAGGCCGCCGGCGTCGAGCACAACAGCCCCGACCATCGGGTTGGGGCTCGTGCGGTAGTCGGCCTGGCGCGCCAGCTCGATGGCGCGCGCAGCCCAATGCAGGTCCAGGCTCGGGTCGCTTTCAGTGCGATTCAGTTCTGGGCAAATATACCCGCGCCGAATCTGACCACCAGTGATCGACAACCGAAAGGTCTTCGAGATTCTCCAGTGCTTTCAAGCGCTGGATCCGTTGACGTTGTTACGCCCCTTCAGTGACCTGAAGAGTGAGTTATAGGTGAACAAGCCCTCGGGCTATTAGTACCGCTCAGCTCAAAGCATTGCTGCTCTTACACCCGCGGCCTATCAACCTGCTTGTCTAGCAGGGCCCTTACCCGGTTAACCCGGTGGGAGACCTTATCTTGGAGTTGGCTTCGCACTTAGATGCTTTCAGCGCTTATCCAAACCGGCCATGGCTACCCGGCGCTGCCACTGGCGTGACAACCGGTACACTAGCGGGCCGTTCAACCCGGTCCTCTCGTACTAGGGTCAACTCTCCTCAAGTCTCCTGCGCCCACGGCGGATAGGGACCGAACTGTCTCACGACGTTCTAAACCCAGCTCGCGTACCGCTTTAATGGGCGAACAGCCCAACCCTTGGGACCGACTCCAGCCCCAGGATGCGACGAGCCGACATCGCACGTTCTCTGCTGTTTCCAGCAGCGCAGACTATATCTTCACCCTGCTCGATTCGAAGCGAGGGGTCGGCGTGTTGTGACAGTCATAAATTTGCCGTTCTGGCACGAACTGCCACCGTGGAAGAGCCACAGTCGTTACGGGGTCAATCTCATTCGAGACGACTTCCCACGGTATTGCCCACCGCAAAACGGCGGTTAGGGGTTCACCGTTATAAGCCGATTCCTTTACGGCATCTCTGCCGTTTCACCCCAATTTGAGGTGCCAAACCGGGCCGTCGATGTGAACTCTTGGGCCCGATAAGCCTGTTATCCCCGGGGTAACTTTTATCCGTTGAGCGACGGCCATTCCACACCGAGCCGTCGGATCACTATGCCCTACTTTCGTACCTGCTCGACTAGTTTGTCTCACAGTCAAGCTCCCTTATGCCATTGCACTCTGCGCCTGATTTCCGCCCAGGCTGAGGGAACCTTTGGGCGCCTCCGTTACTTTTTGGGAGGCGACCGCCCCAGTCAAACTACCCACCAGGCACTGTCCGGAACCCCGATCAGGGGCACCGTTAGAACTAAAGTTCAGCGAGGCTGGTATTCCACTGTTGGCTCCACCCGAGCTGACGCCCGAGCTTCAAAGCCTCCCAGCTATCCTCTACACGCTAAACCCCAATCCAATGCCAAGATGTAGTAAAGCTCCACGGGGTCTTTCCGTCCTGCCGCGGGTAACCTGTATCTTCACAGGTATTGCAGTTTCGCCGAGTATCTGTCCGAGACAGCGCCCAACTCGTTACGCCATTCGTGCGGGTCGGAACTTGCCCGACAAGGAATTTCGCTCTAAGTCTTGCTCGCTTGATCTAAGCAAGCGGACGGCTTTTCCTTAATTACCATCCCTGCATGTCGCCATGCAGTTGGGACCATATCTTCATCCCAGACAACGGGATGTTCGGCGCATGGTCTCTGAGGATTCTGATCACGACTTGATCAGTCTTTCCTGCTGATTTTCTGCACTGGTCGGATTGTCACCGCGAACCTCTCGCGGTACCGCCAGATACGCCAGGTCTTCCAGCATATGGCCGAATGTTTACCGTGCCGTTGCCGGCACGGGAGGCAGCTTGCTCCTACCTTAGGACCGTTATAGTTACGGCCGCCGTTTACCGGGGCTTCAGATCAAGCCTTGCAGCTCTCCCCTTAACCTTCCGGCACCGGGCAGGCGTCAGCCCCTATACGTCCCCTTACGGGTTCGCAGAGACCTGTGTTTTTAGTAAACAGTCGGTTGGGCCTCTTAATTGCAACCCTCAACGGCTTCGGAGGTAAACTCCTACACCGCCAAAGGCACCCCTTCTCCCGAAGTTACGGGGTTATTTTGCCGAGTTCCTTAGACAGATTTCTCTCGATCGCCTTGGAATCCTCTTCCCATCTACCAGCGTCGGTTTGCGGTACGGTCACCTGCATTCTTCCTAGAGACTTTTCTCGGAAGTTTGGGATCAGCCACTACGTCTCCATTACTGGAAACTCCCCATCAGCTCTCAGGATTAACGCTCCGACGGATTTTCCAATCAGAGCTCCCTACTGCCTTGGCCGGACACATCCAATCGTCCGGTTGGCCTACCCTGCTTCGTCCTCCCATCGGTATGACGAACGCGAGGTGGTACTGGAATATGAACCAGTTGTCCATCGCCTACGCCCTTCGGCCTCGGCTTAGGCCCGACTGACCCTGGGACGATTAACGTAGCCCAGGAAACCTAAGATTTACGGCGGGGGGGTTTCTCACCCCCCTTTACGCTACTTGTGCCGGCATTCGCACTCGTGCAAGCTCCACACGGACTTCCGTTCATGCTTCACTGCGTACACGAAGCTCCTCTACCAATCGCAGCTTGCGCCGCGACTCCATGGCTTCGGTGAAAGACTTAGACCCGATCATTTTCGGCGCCGCTTCACTCGACCAGTGAGCTGTTACGCACTCTTTAAAGGGTGGCTGCTTCTAAGCCAACCTCCTGGTTGTTTGTGCGAAGCGACCTCCTTCGCCACTTAGTCTTCACTTTGGGACCTTAGCCGATGGTCTGGGTTGTTTCCCTTTTGACCGTGAAGCTTAGCCCCCACGGTCTCACTGCTGCTGTTTAACCTGCCGCCATTCGGAGTTTGGTTGGGTTTGGTAACGGGGGAACCGCCCCTAGCCCATTCAGTGCTCTACCTGCGGCAGCCCACAACAACGCTGCCCCTAAAGGCATTTCGAGGAGAACCAGCTATCTCTTGGTTCGATTGGCATTTCACCTCTACCCACAGTTCATCCGCTCAGTTTGCAACCTAAGTCGGTTCGGACCTCCACGGAGTTTTACCTCCGCTTCATCCTGACCATGGGTAGGTCACCAAGTTTCGGGTCTACTGCCTACGACTACAGCCCCTTGCGGGGTCACGCCCTATTCGGACTCGCTTTCGCTACGGCTCCGGGTGTAAACCCCTTAGCCTCGCCACAAACAGTAACTCGCCGGCTCATTCTACAAAAGGCACGCCATCAGCCTGTGCAATCCCCGAAGGTCATGCACCTAGGCCTTTGACAGTTTGTAGGTCCAAGGTTTCAGGATTCTATTTCACTCCCCTTCCGGGGTACTTTTCACCTTTCCCTCACGGTACTCTTCACTATCGGTCACCAAGAGTATTTAGCCTTACACAGTGGTCTGTGCGGAGTCCCCCAGGATTCCGCGTGTCCCGGGGTACTCGGGTGTCGTTACGAAGTCCGGTCAGCTTTCGCCTACAGGGCTGTCACCTTCTGTGGCGCAAATTTCCATCTGCTTCGGCTAACCGCCGGTTTTGTAACTTCGCTCGAGCTCGGCAGCGCTCGACAAACGATCCCACGACACCGCGCGCGCAACGCCCGCCGGCTTGACACGCACACGGTTTAGGCTGCTCCCTTTTCGATCGCCTCTACTAAGGGAATATATCTTCCACCGGGTACTAAGATGTTTCAGTTCCCCGGGTGCCCTCCACCTGGTCTATGTGTTCAACCAGGGGTTCTCGAGCATTACCTCGAGAGGGTTGCCCCATTCAGAAATCACCGGATCAGCGTTCGCTTCCAACTCCCCGGTGCTTATCGCAGGTAGCCGCGTCTTTCTTCGGCTCTTGGTGCCTAGGCATCCACCTCGGACCCTTATTAGCTTGTTCGACCTATAACCACTCTTCAGTCGCTGAGGAATGGTTTTCGGTCACGTCAACATGTCGAATCGACAAATCAGAAAGAGGATCCAGATATTGCTTTTACGGCATTCTGGAGATCTCGATAGACCTATTCGGTTGTCAATGTGCTGGTGGAGATGAGCGGGCTCGAACCGCTGACCCCCTGCTTGCAAAGCAGGTGCTCTCCCAGCTGAGCTACATCCCCTGGGACACGGCGAACCGTGCCTATAGCGACATCAACAAGATGTCTCCCTCCGCGTGCGAATCCTTTGATCCGCGGGAGGTGCTTCAGACCTTGAGGCCTGAAGAGTGGGAAAGACAGGAACGAAGCCCTGAGCCTTTTGTTTGCTATGCACTCGAACGAACTAAACGCGACGGATTTTCACCGCGAACTGAACCGCCTCCCTCTCACCTTTCAGCGAGAGCTCTCACGCGTTCGGGACGGCTACTCTTCGCCACCTCTTGCGCACAAATCGTGCACCGAACGATCGCTAATCTTCGCCAACCTAATGACGCTCGTTGCTGCGGACTCTGACTTGACGAAGCCTCCAAAAGGAGAACTCCTTAAAGGAGGTGATCCAGCCACACCTTCCGGTACGGCTACCTTGTTACGACTTCACCCCCCTCACCGGGCACTCCTTCGGCGCCTCCGTCCCTTACGGGTTCGGCCAGCGACTTCGGGAGCACCAGATTCAGGTGATGTGACGGGCGGTGAGTGCAAGGCCCGGGAACGTATTCACCGCAGTGTGCTGACCTGCGGTTACTAGCAACTCCGACTTCATGCAGGCGAGTTGCAGCCTGCAATCCGAACTGAGACCGGCTTTAAGGGATTGCCTTCACGTCGCCGTGTCGGGACCCGTTGTACCGGCCATTGTAGCGTGTGTGTAGCCCTGGACATAAAGGGCATGCGGACTTGACGTCATCCCCACCTTCCTCCGGGTTTCGCCCGGCAGTCTCCCTAGATTATTCAACTAAGAACAGGGGTTGCGCTCGTTGCGGGACTTAACCCAACACCTCACGGCACGAGCTGACGACAGCCATGCACCACCTGCGCAGAAGTCCCTTGCGGGAGGCTCTGGCTTTCACCAAAGTTTCCTCTACATGTCAAACCCAGGTAAGGTTCTTCGCGTCGCCTCGAATTAAACCACACGCTCCGCTGCTTGTGCGGGCCCCCGCCTATTCCTTTGAGTTTTAACCTTGCGGCCGTAGTCCCCAGGCGGTGAACTTAATGCGTTAGCTGCGGCACTGATCGGGTCAATCCGACCAACACCTAGTTCACAACGTTTAGGGCGTGGACTACCCGGGTATCTAATCCGGTTCGCTCCCCACGCTTTCGCGTCTCAGCGTCAGTTGCAGGCCAGGAAGCCGCCTTCGCCACTGGTGTTCCTCCAGATATCTACGCATTTCACCGCTACACCTGGAATTCCGCTTCCCTCTCCTGCACTCTAGCCAGGCCGGTTTGCAATGCAGTTCTCGGGTTGAGCCCGAGGATTTCACATCACACCTAACCAGCCGCCTACACGCGCTTTACGCCCAGTGAATCTGGATAACGCTTGCCCCCTACGTATTACCGCGGCTGCTGGCACGTAGTTAGCCGGGGCTTTCTTGGAGGGTACCGTCTTTTTTGTCTTCCCCTCCGACAGTGCTTTACATCCCGAAGGACTTCATCGCACACGCGGCGTCGCTCCGTCAGGCTTTCGCCCATTGCGGAAGATTCCTCACTGCTGCCTCCCGTAGGAGTCGGGGCCGTGTCTCAGTCCCCGTGTGGCTGGCCGTCCTCTCAGACCAGCTACCCGTCATCGCCTCGGTAGGCCGTTACCCCACCGACTAGCTGATAGGCCGCGGGCCCACCCCATCGTGCATTGCTGCTTTGTTCACCGGCCATGAGACCAGTGACGACATGCGGTATTAGCAGCGGTTTCCCGCTGTTATCCCCCGCGATAGGAAAGGTTGCCCACGTGTTACTCACCCGTTCGCCGCTAGGAACTCATCTCTCTTGCGAGAAATAAGCCCTCGCTCGACTTGCATGTGTTATGCGCGCCGCCAGCGTTAACCCTGAGCCAGGATCAAACTCTCCGTCCAAAACGGAGGACCCAAGACACTCGTCCTGAGTCATAAGACTCTCAGAGTCTTTCCCACTCTTCAGTTGTCAAAGTGCTGGTCACCCTGACGACCTCCTGCGCTTTTTGGGCGCACGAAGCCTTCCGTCAGGACAACCCGCGAATTGTACCGGTCTCCCGCCCGCCTTTGCAAGGCGACCTGAGAGCCGGCCCGTATCCCCACTCGTCGAGGTGGGATGGGAGGCTCGACGATCAGAATGCCCGCCGGCCGGACATGGCTCGGGCCAGGGTCAGCTCGTCGGCATACTCGAGGTCGCCGCCCACCGGCAGCCCGTGCGCCGGCCGGGTCACTGCCGTCCCCAAAGGTTCGAGCGCGCGCTGCAGGTAGAGGGCGGTCGCCTCGCCCTCGATGTCCGCGTCGGTCGCGACGATCACCTCGAGCACGCCTTCCTCCCGCACCCGGTCGAGCAGCCGCGGCACGTGGATCTGGTCGGGTCCGATACCGTCGATCGGCGAGATCACGCCTTGCAGGACGAAGTAGAGTCCGCCGAACTCTGACGTCCTCTCGATCGCGAGCACGTCGAGCGCCGACTCCACCACACAGAGCAGCGTGGCGTCGCGCCGCGGCGATAGGCAGATCCAGCAAAGACTGCCCTCGGCGATGTTGTAGCAGCGCTCGCAGTAGCCGATGCGGGCCTTGACGTCCTCGATGGCATGCGCGAGCGAGGCGGCCCGCTGGCTGTCCGCGCGCAAGAGATGGAAGGCGAGCCGTTGCGCGGTCTTGGGTCCGATGCCCGGCAGTCGCGAGAGCTCCTGGATGAGCCGTTCCAGCGGCTCCGGCAGCTGCGGCATCGCTATCGGCTAGAGAAGGCCGGGTGGAAGTCCGAGCCCGGACGCCACCGCCTGCATCTTCGATGCGGCGAGCTGTTTCGACTTTTCCATCGCCTCGTTGACCGCCGCGACCACGAGGTCCTGCAGCATCTCGGTGTCGGACGCGGCCTCGGGATCAATCGTCACGGACACGAGCTTCTGCGTGCCGCTCGCCACCACGCGCACCGCGCCACCCCCCGCCGTCGCCTCGACAGTTTCGTTTTCCAGGTCCGCCTGCACCTTGCTCATTTTGTCCTGCATCTGCTGGACCTGCCGCAGCATCTTCATCGGGTCCTTCACTCGGACACCTCCTTCACCCTCGTCACGCGGCCGTCGAACCGGCGCACCACCTCGCGGACGAATGGATCGTCCTCAGGGGTCGGCTTGGGGGCCGCCTTCGCCGGGTCGCCATCCCTGAGGCGGAAGTCGACCTTCACGCCGTCCCCCAGCCACGCGCGCACATGCGGCATCAGTTGCATGGACTGCTCCTGGGCCTTCTTGTGATGAAAGCCATACCGAAACCACAAGACCAGCAGCGTCCCATCGACCTCAGGCTGCGCATCGAGGTAAGCGGCGCGCACGGTGCGATTCAGCTTCTCGAGCACCTCCGACCACCCGCTCACGTCCCCACCGGCAACCGCCGGCTCCTCGAGCCCAGGCGCAATCACCCTCACCTCCCCGCTCGCCTGGGAGGTCGCTGTGGCCCTGGCCTCCCCACTCGCCGGGGAGGTCGCCACTGCCCGCAGGGCACTGGCGGGTGGGGGGCCACCCTCTGGCGAGGGCGCGGATTCCGTCCCCAGCTCAACCGCCAGCCGCGCCAAGGTCGCCTCCACGAGGAACCGCGGTTCAGCGTGCCGCCGGACCTCCCCATCAAGGTGCAGCAGCGCATCCAGCACGCTGGACAGCCGCCGCGCCGTCGCCTGGTCCCGCCCGGTGAGCGCCACCACCAACCGGTCTCGGCATTCCTCCATCAAGCCCCGCACCACCTGCCGCAGCTCCGCGCCGGCGGCATAGACGCGACTCAGCTCCGCCAGCGCCTCAGCCGCGCGTCCCGCGAGCACGTCGTCCAGCAACGAATCCAACAACCGGGGATCGGCGATCCCCAACAGCGCGCGCGCCGACTCCAGAGTGATGGGCCCGGAAGTGAGCGGCACGAGCTGGTCCATCAGCCCCACGGCGTCGCGCATGGAGCCCTGCGCCGTGCGCGCGATCAGCTGCATCGCCTCCGAGTCCACCTTCACGTTCTCGGACCCAGCGATGTGCGTCAGCCGCGCCGTGATCTGCTCCTCGCTGTGGCGCCGGAACACGAATTGCTGGCAACGCCCGATCACCGTCAGCGGGATCTTCTGCGCGTCGGTCGTGCACAGGATGAAAACGACGTGGGGTGGCGGCTCCTCGAGCGTCTTCAACAGCGCGTTGAACGCCGGCTCGGTGAGCATGTGCGCCTCGTCGATGATGTAGACCTTGAACGGTCCCAGCGCCGGGGCGAGGTTCACCTTCTCGCGCAGGTCGCGAATCTCGTCGATGCCGCGGTTGGACGCGGCGTCGATCTCGATCAGGTCGAGCGCGGACCCAGCGGTCATCTCGACGCACGACTGGCACTTGTTGCACGGTTCGGCGGACGGGCGCGCGCGACCCGTGCAGTTCAAAGCCTTCGCGAGCAGGCGCGCGGCCGACGTCTTACCCGTCCCCCGGCTCCCGCTGAACAGGTACGCGTGCGCGACGCGCGCGCTGCTGATCGCGCCCTGCAGCGCTCGCGAGGCAGCCTCCTGGCCGACCAGGTCGCCAAACGTCTGCGAGCGGTACTTGCGGTAGAGGCTCTGGTACTCAGGCATTGCGTTTCATGGTCGCGCACCCCCGCCTCGATCGAAGGCCCCCAGCTCGCACCGCGGTCCACGGCTCCGGCCCGGATGACTGCGGCACCCTCGAGTTTCTCCTTACCGCTGCTTCCTTCCGGACCTGACGGGGTTCAGAGACCCGAGCTGCGCAGGTCCCGACCTTCAACGCCGTTCGCCGCGGCCAGGCGTGAGAACCCAGACCTCAGCACGGGAGTTCGGTCCGGCTAAGGCGGATTGCCGGTTCAGGGTACCGCCAGCACCCCACTTAGCGCGACCAAGAGCATCTTACCCGGGCGCAGAAAGCGCGGGCGGTGCCGTGTCTATAAAGGCACCGCGCCCACTTAGCGCGACCAAGAGCATCTTACCCGGGCGCAGAAATCGCGCACTGTGCCGTGTCTAAAAAGGACACCGCGCCCACTTGGCGCGACCAAGAGCATCTTACCCCGGCTCAGTCGCGACCACCGGCCGCCGCGCCGCCCACCCCAGGTGCACAAACGTCGCGACTGTGGCGATCGGAATGACCACCTCGGCGCCGATCACGACGTTGGTCGTGTCCTGGCCCAAGAACCGGAACAGGCAGATGCCGCCGACCAGCACGATGATCAGCGAGGTGGAGATCTGTCCCGTGACGGTGTGGCGAAGCTCAGGCCGCCGATCTGTCGCCAGCAATATGCCGCCCGCCAGCGCGGGCACCAGGTAGCGCGCTATCACGACGATGGCAAGCCACATCGCGAATGCTCCGCCGGCGGCCAGGCCGATGGCGAGCGCTCCAAGGAAGAGTCCGTCGACGACCGGGTCGAGGGCGCCTCCCAGGTTCGACGCGCGTATGAAACGCCGCGCGACCGTGCCGTCCACGAGGTCGGTGAGGCCGGCGATCGCCACGCACACCGCAAGCAGTCCAAAGTCCTGGTGCATCGCATAGACCAGCGCCGGTGCGGCCAGGTACGCGCGAGCCAGCGACACCTGGTTCGCCGGACCGGGCAAACCGGCGCCGACCGCGGCCACGGCGGTAAACCACGCTGCCTCCAGCCACGCCGGCCCGGGCTGCCCGCTCAGCCACGCCCAGGCGAGGCCCGCGATGACGTAAAGGGTGGTGGCGACGCGCGCCGGCGTGTCCGAATACACGCCGATCAGTGTGGACTGGGCGACGGCGACGGAGCTGGCGACGGAGACGCGGCCGGGGGGACATAAGGCGCCTGCCCCGGGTGCGGGTTGGCGCCGCACGGGTAAGCGGGCTCGCCGATTCCCTTGAGGAAGATCTCGCTCATACCACCGCTGGTCACGTATCCGCCGTCGTACGTGCACACCTGGCGGGTTACGACTCCCGCCGGCTGTACCCACATCTCCGGCCATGGATGCGATTGGTAGTACTCCTCGACAAACGGCTTCCACACCGAGATGCCGACGTTCTCGCCGAACAGCACCGAGGTCGGGCACTGCCAGCCCGAGGGCGGAAAGTTGGTCGCGAGATACGCAAAGCCCGAGTTGCATGTGGCCCCGGCGTCGATGTGCATGAGCGACGCGGCGATCGCGAGGTTCGGCGTGTAGCCGATGAAGATCGACCCGGTGTAGGCCTCCGTCGTGCCCGACTTGCCCGCCACCGGCTTGCCGCCCAGGGCGCCCAGGTACAGCTTCACGGGTCCGCGCAGCAGGTCCGTCATCACGTACCCGAGGTCGGGGCTGATGACCTGCGTGCGGCCGGCGGCCGGATCGAATGACTCGAGCACCTTGCCTGTCGCATCCGTCACCTTGAGCACGGCGTGCGGGCTGATCCGGTATCCGCCGTTGTCGAACGCGGAGTAGGCCGCGAGATGCTCAGCCATCGAGATCGCATCCGGGCCCAGCGTGGTCGCGACGCCTGCCGGGCTCTGGATCGTGGCGGTGACGCCCAGGTTGTGCAGCAGGCTGACGACGCGATCCCCACCCTCCATGCCGTACGTCCACAGCGCGGGCAGGTTGCGCGACTGAGCGAGCGCGGTGCGCAGCGTTATCCACCCCTCGTGCTTGCCGTCCCAGTCGCTGAACGTGGTCCCCCCGATGACCCCCGACTGGTCGTTCAAAAGACTGGCCGGCGTCACCAGGCCGGCCTGCAGCGCGGCCGCGTACGTGTACACCTTGAAGGACGATCCGACGCCACGCCACCCCAACGGATCGACGCCGGTCAGATTGATCTGGCCACGGATCGCAGCGTTGTTGTAGTCGGCGCTGCCGACCATCGCGAGGATCTCACCGTCCGCCGGATTCATCACCAGCATCGCGCCTGTGTTCACGCCGCGCTTCGCATATGTGGCAACGCCCGCCTTCACCCACTTGTCGGCCATCGCCTGCGTGCCCAGGTCGAGCGTCGTCGTGATGCGCAGCCCTCCCTCGTACAGCGCCTGCGCTCCGTAGCGCTGGATGATGTACCGCTCGATGTAGTCGACGAAATGCGCTGTGAGCGGGTTGTGCGACCCGGGGAGGGCCTTGTGTGCCGCGATCATCTTCGCGACGAGGTCGCTGTTGAAGACCGCGTCGGCTGCGGACCGGCTCAGGTCGCCCATCGTGACCAGCCCGTCGAGGACGGAGCGCCAGCGCGATTTCGCAAACGCCAGCTGGTCCGGCGTTCCGAAAGGGTCGTAGTCCGCCGGCGCCTGCGGCACGCCGGCGAGAAAGCTCGCCTGAGCCCAGCTCAGATCGCTCGCGTGCACCTGGAAGTACGTCTCGGCCGCGGCCTCCGCCCCATACGCGCCGTTGCCGTAGTTGATCGTGTTCAAGTAGAGCTCGAGGATCTGCTGCTTGGAGTAGCGGCGCTCCATCTCCTCCGCCAGCAGCAGCTCGCGAAACTTGCGACTGACGGTCCGGCTCTGCGCCTCCGTGGAGTCCAGGACGATGTTTTTCACGACCTGCTCGGTGATCGTCGAGCCACCCAGCGTGGACGAGTGGTGCGTCAGGTCATACCCGATGGCGATGGCGAGGCGCCTGTAATCGACGCCCGAGTTCGAGTAGAAGGTGCGGTCCTCGGTCGCAATGGTCGCCTCCTGCAACTTGATGCTGATCTGCTTGAGCGGCACGACGGTGCGGTTCTGGTGATACAGCGATTCGATCACGGCGCCGTTGCGGTCGAGAATGCGAGTCGTCTGGGTGAGGTTCGCGGCCTGGATCGCCTGGATCGAGGGCAGGTCGCCCGCGAAGTAGTCCACGACCCCGATCGTCCCCGCAGTCCCGATCAGGCCCATCGACGAGATCACGATCAGGCTCACCAGGGCAAGCCGCATCAGCCAGAAATGCGACCGGCGCTTGTGGGGGCGGCGCGGGCGGGGGCGCGCACGAATGCGTCGCTTGCGCGCGGCGGGCGCGCTCTTGCGGGAACGCAAGGCCAGGCGGGACCTCCAGGACGTGTACTACGACGAGAGCTACGACCGTTGGCGCGAGTCTACCGCAGCCCCAGCGCCTCTGCTCCCTGGTCCGCCAGGCCCAGGAGCGGGCTCGAGAAGATGCCGTACACCGCGATTACGACGCAAAAGGCCACGGCCCCGAACGCTGACAACCCTGTCATCACCGGCAACCGGGTCGTGCGCCGCGCGTCGTCAGGCGGGCTCTGGATGTACATGACACGCATCGTCCCGACCACCGCCACGAGGCTGAGCGCGGTTCCAAGCACACCGAGCGCCAGCAGCGCGAAGTGGGCGCTCTGCGCCAGGGCCGCCGCAACGGCGAACTCGCCGAAGAATCCAGCCAGGGGCGGGGCCCCCGCCAGCGACAGCATCGCGAGGGAAAGCCCGGCCGCACGCGCGGGCCGCAGCACGCCCATTCCGGCCAGCGCCTGCTCCCCGCCTTCCGCCCGGCCCATGACCGCCGGCGCACAGGTCGCGGCCACCGCAAACGCGCCCAGCAGGAACAGGGATCCCGCCAGCCCGCCGCGATAGTGGGTCACGAGCCCGGCTGCGACCCAACCGATCTGCCCCGCCGCGAGGTAGGCCACGCGCACTCGCGCCGACTGCGCCGCCAGCGCCGCCGCCCCGCCCCCGACCATCGCGAACGCAGCGATCACCTCGAGGTACGTCGAGTACACCGCGGGGATCGGGGTGAGCGCGCCCACCACCTTGATCGCCACGGTAGCCGCGGCGGCCGCCACCAGGCCGAGCACCAACCCGGCTCCCAGCGGCGACGCGCCGAGGCTCGCCGGTATCGACGCCACCTGGAACGGCGCCAGCGCCGCACGAACCGCCAGCCCGCTCATCACGAGAAACACTGGGATGGCCAGTGCGATGGTCGGTGTACCGCTGAAAAGGACCGCGCGGATCGTGGCGAGGCTGGATGTACCGGCCGACGCATAGAGGAACGCGAGCCCGATCAGCAGCAGGGCGCTCGCCACGCCGCCAGTGACCAGCAGCCTGAGCGCGAGGTCGGGGCGCCGCACGGCGACCATGACCACACCCGCGGCGGCCGCCACTTCGAGCCCGGCCCACAGCGCGACCAGGTCTCCCGCGGAAGCCGCGACCATCACGCCGAAGGTCGCCAGCAGCGGCATGGCCAGCCCGATGGTCATCGAGTCCTCTGCCGTCCAGTCGACGACGGCCAACGCGATGGTCGCGGTCAGCAGGACGGCCGCCTTGGCGAACAGCGCGAATCGGTCCTGCAGGAACGCGCCCTCGAAGTACGTCGCGAGGGTGGCGCCGGCCCACAGCTCGATGCCGAGCGCCACGAGCGTGACCAGCGCCACGGCCGCCGGCAGCGAGCGCCGGAAACCGCCCTGCGAAAGCCATCCGAGCCGGCCGGCCAGCAGCACGAGCACCGCGGCCGCGACCACCAGCGCCTCTGGGAGCAGGACCAGGTATTTCACCCGCCAGGTCCCGGAGTCGGAAGCACGTAGGGCGATGCGATGTCGCTGAGGCCGGCGGACAGGACGTTGACGAGACCCTGGTCGAACAGCGGCGAGTCGGTGCCGGGTAGCTTTGGACCGCTCGGGAAGAGCCCGACCCACAGGAGTCCACCCGCCAGCAACGCCAGGTACCAGGTCTCACCCAGCGAAGCGTCCGACACCCCGGGCGCGTCCGGGTTCGGGGCGGAAAACAACACCCGCCGCCACAGGGAAGCCACCGCGATCGCCCCGAGCGCCAGGCCCGCGGCAACCGCAAAGGCCCCGATCGGCTGAGTCTTGAAGGAGCCGAAAAAGGTCAGGAGATTGGAGGTGAAGGTCGCGAGCAGAGGAACTCCGAGCACCGCCAGGCCCGCGATCACCATGAGCCACGTCAGGATCGGCATGCGCGGCGCCAGGCCGGCGAGCACGTGCAGGCTGCGCGACTGGGCGCGTTCCGCCAACGTCGCGCACACGCTGACGATGAGCGCCGCCGCAAGGCCGCCGGCGAACAGCGAGAGGACGGCCCCGGCGATGGAGAGCGGCTGGAGGGCCGCCAGCGCGAGAACCGTCACCCCGCCCGGGATCAGGGCCAGGTAAGCGCTGGCCTGCCGGATGTCGTGGTGGCGCATCGCGACCAGCGCGCCGTACCCGACGGTCAGAGCTGCAAGCGCCGCGAGCCCC
This sequence comes from Candidatus Dormibacteraceae bacterium, assembly GCA_050734495.1. Taxonomy (GTDB): domain Bacteria; phylum Chloroflexota; class Dormibacteria; order Dormibacterales; family Dormibacteraceae; genus Palsa-870. Next base: position 17,496 of record JBOHUQ010000126.1, read on the forward strand.
GGGGCCAGCAGGTGAGCGGCCGCGGGCTCGGCCGCGACCAGCGTCCGTAATAGAAGGTATGCGCCCAGGCGCGACGCGCTGCCCGCAACGATCACCGTGACGCCGACCGGCGCCTCGGAGTAGACGTCGCGGGCCCATCCGTGCAGTGGAAAGAGTGGGAGCCTGGTCGCGGCGGCGACGATCATCAAGATCCCCGCGGCCAGCTGGACGCGCGGGCTGATGGCCGCCTTCAAGAGCACGTCCATGTCGAAGCTGCTCCCGCCCGCCGCGGAGTACAGCGCCATGGTTCCGATAATCAGCGCGCCCGTGCCCAGTCCCCAGTAACCGAGCAACCTCCACGCGGCCTCGTGGCGCCGGTGCCCGCCCCAGCCCAGGACGAGCAGGGCGAGCGGAACCGCTGCGGCGGACCAGAACAGGATCAGGACGAACATGTCTCGCGCGACGATGGCCCCGTTGACGGTCGCCTGTGCGAGAAGGAGCAGGCAGAAGTACGACCGCACGCGCTCGCGGATTCCGAGCGACGCGAGGACCGACACGATTCCGATCGCGCCGGACAGGATGAGCATCGTCATTCCAGGACCGTCCACCCCGAGGTGATAGACCGCACCGACCGCCTGGAGCCAGGGGACCTTCTCCTCGTACTGCACGGTCGGAAGGAACGACTGGAACTGGTTGTAGGCGACTCCCAGCACGAACATCAGGCCGAGGTTGGTGAAGAATGCGATCTGCTTCATCAACGTGTCGTAGCGGCCGCGCGGGTTCGGCATCGTGGCGATCGCGATGGCGACGACGACAGGCACCCAGATGGTGATGCTGAGCAGAAGCGAGGTGGAGAAGATGCCCGCGCCCGGCACGGTGGGCGCCGGGGTCGGGCTCGGGCTGGCCGCGAATATGGCTTGCCAGATCATCGGAAGACTCCAGGCGCGACGAGCCCGACCACCACCGTCAGGACGACGGCGGCGAGGATCAGCAGCGGCAAAACCGGCAAACGTGCGCCGGAGACGGCCAGCCGTCCGGTCGTGTCAAGCGCCCTCCCGACGCCCCCGTCGCCGGCCGGGATCCAGCGCTCGCCGAGGCGCACCGCGATCTCGCTCACCGGCGCCACGATGAATCGTGCGAAGCTGCTCGAGGTCACACGGGTGAGACGCCTCAACCATATGCCGGCCCAGGCCGAAACGTGCAGCGCGCCGTCCTGGTCGCGTACATACGCGAGCACGGGCAGCGCGAAGCCGATCAGCACCACCACGACCCACAGCAGGTATGCCCCCGGGGTCGGAGCCGGATGCTTCTTGCCGTCGAGGAAGTCGAGCCAGCCATGGATCAGCGACGCGATCAGCAGGAGCGCGCCCGCGCCGCCGAGCCAGTAAGGCCACGCCAGGGAGGGCGACGGCGCTTCGCGCACGCGGTCCGGTACGAAGGTTCGCCGCCTTCGCAGCGGCCCGATCGACACCCCCAGGAAGATCCGCGCCCCTCCGAGGGCGATCAGCAACACCGCCTCGCCCATCGCCAGCCCCAGGTTGGACCGCGAGCTCACGCCAAAGGCGAGGGCCCCCACGGTGCTCAGGCCCATGACGATCGCCGCGACCAGCACGGCCAGTGCGCTCGTCCGCATCCGCGTCCAGGCGTTACCCATCTCGACAAGATCGTCCGTACGCATCGCCGCGGCGATCGCCGACACAGCAAGCACGGCACCCGCACGCGCCGGCGCGACCGCCATCACGCATGCGATTCCCGCAATCGCAAAGGTCGCACCCTGCACCTGGAAGCCGTGGATCACGACCGCGGCGCCGACCGCGGTCGCGCCCGAGCCGAGCAACGCGACGATGCGGCGCGGCTCGTTGCCGACCAATGCGAGCAGCGGAGCGACGATCGCGGCCGCCCCGCACCCATAGAGCAGTCCCTTCACGGTCTGAGCGTTGGAGGCGACGACGATCGGCATCAGGCGGTACAGGACGACGATCGCGAGCACCGACCACACCGCCTGCGTCACAGCTGAGGCGGCGGGCGGAGCGGTCACCGCTGTTCGCGTGACCCAGGACTGGAGCGGCCACAGCGCCAGGCGCCCAGCCACCGCGACGAAGAGAAGGATGGACGCAACCACCAGGGAACGCTCCGTCCAGCCCGGGTTGGTGTGAAGGATGGGTAGGAGCGTGGTCAAGTTGTTGACGCCGTATCGCGCGTACAGCCACGCCACTCCACACAGCAGCGAAAGATCGGTGACGAATGGAAGGGCGAGCGCGACCCGCGCGCGTAGCGCCGCCTCGTCCATCCCCCAGCGATGTGCGAGCAGCAGGTAGGTCGCGGCGCCGGTGACGCCCCAGAACGCGAGCAGCTCCGCCAGGTCCCAGCTGACCAGCACGCCTATGGCGCCGAAGAGGAGCACGCTCATCAGCGCGTTGAATCGCGCGGCGCCCGGCTCCGAGCGGCCCATCACCTGGTGCCAGCCGAGCACTCCGATCACGCAGAGCTCGACCACGATCAGCGCCACGATGCCGACGTGGTCGACCCGCAGCACGATGTCGATGCCGAATCCCTGGAAATTGGCCGGCCCCGTGACGGCCACCGGCAGATTGATGTACGAGTAGGTCGCGAGGAACGGCGTTGTCCTCTTTGCGAGGCCCCACCCCACCAGCAAGCTCGCGAGCAGGGTGACCACCGCGCCGAACATGGCGAGGTTCGCCGAGGACCGGCGGGTGCGCACGCTCGACAGAGCGATGAGGAATGCCGCGAACGGAGCCATGACGATCAGCGGCACCGCCCACGGGAGCGTCGTCGCCGGGTCGAATGTGAATCCCGACGGCGCGCGAGATCCGGAAGCGGTGCCGGACGCCGCGGCCGCGACGTTCGAGAGGGCGAGGAGAAGGTTCAGCGCGACGTCCCCCGGCCCGCGATCCCCACGCCGAGCGCGACCAGTGCAAGCGCCGCGACTGCGAGCAGCGCCGCGACCTCCTGGCCGAAGATCTTCGGGTCGCCCGCCGCAGAGAATCGTGCCGCGCCGGCGAAAGCCACACCCGCCCCTCCGAACATCAAGGGCAGGCCGGCGAGCGCTGAAGAGAGGTCTTTTTTCCAGGTCGCGACGAACGCGCCCACCGCGACCAGGGCGACCGCGACGAAGAGGACGGACACGAGGCTGGCGCTCACCGGCCGCGATCCCGCACTCGCCAGGCTGCGGTCGCACCGACGAGCGCGATGAGAATCAGCACGCCTACGGCCTCCGTCGCCAGCGCGTCGTGCACAAAGAGAACCCGACCGACCGCGGCCGCACCGATCTCACCACCTCGGTACGTCGCCTCGACGAAGTCGCCTCGGAAGGCGGCGTAGGACAGCACCGCAAACAGGCCCGCGGCCGCGACAGCCCCGACCTGGCGCCACGCGAAACCGACCGGCGAGTCCACGATCCGGTATCGCGGCCCGGCGATGAGCAGGGCGCAACCCGCATAACAGACGAGCACCGCGAGACCCGCGAAGTCCGTGGACAGGGAGGCGTAGAGCCCCGCGATCCCGAGGCCGGAAACCCCCACCGCCACCCCGCGCGCGCCGCGCCCGGGCACGAACGCCACCAGCAGCCCGCCCCCGATCGAGATCGCGGCGGACACGTAAAAGCCAATCGCGTGGAGGGAGTCCATCGGCACTCCGTGGTTGCTGAGAGGGGGTTGACCGGCTAGTCGACGATGCCGCCGGCTCCAAGGCGCCAAGCATACAGGAGCCCGGAACCCGCGATCCCCACGAGTGCGACCACCGCGACGATGGCGCCAGGAGTGGCTTGCGAGACGGTCAGGCTGACCCCGTAGGCCGCCACCAGGGCCACCACCGCGAGCCCCAGGAACGCCGCCGCGACCCGCAGCGGGTCCCAGCGGGCGAGCGCGCGCGACAATGCAGCCATGCAGGCAGTATCGCAGGCGCTCATCGACTTCGCCAACCACTTCCGCCCGGAGCCGGGGCCTGGGATCGAGATCATCGCCACGTCGCGCTACCGCGCCACGATCCAGCCGGACTTCCCGATCGCGGGCCCGAACAACGTGTCTTGGATCAGATGCGCAGCGACTGAAGCTGATGATGTGATCCGCGAGGCACGCGCGATTTTCGCTTCGCGCCACCTTCCTTTCATGTGGACTCTGGATCCCCAAGCGGAGCCGCCAGACTTCGCCGGCCACCTCGCGAAGCACGGCGTTCGACCAGATCCCCACGGCGTCGAGTCGGAGGTGATGGTGATGTCCATAGATGCGAAGGTGGAATCTCCACCGATCAAGGGCCTGGAGATTCGCGACGCGCTCGCGGATCTCGACACCTTCCGGAGGGCTGACGGCGCTGCGGTCGAGGCGTTCGAGGCCGAGATGCCCGTTGAGTCACCTGAATCCATCGCCATGCAGGACCGGCGCCGCCTCAACTTCCGGGCGCAGGGAAACCGGCACCTCCTGCTCGCGACCGTGGACGGCGACCCGGCCGGGGCGGCCGGGATGAGCGTGTATGCGCCGGCGGCGGCGATCCTCCAGGGAGGTGCGGTGCGCCCGAAATTCCGCGGCCGCGGCATCTACCGCGCCCTCGTGGCGGCCCGCCACGATATCGCCCGGCAGGCGGGGGTGGACGGGCTCACCGTGTGGGGTGGGAACATGTCCGCCCCGATCCTCGCGGGTTTGGGCTTCGAGAAAGTGGGGTGGCGGCGCTTCTACCTGGATACCTCGACCGCGCCATAGCTCGCCACGCCGGATGCAGCCAACCGTGAACTGTGCCGCAATGGCGGCTTGCTCAGGCCAGCGATTCCACCCACTGCCGGTGCAGCAACCCGTAGGCCCCGCTGCGCTGGCGCAGGTCCGCCGGCGCGCCGTCCTCCACCACCCGGCCACCGTCCACGACCAGCACCCGGTCCGCGATCTCGACGGTGGACAGGCGGTGGGCGATGATCACCGCGGTCCGGCCGCGCAGCAGCGTCCGCAGAGCGCGCTGAACGAGGCGCTCCGAGGGCAGGTCCAGAGACGAGGTCGCCTCATCGAGGATCAGCACGCGCGGGTCGGCGAGGAAGGCGCGCGCGAACGCGACGAGCTGCCGCTGCCCAGAGGAGAGCCGCACCCCACGCCGCCTCACGTCGGTCTCGTACCCGTTGGGCATCGCGCTGATGAACCCGTCGGCCCCGATCGCGCGCGCGGCCGCGATCATCTCCTCGCGCGACGCGTCGGGCCGGCCGAACATGAGGTTCTCCCCCACCGTCCCTGAAAACAAGAACGTCTCCTGCGTCACCATTGCAACGGCCCGGCGCAAATCCCCCACCGCAATCGACCGCAGCTCGACCCCGTCGAGGGTCAGGCGCCCAACCGTCGGGTCGTAGAACCGCGCCATCAGGCGCGCCATCGTCGTCTTGCCCGCCCCGGTCTCCCCCACCACGGCAACAATCTGCCCTGAGGGGATTCGCAGGTCGATGTCGTGCAGCACGGGCTTGTCGCGATACGCGAACGTCACGTGCTCGAAGGCGACCGCGCCTTGCACGTCGCCCATGCTCACCGGCGACGCGGGCTCGGGAACGGTCGGCGACTCCTCGATGACGCCGGCGAGCTTCTCGAGCGCTGCGCCCGCCGCCTGAAACACGTTGTAGAACTGGGACAGGTCTTGCATCGGCTCGAAGAACTGCCGGAGGTAGAGGACGAACGCCGTCAGCACACCCAGCGTCAGCTGGCCCTGCACGACGAGGTAGCCTCCGAACAGCAGCGCCGTCGTCGTCGTCAGGCGGCCAAGCAGGTTGATCGCGGGGCCGAATGTCGACGCGAGCCGGTTCGACCAGATGTTGGCGTCGCGATAGCGCCCGTTGACGTCTTCGAAGATCTCCTGGTTGCGAGCCTCGCGGCGGAAGGCATGCACTGCCCTGATTCCGCCCAGCGACTCGACGTAGTGCACGATCACGAGGACGATGGCACGGCGCACAGCGCGATACGAGCGGGCGGAGTTGCTCCGGAACCACAGGGTCATGGCGAGCACGATCGGCATCGCGACGACCGTGACCAGACCGAGCCGGGCGTCCAGTCGCAGAAGGATGACCGTGATCGCCACCACCGAGATCAGCGACGTGATGACCGAGGTCAGACCTGTCGCGAGCAGCTCGTTGAGCGCATCGATGTCCGAGGTCAGCCGCGAGATGATGCGCCCCGAGGTGTAACGCTCGTAGAACGAGAGCGAGAGCTCCTGCACGTGCGCGAACAGGCTCCTGCGCAAGTCGAACAGTACGTCCGCACCAATCCGCCCTGACAGGCGCAGGAACGCGTAGTTGGCGAGGGCGTTGACCACCAGCGCGACGAGCAGCACGCTCACGATCACCTCCAGGGTCGTCAGGTTGCCGCTGCCTCCTGGACGGATGCCCTTGTCGATGCCCAGGCCCACCAGATATGGCAGCGAGAGGTACGCCGCCGACCGGATGACGATCAGGCATCCCGCCAGCGCGATCGGCCAGTGGTAGGGCCGCGCGAGGTCGGCGAGCAGCCGGCGGCTCCGCCGCCGTAGGAGGCCCGCGACGCTCGCCGAAAACTCGTCGATCTCCTCGGATGCGACGCCGCGCCAACGGTCGCCTGGGGCGATCGCGCTCACGCGGGAACCTCCTCTTGGCTGCGCTCGTACTCCTGCGAGAGCAGGGCCCGATAGAGATCGCTCGACTTCATGAGCTCGGTGTGCGTGCCCTGGGCGGCGATCCTCCCGCCGTCGAGCAGCGCGACGCGGTCGGCGAGCGCCAGCGTCGAAGGCCGGTGCACGACCAGCAGCCCGGTCACGCCCTCGAGCACGCGCGCCAGCGATTCTTCTATCACCGCCTCGGTGTGCACGTCGACCGACGAGAGAGGGTCGTCCAGCACCAGCACAGGCGGTCCTCCCAGTATCGCCCTGGCCAGCGCAAGCCGCTGGCGCTGGCCTCCCGAGAGCGTGTAGCCCTGCTCACCCACGCGCGTCTCGAGGCCCCACGGCAGGTCCCACACGAATCCAGCGCGGGCGACGTCGATGGCGCGCTTCAGCTCTTCATCCGACACGATGGGGCGGCCCATCACGAGGTTCTCGTGCACGGAAGCGGAGAACAGGATCGGATCCTCGAACGCGACTCCGATGTGCGAGCGCAGGGAACGCAGCTGCAGCTCGCGTATGTCGACGCCGTCGAGCAGCACCGCGCCCTCGTCCACGTCGTAGAGCCGCGGCAGCAGGTAGGCGAGCGTCGTCTTGCCGCTCCCGGTCCGGCCCACGATACCGACCGTCTCACCAGGCTCGATGACCAGGTTCAGGTCGCGCACTATCCATTCGTTTGACTTCGGATACTTGAAGCCCACCCCGCGCAGCTCGACGTGTCCGCGGCAGCGGTCGAGCGCGCGGGCGCCGGGGTGGTCCGCGATCTCGGGGTGCGAATCGAGCACCTCGTTCAAGCGCTGCGATGCGGTCTGGCATTCCTCACTCATCGACATCACCCACCCGATGGCATCCATGGGCCAGGTGAGCATGAACACGTAGTTCATGAACGCGATCAGGCCGCCGATGGTCAAGGTGCCCTGCACGACGTTGTAGCCGCCAAGCAGCAAGACGGCAACCAGCGAAAGGTTCGGCAGGAAGTTGAGTTGCGTCCACAGCAAGGCGCGCGACGAGATTCCCGTGAGGCTGGTCGCGCGCAGCAGTCGGGCCTGGTCTTCGAAGCGTTTCTGCATCAAAGGCATCCGGCCGAAGGCCTTGATGATGCGGACGCCCGTAGCCATCTCCTCGATGATCGTCGTGAGGTCGCCCTGCTGATCCTGCAGCCGGCGCGCGATGGGCTTGTACTTCTCCTGGAACTGGTGGCTGAAGTAGGCAATGGGCAGCATGCACACGGTCACGACGATCGCGAGCTTCCAGTCGAGCTCCAGCATCAGGACGAAGACCACAGCGAACGTGACGATCGTCTGGAGGAACCAGATCAGGCCAAAGCTCACGAACCGGCGGACCGTCGCTATGTCGGAGACCGCGCGCGACAGCAGCTGTCCCGACTGCCAGTTGTCGTGGAAGGAAACCTGAAGCGACTGCAGGTGCGCGTAAAAGTCGTTGCGCAAATCGGTCTCCATGCGCAGCGAGACCGTGCCGGAGTAGTTGCGGCGCAGGTATACGAAGACGAATTCCAGCAGCGCGATCAGCACCAGGAAACCCGCCGACTCGACCAGCCGGGTCAGCTGGTGATGGGTGACCGGCCCGTCGATGATGTACTGGATGATCTTCGGGATCGACGCGGCCGTCGCAAGGCTGCCGAGCTGCGCCAGCCCGAAGACGACCACGAGCCCGGCATAGGGCCGCAGGTACGGGAGATAGCGCCGCAGCGCCAGCAGGCCCAAGGGTTGCACATCCTTTGCGCCCCTTATTTTTGGGCGCACGAAACTACGGAGAGGCGGGGCCGACTATCTTAGCGCGCCTACCGTGCGGCTACTGCTGCTCCGCAGCGAGATCGCGCATGGAGACCATGCCGACCACCTCTCCCCCCTCCACCACCGGCAGATGCCGGAACCCGCTGTCGAGCATCGTCTTCATCGCCTCGTCCACGTCGAGGTCCGGGCTCACCGTCTTCGGGTCGCGTGTCATCCACGACGAGATCTCGTGGGTCGGCGCGTCGTGCGACTGCGAGATGGCGCGCACCGTGTCGCGCTCGGTGAAGATTCCGACGAGCCGGCCGTCCTCCATGATCAGGGCCGACCCGATCCTGTTCCGCGCCATCAGCGAGATCGCCTCGCCGACGGTTGTCGAGGGGTCCACTGAATACAGCGTGGTCTTCATGACCTCGCGCAGGGTGGCCACCCCCGAATCTTAGTGCGGCGTCGGAAAAGCGGCGAGCACGGCCGTGGCGCCCACCACCAGCAGGGCCACCAGCGCCTCGGCTCGGGCCAGCGGCACCCCCCGCCGCCAAGCGACGGCGGAAAGCACGAGCATGATCACGACTCCGATTGACTTCAGCCCCAGCACCTCCCCGTAGGTGGTCGTCCAGAGGCCGCTGATGTCGTGCAATTGGTCGCTCGCCCGAAGCACGCCCGTCAGGGCGGTCACGGCAAAGGCGATCAGGGCGACGCCTCCGAAACGGTCGAGCAGAGCCCCCCCCTCTGGTGCCCGCCACCCGGCGGGCGGGTGGAGCGTGGCCAGGGCCAGGATTCCGCCGGCCCACATTCCGGCCGATAGCACATGGACCACATCTACGAACACCGCCCCAGGCTGCTGGTACGCGGTCGCGTGCCCGGCCACGGAAAGCAGCGCCGCCGCCAGCAGGGCAAGGGGCACCGGAAAGCCGAACCGCCGGACGCAGAAGACGAATGCCAGGCCTTCAGCCCCCACGCGGGCGAGCCGCTCCCAACCTGGCAGCGCTCCAGCATCGAAGCCTTCGACCGTGACCACGGCCAGGCCGCCCACGAAGGCAACGCCCAGCGCGAGGTACAGCGGCGGCTGGCGGGCCCAGGCGATCACGGGAGGATGGCGCGCGAGACGCCTGACCACGATCGTGCCGATGGCGCCCAGCAGCCCGAGATACTCGATCCAGTGGACCGCGGCGAGGATCAGGTCCGGGCTACCGCTCACGACGCGGAGGCGATGATCCCCCCGCCGAGGACGCGGCTGCCCGAGTACAGCACGGCGGACTGACCGGGCGCGGCGCCGAGGAACGGTTCGTCGAGCGAAAGCCGTCCCGCTGCATACTCGCCCGGGATCGCAGGCGCGTGGTAGCGAAGCCGCGCCTCGCACCGCACGGTGTCAGACTCCTGCCCGCCGATGAAGCTGACATCCCGAAGCTCGACCCTGCGTACGCCGAGCTCTTCCTTGCGGCCGACGAACAGCCGGTTGGTGGGCGCGTCGACCCGCAGCACGTACCAGGGGCCGGCCTCGGAAAGGTCGCCGAAACCGTTCCGCTGGCCGACCGTGTACAGGGGGGTGCCGCGGTGCGTGCCGAGCTCGCGTCCCTTCGAGTCGACCACGGCGCCGGGGCGCACCGGCAGGCGGTCCGCCAGGTAGCGCGCGGTCTCGCCGCGCGGCACGAAGCAGATCTCCTGGCTCTCCGCCTTGTTGGCGACCGGAAGCCCGAACTCGCGGGCGTGCTCGCGCACCTCGGGCTTGGTCATTGCCCCGAGAGGAAACACGAGTTTCGCCAGGCGGTCGCGATCGAGGTGATAGAGCATGTAGGACTGGTCCTTGGCCGCGTCCACGGCGGTATGCAGCTCAGGACCTCGAGACCCGTTCACGATGCGTGCGTAATGCCCGGTCGCGAGGCGGTCGAAGCCGAGCTCGAGCACGCGCCCGAGCATGAGGTCGAATCGCACGAACGCGTTGCAGCGGACGCACGGATTCGGCGTGCGGCCCTCGAGGTAGTCGCGCCGAAACGGCTCGATGACACGCTCGCCGAACTCCTTCTCCAGGTTCCAGCAGTAATAAGGAATGTCGAGCAGCGAGGCGACGCGCCGTGCGTCCTCCACGGCATTCAGCGAGCAGCACCCGCCATGTTTCGCGGACTCCGTGTCACCGCGCGGCCACTGCTGCAGCGTGACGCCAACCACGTCATGACCGTGGGCTTGGAGCAACGCCGCGGCGACAGAGGAGTCCACTCCACCGGACATCGCCACAGCGATTTTCATTGGCTAAGCCTACCGCCGCCTAGGAACGGGCCTGGACGATCCGCCGCGCGACGACCCCGGCGTCCTCGCCCACGCCATACAGGATTGACGACTTGTTCTTGCGCATCCAGTGCACGCCCATGAAGTACAGGCGTGGCACGATCGTGCATCCGTCCACCTGCACCGGAAAACCCATGGTGTCGAAAACCGGGAACTTCACCCATCCGTAGTCCGGCCGGTATCCGCTGGTCCAGATCACACTTCCGATTCCATCGCGGGCGATGTCGAGCTCTGTGCGCGTCTTGATGCGAAGTGGGGGCGGCATGTCGACCGTGGGCGGAGTGATCCCCTTCGGGGGGCAGCCGGCCCTGATGAACGACAAGAGGTCGAGCAGTCGCGCATCACCGAAATCCACGCTCGCGGCAAGGTCGTCAGCGAATTGAAGTTTCGAGCCGTCGGCACCGGCGTAACGGCCAAGCAGTTCGACACCGAGGTCGCGAAGGACACGGTAGTTGAGGTCGTGTCCCCTGTCGTGCCCGGTGATTTGGGGGTTGCCGAGGAGCCTCGCCACCGGCGAAGGGAGCTTGTCGGGCGTCCGGTCCAGGAAGCCTGACTCGACCATCCACCAGAAGACGTCGCGCCCATCCATCTGGCGCGGCACCCAGATGCACCTGCCGCACGCGAGGAATACCTTGCGGCCCGTCTCATGAAGCTCCTCCGCCAGCTGACACCCGGTCTGACCGCTCCCCACCACGAGCACCGCGCCCGGAGGCAAAGCAGTCGGATTCGTGAATTCCTCGGCGAGGAGCTGAACCACGTCCGTGGGAAGTGACTCGGCACCCGCGGGCCGGTAGGGGTGTTGGTACGCGCCTGTCGCCACCACCACGGTGCGGGCCTTGATCGTCCCCGAGGCCAGTGTCAGTAGAAATCGATCGCCGTCCGCCTCGACCTTTGTAACGGTGGTGTTACCTTCGACGGGCGCGTCAAAAGAGTCGGCCCACGACTGGAAGTAATCAACGAGCTCCGCCAGGGGCAGGAACCCATTCGGGTCAGTCCCGTCGTATTTCGCGCCGGGCAGGTGGATGAACTGGTTGGGCGTGACCAGGCAGAACGAGTCCCAGCGCCGCGAGCGCCAGGTTTCCGCGACGCGGCCCGACTCGAGTACGACGTGGTCGACGTTTGCCTGGGTGAGATACCAGCTGGTGGCGAGCCCGGCCTGCCCCCCGCCGATGACCGCGACGTCGACGCTGCGCTCCATAACGACGGCAATCTTAATCTGGAGCCTGTGAAGCTGAGTGACGTCCAGGCCGGCCGCATCGGCGAGTACTTGCTCGCGGTCTACGCGATGCTCACGTCTGACGGTGAGCTCGTGCCGTTTCATGTCGAGGCGGACGACGACCACCGCGACATCGTCGTAGCCGCCAAAGGCAAAAGCGCCTTTGCATCGCTGCAAGCGAAGGCGTGCTTCGCGCTGGGAGCCTCCGGGTTCGTGCAGTCGAACGCCACGTACTTCGAGAGCTCAATCCCGAAGGACCCCTCATGGATCTACGTCGTGGTGCTGGTCCTGGACCTCGCGCCGGTGGTGTGGTGGTTGGTTCCGGCGCCGGACTTCAATCGACTCGCCTCACACGCCCCGGCACGCCAGGGTCGCAAGGTCGAGCTGCACTTCCGCGCCCACCCGACTGGCACCGACGCTTTCACGCCGTTCCGCACGGAAACCAAGGAGATAGGCCGGCGCCTGTTAGAGGTGATCTCCGCTCTGCCGCCGTCAACGAAACCGCTGCCAGGGGCGCGTCTGCTGATCAGGCGGCGCTGAGCCCTACTCGACCAGGTCTCCCTCGGCTTGCTCCACGGTCACCCCTCGCGATTCGAGGTAGGCCACGCCGCGGTCAAGCTCATCCGGTTCCCCGGTGATCTCGAGCAGCACCCAGCCCTGATCCCGGGTGACGTCGGCCCGTCGGATGTTGGTGACCAGCGCGAACTGCCTGCCAAGCTGGTAGATCACCGGCTCCTTCACCATGGCCGGCCCGAAGATCAGCTTCAACCGCCTCCGGCCCATGGAGCGGAGTCTAAGCCCCGCTAACGACCTCCGGCCACAGCCGGGACGATCGAGATCTCGTCCCTGGCCTTAACCTTCGCTCCCAGCCCGGCACCGAGCCGCACGTCCTCATCGTTCAAATACACGTTGACGAACTGACGGAGCTCGCCTTTTTCATCGAGCAGGCGGTCCCTGAATCCGGGATAGCGCGCGTCAAGCGCCTCGATGGCGCCCGCGAGATCGCCCGCCTCGACATCAACGGTGGTCTGCCCGTCCGCCAGACGGCGCAGCGGACCCGGGATTCGAAACTGTGCCATCAGATGTTCACCTTCTCGCGAAACGACTTTAGCGTCGGTTCTATTTCCACGCGTCGCGAATGACCGTTCGCGGTCTCGAGCACATCGGCGGTTTTCAGGCCGTGCCCGGTCACGTAAGCGACCACCACCTCGTCCCCGTCCCACCGCCCCGCCCTGGCCAGCTTGGCGAGCACGCCGATCGTCACTCCACCGGCCGTCTCGGTGAAGATGCCCTCGGTGTGAGCCAGGAGCCGGATGCCGTTCACGATCTCCTCCTCACTCACAGCCTCGACCACACCACCCGTCTCGCGCGCGATCCGGTTCACATACATTCCGTCGGACGGGTTGCCGATCGCGATCGACCGGGCGATCGTGTCGGGCTTGACGGGCAGCACCCGCTCGGGCGTCTGCGACTGGAATGCGTGGTAGACGGGGGCGCAGCCCAGCGCCTGGGCGCCGGTGAATTTCGGAACGCTGTCCTCGCGCACGAGGCCGTACTCGACCAGCTCCCGCGCCGCCTGGCGGTGGCGCACGAACTGGCAGCCGCTGCCGATCGGGATGATGATCTCGTCGGGCAGCTTCCAACCGAGCTGCTCGGCCGTCTCGAACGTCAGGGTCTTGGACCCTTCCGCGTAGAAGGGCCGGATGTTGATGTTGCAGAAGGCCCAGGGAGTCGACTCGACGAGCTGGCTGCAGAGACGGTTGACCTCGTCGTAATTTCCACGCACCGCGACGACGTTGGGATCGAACACGCTGATGCTCGCGACCTTCCCCGCCTCGAGGTCGTTGGGGATGAACACGAAGCATTCGAGCCCCGCCCGCACCGCGTAGGCGGCCACCGCGTTCGCAAGGTTGCCGGTGGACGCGCAGGCGATGGTCTCAAAGCCATGCGCCCGCGCCCAGCTGATGGCGACCGATACCACCCGGTCCTTGAACGAGTTGGTCGGGTTCATGCTGTCGTTTTTCAGGTACAGGTTCCGCAGCCCGAGCTCGGATCCGAGCCGGTCCGCCTTGACGAGCGGCGTCATCCCCTCGCCCAGCGTGACAACCGGCACCGAGTCTTCGATCGGCAGCAGGTCGCGGTAGCGCCACATCGATTTAGGCCCTGCCTCGATCCGGTCTCGGCTGACGACCTTCTTCAGTTCGGCCTGGTCGTAGACCACGTCAAGTGGCCCAAAGCACGTCTCGCAGACGTGAGTGGCCTGCAATTCGTATTCAGTTCCGCACTCGCGGCAGCGCATCCCGAGGAGCTTGGACACAGGCCCAGTTTAGGACGGGGGCTTTGTTGTTAGTCCGGTCCGCGCGACGGGGGCCCAAAGGTGACCGTCGGCGGAATGGTCACGATCTTCCCGCCGTCGCCGCGAACGATCTGCCAACCGCCCTCGTGGACCATCCAGTGATGCCGGTGAGGAACAGGCTACCAAACATACGTTCGTAAGTCAAGAGATTTGATCGTATAAATGCCTGAAGCTCGACCAATTCCTCCAGCCATCCTTTCCACCTCCAAGCCTCGCCCCGCCACCCTCTTCCCAGACACCGTCACCGCGCGTCCCGCACCTCCAGCCACCACCTCCACCCCTCGCCCGGCCACATGAAGCACCTCTCAGCAGCACTCGAGGGTCGCATCGTAGGCTCTGGGTGGATGCGGTTGGTCGCCCTCGTCCTAGCCGCCTGCCTGCTCTCCGCCTGCGCGCCGAAGCCAACAGCCCAGGCGCCCCCTACGCAAGGCCCAAGCCGCTCGCCCATCCCGGGCGCGCCGGACCCGACCCCCGACCCATCGCCCGCCGCGGCGCCTCCCCATGTTTTCCTGATCGTCATGGAGAACCGCAGCTACAGCCAGGCCATCGCGAGCACTTACGTGTCGAGCCTCGCCGCGCAGTATGCGATCGCCACCGACTATCACGGGGTCTCGCACCCGAGCCTGCCCAACTACCTCGCCCTCACCTCGGGCACCACCTGGGGGATCGCGGACGACGGGTTCCACGCACTCCCACTCGGCGGCCTCGGCGCGCAGCTCACCAACGCCGGGATCGCATGGCGGGCCTACATGGAGAGCATGACCAACGGCTGCTTCCAAAGCCCCTACCCATACGCCCTGAAGCACAATCCCTTCGCGTACTACGGCAGCGCCTGCCCGCCGCAGGTCGTCCCGTTCACCCAGCTCGCCTCAGACCTGGCCGGCAACACGCCTCAGTTCTCGTGGATCACGCCGAACCTCTGCAACGACGGCCACGACTGCCCCAGCTCCGTCGCCGACGCGTGGCTTTCCCATATGGTGCCGGCGATTCTCAATTCCAACGCGTGGCAGGACGCCGGCATGCTCGTGATCACCTGGGACGAAGGCGAGGACAGCGCCAATTCGGTGCTGACTCTGATCATCCGCCCGAACCCGGTGATCCACGAGAGCGCCAAGCCTTACGACCACTACTCGCTGCTGGCGACGATCGAGGACACGCTTGGAGTCGCGAGACTGGGCCAGGCGACCAAGGCTACCCCCATGACCGACCTCATCTCCATCAAAGCCGCGCCGAAGCTCCGCAGCAAGACTACCTAGCCACCGACCGTCTGCTTCCAGTGCGTGATCGAGTCGAGAAACTCGACGTCGACCTCGACACCAAGGCCGGGTCCGGACGGCACGTCCAACCGCCCGTCGTGGAGCACGAAAGGCGCCGTGATGTCGCGATGGTAGTAGCGATCCGAAGCCGAGGTGTCGCCGGGCAAGGTGAAGTTCGGCATCGCAGCCATGGCGACGTTGCCGGCCCGACCGATGCCTGTCTCCAGCATCCCTCCCATCCACACCGGCATCCCGCGTGAGGCGCAGAGGTCGTGAATGCGGCGGGCCTCCAGGTATCCGCCGACACGGCCCGGCTTGATGTTGATGATCCGGCAGGCGCCGAGCTCGATGGCGTCCGCCGCGGCCTGCTCCGACGTGATCGATTCGTCCAGGCAGATTGGCGTGCGCACCGACTTTGCGAGGGTCGCGTGGGCGAGCACCTGCTCTTCGGGGAGCGGCTGTTCGATCAGCAGCAGGTCGTACGGATCGAGCAGAGCGAGCTGCGCCGCGTCAGCCAGCGAATAGGCCGTGTTGGCGTCGACCTGCAGCGGAACCTTGCCGAATCGGTCGCGCACCGCGCGCACCGGCTCGACGTCCCAACCCGGCTTGATCTTGAGCTTGATCCGCCGATAGCCCTGCTCGAGGTAGTCGCCCACCGTCTCCAGCAGCTCCGGGATGGACCTGTGGATGCCCACCGAGACGCCTGCGTCGACGGCCGACCGCACCGCGCCGAAGTAGCCGGCGAACGATTCGCCTCGCGCGCGCAGCTGTGCGTCAAGGATCGCCATCTCGATCGCGGCCTTCGCCATGTGATGCCCGTGAACAGGCCGCAACACAGAACCTACGTCCTGGGCCTGGATGCTCGACCGCTGCAGCAAGCGCGGCAGCAGGTGGTGGATCAGCACTTGCTGAGCGCCATCGGCGTACTCCGGCGAGTACGTCGGGTCCTCGCCCGCCACGCACTCGCCCCAACCCTCGCCGTCAGAGGTGATCGCTTTCAAAAGCAGAATGTCACGCGAGGTCTGCACGCCGAACGACGTCTCGAACGGCGCCACCAGCGACAGGTGGACGCGCCGCATCTCCACCGACTGAAGCTTCATGCGCTCAAGCTGTCCAGCCGCGAGGATTCCTCATCTGACAGATCGATGCCGGCGGCCGCGACGTTTTCCTCGAGCTGGTTCACGCTCGACGCGCCCGGGATGGCCACGACGTTGGGCTTCCGGATCAGCCAGGCGAGGGATACCTGGGCCGGCGTCGCGCTGTGACGAGCCCCGATCTCGCGCAGCACCGCGATCAGGGGTGCGAGGCGCGTTCGGTTGGCGGCGCTGAAGCTGCTCCGTCTACGCCTCACCATGTTGGTCGGCGGGGAGTCCTGGTACCTGCCGGAGAGCAACCCCTGCCCGAGCGGGCTGTAGGCGATGATCACCCGTCCATTCTGCTGAGCCCACGGCACAAGCTCGCTCTCCGGGCGGCGATCGACCAGGTTGAACCGGACCTGGTTGGAGAGCACGGGCCCGCCGAACGCTCGCTCCGCCTCCTGCCACTGCGCGAGGCTGTGATTGCTGACGCCGGCGTGGGCCACCAGACCCTGTTCGACCAGGCGCCGCATGCGCGGCATTGTGGCGCCCGGTGGAAACAACGGGCTGGGCCAGTGCAGCTGATAGAGGTGGATCCGATCGACGCCTAGCCGTCGCGCGCTGCCGCGCGCTCGTCGCGGCGTCATGAACGGCAGGCCGATTGGAAAGATCTTGGTCGCGAGGAACACCTTGTCGCGGAGGTCGCGGATCGCCTCACCCACGATGCGCTCGGAGCGCCCGAACCCGTAGAACTCGGCGGTGTCCACCAGGTTCACGCCCAGCTCCAGGGCACGGCGCACGATGTTGCCGGCCTCGACGCGGTTGTACTCGGCCCCGTAACCCCACTCCAACGAACCGAACTGCCACGTGCCCAGCCCGATCGCGGACACCCGAGCGCCACCCGCATCGATGTATCTCATGAGGTCAGCCTGTCGAACACCATTTGGGACCACGACTCCATCTCGAGGTAGTGCATGCGCATCTCGTCCGGTGTCAGCAGCTCGCCGGCCAGCTTGGTGGTCTCGCGGATCGCGATGTTGGGCGAGTCCCCATCGACCAGGAAGACCACGCCCAGGTGCACCTTCGACACCGGCGCCGACTCGTCGTTGAGGAGGCCGATGAGCTGGGCCTCGAAGCGGCCGTCGTACACCACCTCCTCCGCCCATTCCCGCTTGAGGCCGTCCAGGATGGGGTCGCCCGCCTCGAGGTCTCCCGGGTTGATGTGGCCGCCGATGCCGAGCGAGTACTGCTTGCGCAGGCGCTTCTCGGATGAAGCGCGGAGCCGGTGCGTGAGGAAGTATCGCCCCGAGTGCCGGAACACGACGTACGGGATGATCTGCTGAAAGCTCGGATCGTCCTCGACCTCGACTCGCGGCTTGAAAAAGTGATGTTCGCGAATCACTTTCTGGTGCCGCTCCAGGTCTTCGCTCACGAATCCGTGCCACGCGCCGTCTGGAAAGATGTCCTCGCGCCTAACGCACAAAACCTGTTCCGAAGGCACGGTCACACCATCCGGACCAGGCCGCGTCCGAAGACTGCGATCAGCTCCGCGGTGCGATCGATGTCGTCGTCACGCACAGGCAGGAAGTAGACCCAGGCCGCGCGCTCGGTCTCGGTCGTGATCATGGTTCGCGCCGAATCGGCGCTCGGATTGCCGCAAGGTCCCTCGGCGTCGGCGACGCAGATGCGGCCCACCACGTTGACGCGCTCCTTTCCGATGCCCGTGTATCCCTCGCCCTCGACACCTAACCGGATCACGAGCTCGTCGCCTTTCACCTTGTCCAGGTCGTACAGGCCGACCGGCACCTGCAGCTGAACCGAGAGGGCGTTCGCGACATCGACGAGGGAGTTTATGCGCGGCATCGGCTCGCCTTTTTTGAGCCGGCGGAGGAGCGCCTCGGATGACGGCCGCACCCGTGTCGGGTCGAGCCCGAAATGTCGGTACAGCTCGCGGGCGCGACCCACAGCGCCCACCTCGCCAGACTTCGCCACTAGGATGGTGCGCGCCACCTCGAGCTCGAAGTCATCGCGCGGCGTCGTCACCTCCAGCTCGTAGAGCTCGAGCACATCGGGTTCGACGTCGATCTCGCTGCGCACCGTCAGCACAGGTATTCGAGATGGTCGAAGAAATCCGGATACGAGATCTCCACGCATTCGGCACCGTCGATCTCCGTCTTGCCGTCCGCGATCAAACCGGCCACCGCGAGCGCCATCGCCACGCGATGGTCGCCACGCGAGCTCACCCTCGCGCCTTCGAGGTAGCGGGGACCGTTGATCACCCAACCATCCTCGACCGCGGTCACGTCCGCGCCCATGGCGACGAGGCCCTTCTCCATCGCGTCGATCCGATTCGACTCCTTGACGCGCAGCTCCGCGGCGCCCGAGATCACGGTCCGGCCGGGCATCTGCGTCGCAGCCACGGCGAGCACAGGCAGCTCGTCGATCATCTCGGCGGCCATGTCCCCGTTGACCCTGAGCGATCGCAAGCCTGCCGCCGACGTGACCTCGAGATCCGCGACCGGCTCGCCACCCGCAAAGCGTGGCCTGAAGAACTTGACCTGGAAGCCGCTGCCGAGCAGCAGGTCGATGAAGGCGGTCCTGGTCGGATTCACGCCCACGCCTTCCAGCACCACCCGCGAACCCGGCACCAGCCCGGCCGCCACGAGCCAGAAGGCGGCGGCGCTGATGTCGCCGGGGATGTCTATGTCCAGTGGCTCGAGACGAGTGGCGGGCTCCACCTGCACACAAAGCCCGTCGACAGCGATCGCCGCGCCCATCGCCCGCAGCATCAGCTCGGTGTGGTCCCTTGTCTTGACCGGTTCGACGACCGCGGTCGGCCCGTCGGCAAACAGGGCGGCGATGAGGATGGCCGACTTCACCTGCGCGCTCGGCTTTGCCATTTTGTGATCGAAGCCATGCAGCGGCGCCTGGCCTCCGACTCGCAGGGGCGGCCAGCTCGCGCGCGCGCCCATCTCGCGCAGAGGCGCGACGACCCGGTCCATCGGCCGGCGCGACAGTGACTCGTCGCCGGCCAGCTCGCTGTCGAAATCCTGTGCAGCCAGCAAACCCGCGAGCAGCCGCATCGTCGTTCCGGAGTTGCCGCAGTCGAGCGGTCCTCTCGCCCTGCGGAGCCCATGCAGTCCCTGTCCGTCCAGCGTCCCGCCGTCGAGCTCAGCCCCCAGCTCCTGCATGCAGCGACGGGTCGACCGCACGTCCGCGCCGGGCGACAGACCACCCAACCGACTGCGGCCTGAGGCGATCGATCCGAGGATCATCGCGCGATGCGAGATCGACTTGTCACCCGGAACGCGAATCGCGCCATCCAGCTTCCGGGCGCGCCGCACCGTCGCGATCACCGGCGTGACCAGCGTTCGCGGACGGCGTGGGCCTCTTCGAAGAGCTCCACGAGCCGCGCGTCGTCAGCTTCCAGGTGGCGGCGCAGGCGCGCCAGCTCGGCGGCGATTGCGTCCAGCTGCTCCACCAGGTGTGCGCGATTGGTCCGCGCCACCCCTGCGTACAGCTGCGGGTCGCCCGCCGCCAGTCGGCTAACGTCGCGAAAACCACCCGCCGCCAGCTTCGACGCCTCGGGCCAATCGGACCGCCGCGACAGCGCCAGCACATAACCGACTGAGAGGAGGAACGCCGCGTGGCTGACGCCGGCGACCAGCCTGTCATGCGTCTCGGCATCCATCACGATCGGATGTGCGCCCACCGCCTCGATTAGGTCGATGAGCATGGGTTCGCCGCGGGTCAGGACCCACGGCGCATCTTTGAACACAGACGCATCCGCCGCATCGATGCCCGAGCTCTCCTTACCGCACATGGGGTGGCCGCCAATGAGATCGACCCCGGCAGCCGCCGCCCACTCCATCACGTCGACCTTCGTGCTCGCCATGTCGGTCACGACCCTTCCATCGGTGCGGCCCGCGAGCCGCGCAAAGACATCCCGCATAGAGTCGATGGGCGCGCCGATGACGATGACCTCGGCCATACCGGCCACGCTGGTGTCAGCGCTCGCGCTCGCGACGACGCCGCGGTCCAGCGCCTTGCGCAACGTCAGGGAATCCGGGTCGCTGCCGACGATCACCAGGTCGGGACGCGCCTCTTTCAGAGCGAGGGCGAACGACGCGCCCATGAGCCCCAGCCCGACCACCGCCACTGTGGTCACCTGGCAAGTCTCCCATCCCCCACAGGGGCAATCAGCAAGTCCATCCTCATCGCCGCTTGCGCGCGAGGGTGGCACGAAGCGCCGGGTGGCGGGTGACCCGAGCCCTGCAAGCTAGGCCAGTTGCTTCGCCATCGAATCGAGCAGGCGCCGCAGGTCGGTCATCAGCAGGTCGAAGTTCTCGAAGTCGAGCGACTGGGCGCCGTCCGACAGCGCCTGGTTGGGCGCTGGATGAACCTCCACGATCAGCCCGTGTGCGCCGGCCGCCACAGCCGCCAGGGACATCGGCCGCACGAGCGACCACCGGCCGGTCGCCTGTGAGGGGTCGACGATGATCGGAAGGTGCGACAGCTCTCGCGCGAGCGGAATCGCGTTGAGGTCCAGCGTGAACCGCGTCGCCGTCTCGAAAGTCCGGATGCCGCGCTCACACAGGATCACGTCGCGGTTGCCCTGCGACAGCACGTACTCGGCGGCGAGCAGCCACTCTTCGATGGTCGAGGCCATGCCCCGCTTGAGCAGCACCGGTTTGCCCGATCTCCCGGCCTCCTGCAGCAGCGCGTAGTTCTGCATGTTGCGAGTCCCGAGCTGAAGGACGTCCGCATAACGAGCGACGAGCTCCACGTCACCCGGGGCCACGACCTCCGTCACGACTTTGAGCCCCGTCTCGTCGCGCGCCGTTGCCATCATCTTCAGCGCCGCCTCACCGAGACCCTGAAACGAGTACGGCGAGGTGCGCGGCTTGAAGGCGCCGCCCCTCAGCACCTTGGCGCCCTGCTTGGCGACATGGCGCGCCGTGTCGAGAAGCATCTCTTCGCCTTCGACCGAGCATGGACCGGCCATCATCACGACCTCGTCGCCGCCGATCTTCACCCCGCCGACGTCGACCACGGTGTTGGCCCTGCGGAACTCGCGACTCGCCAGCTTGAAGGGCTTGGTGATCGGGATGATCTCGTGAATTCCGCCGAGGTGGGAGAAGGCCTCCTTGTACGCGTACGCGTTTCCTCCAATCACCCCGATCAGCGTTCGCTCTTCGCCCTTGGACAGCTCCGTCTTGAGCCCGATCTCGTGGACGCGGTCGACCACCGCATCGACCTCTGCCTTGGTGGCGCCGTGAGTCATCACGATGATCACGGGATCAACGTCCCCCGGAGATGGTCGAGGTCGGCCTTGATCGCCTGCGCGCCGCGCAGGTAGGCGAAACGCATCGCCGACTGGGGCCGTGGCGTGTTGTAGAGGATCAGCACCCGCACGCATTTCGGCGCTCCACGTGGGTTCGGCAGCTGCACGTCCATGTCACGGCCGCACAAAAGGGGCACGTCGAGCCATCCCAGCCTGCGCGCGGCGACGGCGGGAAACTCGGCAGTGAGGTCGTGCGTGGTCGTGAAGTACGTGAAGCAGATCTCGGCGGTGTCGAGGTCGTTGAGGCGCACCAGCTCGCGGAGGAGCTCGTCGGTCGCTTCGGTAATGGATTCCGCCGTGTTCGAATCGGCGGTCGTCGCGCCTCTGATCCCTCTTACCGGCAACCCTTCAACAGCTCCTTCACCAGTGCGGCCGCGTCTCCACCTCGGTCGATCTCGTTGACGATCGCGCTTCCCACCACCGCCGCGTCAGCGATGCCGCGCAGCGCTTTCATGTGCTCGGGCCGCGAGATCCCGAAGCCCGCGGCAACCGGCAGCTTCGTATGCCGTCGAACCTGCGCGAACAGGTCCTTCATTCCAGGAGGCAGCTCCTTCCTCGCGCCGGTGATACCGGTGACCGTCACGCAGTACACGAACCCGCTCGATCGCTCGCAGATTGCCGGTAGCCGGTCCTCTGCGGTCGTGGGAGCCACCATGAAGATTGTGTCGAGCGATGCCGCCCGCAGCCAGCCTGCCACCGGCTCTGACTCCTCGACCGGCAGGTCGGGGACGATCACGCCGGCCACGCCGGCCTGGGCGGCCTCGGCGGCAAATCGCCTCGGATCGTGGGCCAGCACCGGGTTGATGTAGGTCATGAGGACCACGGGCACGCCTTCAGGTGCGATCGCCGCCGCGACCTCGAGCGCGCCCGCCACGTTCATCCCGTGCTCGAGCGCGACCTGTCCCGCATGCTGGACCACCGGGCCGTCGGCCAGCGGGTCGGAGAAAGGGACGCCGATCTCGAGGGCTGCGATGCCGGAGGCCGCGAGCCTCTTCCCCACCTCGATCGACTTCTTCTTGGTGGGGTGCCCGGCCATCATGTAGGCGACGAGCTTCAGGTCGCCGGTGGCGCGCACGGCCTGCTCCAACGACACCGTTTCAGTCTTCATCGATCGCGCTGCGCGCGGGCGGCATCTTCGACCGAGTCCATATCCTTGTCGCCACGTCCGGAAAGGCAGACCAGGATCCGCCCGCCCGGCCCCATCTCGCGCGCCATCACGCCGGCGTGATGCAGCGCGTGGGCAGGCTCGAGCGCCGGCATGATGCCCTCGAGGCGAGTGCAGAGCTTGAACGCCGCAAGCGCGTCGTTGTCCGTCACGGCGACGTACTCGGCCCGCTCGATGTCTCGCAGGAACGAATGCTCAGGTCCCACCCCCGGGTAGTCGAGACCAGCCGAGATCGAGTGCGTGGGCAGCACCTGCCCATCGCCGTCCTGCAGCAGGTACGAATAGCTTCCATGAAGGACGCCCGGACGCCCGCCCACCAGCGAGGCGGCGTGCTGCCCACTCTTCACGCCGCTGCCCGCGGCCTCGACTCCGATGAGGGTCACGTCTTTGTCCTCGAGGAAGGCGGTGAAAATACCGATCGCGTTGGACCCTCCGCCGACACATGCGATCACCACGTCGGGCAGCTTGCCGTCCACCGACAGGTACTGGTCGCGAGCCTCGTCGCCGATCACGCGCTGGAGGTCCCGCACCATCTCGGGATAGGGATGAGGGCCGACCACCGAGCCGATGATGTAGTGGGTCGTGCGCACATTGGTCACCCAATCACGGATCGCTTCGGACGTCGCGTCTTTCAGGGTCTTCGTCCCGCTCGTCACCTCGACGACGTCCGCGCCAAGGAGCTTCATCCGGCGCACGTTCATCGACTGGCGGCGCATGTCCTCGGTCCCCATGTAGACGGTGCATTCGAGACCAAATCTCGCGGCCACGGTGGCGGCGGCCACCCCATGCTGGCCGGCGCCGGTCTCGGCGATCACGCGCTTTTTGCCCATGCGGAGTGCCAGCAACGCCTGGCCGACGGCGTTGTTCAACTTGTGCGCGCCGGTGTGGCACAGGTCCTCCCGCTTGAGGTGGATGTGTGCGCCGCCGAAATGCTCGCCCAACCTGGTCGCGGCATAGAGTGGAGTCGGCCGGCCGACGAATGCGTGGCGGTGGCCCGCGAGCTCCAGCTGGAACTGCGTGTCCGCCTTCGCCTCATGCCACATGTCCTCGAGCTCGCGCAATGCGCTCATCAGCGTCTCGGGCACGTACTGGCCGCCGTAGGCTCCGAAGCGCCCGTCGACCGGGTGCGTCGGGGCGCTGCGCGCCATCACATCAATGCCTCGGCCAGGCGGACGGCGTGCACGAAGGCGCGGACCTTGTCGGGATCCTTGACGCGCACCGACGACTCGACGCCGCTGGAAACATCGACGCCATATGGCTTGAAGGCGCTCACAACCTTGCCCACGTTACCCGGTTCAAGACCACCGGCGATGAACACCTTCCGTGCTGCGAGCAGTGGGCGCGCGAGCTCCCAGTCCCAAACCTGTCCGGTGCCGCCGCGCTGGTCGGCCGACCAGGAGTCGAGCATCACCGGGTCCGGCCATCCCTCCGCGTCGGGGACGGCGCCGTCCTTGACCTTGAGCACTTTCATCACCGGACGGCCCGCCTCAAAGCCGGGCAATTCCGAACCGTGCAGCTGCAGCAGGTCCAAGCGCGCGAACTCGGCGATCTGCCTGACCTCATCCGCGTCCTGGTCGATGAAGACTCCGACGACGGTCGGGCGCAGCGCGAGGGTATCGACGATTGCCCTGGCCTCTTCCGGCGTCACGCGCCGTTGGGACGAGCAGAAATGGAAGCCGATGAGGTCGGCGCCGGCTTCGACGGCCGCAGCCGCTCCGGCGGCGTCGCAGATGCCGCAGATCTTCACCTGGACCATGCGGTCAACTCCCTGATCCGCAGCTCGGGCTTCTCGGCGCGCATCAGCGCCTCACCCACCAGGATCGCGTTCGCGCCCGCCTCGTAGACGCGGCGGGCGTCATGGGCGTCCTTGATTCCGCTCTCCGCGACCACGACGACAGAGGGCGGGATCAGCCTGCGCAGCCGTTCGGTCAGGCCGAGGTCGATTTCGAAGGTGCGCAGGTCGCGGTGGTTGACGCCGATGAGCGCCGCGCCGGCCTCCAGGGCAACGTGGGTCTCGCGCTCGTCGTGCACCTCGACCAGCGCTGCCAGCCCGCGGCTCCTGGCTGCTGCGAGCAGTTCTCGAAGCCCCGTACGCCCTCCGGCGCTTCGCGCCACCTCCCCGGCGAGCGGGGACGGCGGCCTGTCGAGGGCGGCGACGATGAGGAGAACGGCATCGGCCCCGGCCGCCCTGGCCTCGGCGATCTCGTACGGGTCGGTCACGAAGTCTTTGCGAAGGATCGGCAGGTGCGTCGCGGCTCGGGCCGCCAGGACGTGCTCCGGGCGCCCGCCAAAACCCGCCATGTGTGTGAGCACAGAGATCGCCGCCGCACCGCCGTGTGTGTATGCGTGGGCGAGGTCCGCCGGCCGGTAATCCTCCACGAGGACTCCCATGGTCGGCGTGCGCTGCTTCATCTCGGCGATCACGGCGAGACCGGGGCCCCGCAGCGCACCCACGAAGTCCTTTGGCGCGTACGCGGCCACGGCCCGCTCGAACTGGTCCTGCGCGATCAGCGCTCTGCGACGCTGGAGGTCCTGCCGCGCCTCGACCACCAGGCGGGACAAGAGGTCTTTGTGTTCCTGGGTCACTCCTGGGAGATTTTCGCCCACCGCTGGAGGACCTCGCCCGCGCGCCCGGAGTCGATGGCCTCCGCGGCGACGCCCAGGCCATCCTTCCAGCTGTCCGCCAGGCCCGCCGCGCGGAGCGCCGCCGCCGCGTTCAAGAGGACCGCGTCGCGCCGCGGGCCCTTCGCGCCCTGGAGCACCTCGCGGGCGATGCGCGCATTCTCGTCAGGACCGCCTCCGCGCATCGACTCGACCGGCGCCCGCGCAAGGCCCAGCTCGACCGGGTCCAGCTCATATTCCTTGCGCTCGCCATCGATCTCAATCACGTGGGATGGCGAACTGACGGAGAGCTCGTCCATACCGTCGCCTGCGTGGAAGACGATCGCGCGCTCCACCCCGAGGCGCATCAACACCTCGGCCAGCTTGCCCGCCATTGCGCCGTCGGCCACGCCCAGCGCCTGGTACTTCGCGCCTGCCGGATTGCACAGGGGCCCGAGCACATTGAAGACGGTGCGCATCCCCAGCTCGCGTCTCGGCACGCCGGCGAACCGAAAGGACGGATGGAAAACCGGCGCGAAAAGGAAGCCGATGCCCGCCTCGCCCACGCACCGCGCGACACCTTCGGGACCGAGGTCGATCTTGACGCCCAGCTGCTCGAGCACGTCCGCCGAACCACACATCGAAGAAGCGGCCCGGTTGCCGTGCTTGGCGACCTTTGCGCCGGAGGCGGCCGCCACGACGGCGGAAAGGGTCGAGATGTTGAATGTCGCGAGCCCATCGCCCCCGGTTCCACACGTGTCGAGCAGCGCGCCGTCGATCTGGATCGGCGTCGCCACGGCGCGAGCGGCTCGCGCGAAGCCGGTGATCTCGTCGACCGACTCGCCCTTCATCCGCAGAGCGACGAGAAACCCGGCGATCTGAACCGGAGTCGCGTCGCCCCTCATGATCTCCTTGAAGGCCGTAGCGGCTTCGTCCTCGGTGAGCGACTCGCACCTGACGAGCTTTGCCATCGCTTCGATCAAGGCTTTCTCTCCAACCGTCGCGCGAAGTTGGCCAGGATCTTCTTGCCTTCCTTGGTGAGCACCGACTCCGGGTGGAACTGCACCCCGTAAGTCGGATGCCTGCGGTGCCGCAGACCCATCACCATGCCATCAGCAGTCCAGGCGGTGACGACGAGCTCCTCAGGCACTGAATCGCGCTCCACGATCAACGAGTGATAGCGCGTTGCCTCAAAGGGGTCGGTCACGCCCGCCATGACGCCCGAGTTGTCGTGCCTGATCCAGGAGGTCTTCCCGTGCGCCGGCTCGTTGCGCACGACGCGGCCGCCGAACGCCTGTCCGAGGCACTGATGGCCCAGGCACACCCCGAGGATCGGTACCTTGCCGCTGAGCTCGCGGATCGCCGCCGTCGAGACGCCGGCGTCCTCCGGCGTTCCCGGACCTGGTGAGATGACGATGCCGTCGAAGGCGCCGAGCTCCTCGACTGTGACCTCGTCATTGCGGAACACCTTCGGTTCCGAGGCCAGCTCCGCCAGGTACTGCACCAGGTTGTAGGTGAACGAGTCGTAGTTGTCGACCACGGCGATCATCTACATGTCCTCCGCCATATCGATCGCCTTGAACATCGCTCCTGCTTTCTCCAGCGTCTCCTCGAACTCACGCTCAGGGCGCGAATCGGCAACCACACCGGCGCCGGCCTGGACGTAGGCGATCGCATCCGCCACCACCACCGTGCGAAGCGTGATCGCCATGTCGAGGTTGCCGCCAAAGCTCACGTAGCCTAAAGAGCCGGCGTACACGCCACGCTGATCCGGCTCGAGCTCTGCGATCACCTCCATGGCGCGAATCTTCGGCGCACCCGAGACGGTGCCGGCCGGGAATGCGGCGCGCAGCGCGTCCAAGGATGTACACCCGTCGCGCAGCTGCCCGCTGACGGTCGATGAGATGTGCATCACGTGCGAGTAGCGCTCGACCTCCATCATCCGGTCGACATTGACGGTGCCAGGCCGGGCGACCCGGCCCACGTCGTTCCGCCCGAGGTCGACCAGCATCACGTGCTCGGCTCGCTCCTTCAGGTCGCTGAGCAGCTCCTTCTCGAGCCTCGTGTCGTCGGCCGGGTCTGAGCCGCGGCGTCGTGTCCCCGCGAGCGGGCGTGTCTCGACACGCTTGCCCTCGACCTGGATGAGCTTCTCGGGCGACGTTCCAACCACGTGGCGATCGCCGCCCAGCGACAGGTAGTACATGTATGGCGACGGGTTGATCGCGCGGAGGCAGCGATACACGTCGAAGGGGCTTGCCTCGAGCGGCTTGCGAAAGCGCTGCGACACCACGATCTGGAATGCGTCACCCGCAAGGATGTGCTCCCGAGCCGCGTCGACCATCGCCTCGTACTGGCCCTTGGTGACGTTGGACTCCCACCGCGTCCCGTCCGCCCCGCGCTCGTATGAGGCGACCTGGTCCGACGCAAGCCGCAGCTCCATCTCGTCGATGCGGCTCACCGCCGCTCCGTAGTCCTCGCGGTCCGGGCGGTGGATCGTGAGGAGCTTGAGCCGGCGGGTCACGTGGTCGAAAACCGCAAGATCGTCCGCGCGCAGGAATGCGCTTTCGGGCATGGGCGGGGGCGCACCCGCGGCGACAGGCAGCCGTTCGAAATGGCGGGCGGTCTCGTAGCCGAGATAGCCGACCGCTCCCCCGTGGAATCGCGGCACGCCCCTGATCGGTGCGGTGACCTCGGCGGCGACGGCTCGGAGCGCGGCCAGCGGGTCGTTGGGCGCCATTTCGAGGTGTTTTGGCTCGAAGCCTATGAAGGAGTATCGAGCCAGGCGCTCGCCACCTTCGACGCTCTCCAGCAGGAAGCCGGGACTTCCCGGCGGGCACAGCAAGGTGTACGCACGGACGGGAGTGAGCATGTCGGCCAGCACCTCCCGGAACACTGGGATCAATGCATGGTCTCTGGCCAGCGCCCGGGCTGCCTCCCGGGTGGGTGTGTACTCCCTCATCTCTCTCAGTCCTCGTCTCTGCTTGTCTCGCCACCCGCGTTCTGCAGCGGGCTGGAGCCGAAAGGTTAGCAGAGACAGACAGAGTTGCAATTCGCGCCCGCGGCGCCCCCGAGCTGCCAGGCAACGGTTAGACCGTTACTTCGTTCCCGGCTCGGCTGGCGCTTTCGCCTTTGCCTTCATATCGCGCTTGATCTCTCGCGCGTGGGCCATCGACTCGATCGAGTCCACATCCGCCACGGTGTGCCAGTTCGCGGCGTGCTTTTCCCAGCCGCGAGGCTTGACCCCGAACTTCTTGGCCAGCACCGCGACGAGGATTTTCACCTTCATGTCCCCGAAGCCGGGGAGCTTCTTGATCCGCACCGCGAGGTCGTCCCCGTCGCGCGCCTCCCGCCACACCGACCCCGCATCACCTCCGTACTCGTCGACGATCACCCGGCAAAGCGACTGGGTGCGGGCGGCCATGCTGCCTGGAAAGCGGTGCAGCGCCGGCCGCTCGCGAAATACGGCCGCCAGCCTGTCCGGGACCATGCCGGCGATCTTGCGCACGTCGAGGTGTCCGAGCCTCTTCTTGAGCTCGAGCGGGCCGCCGAATGCCTTCTCCATCTTGACCTGCTGGTCCAGGACGAGGCCGATCAGGAGCGCCAGCGGATCGGTCTCCAGCAGGCGGTTCGCCTCCGGGTCGTCGGTCCACACAATGGGCATTCGAGAACTCTAGCTCCCGGCCACCATGCGCCGGGCCGCCGGGCTTAGTACCCTTCGCCGTTATAGCCAGCATGCCAGCGTTGCCTGATCGGGGGCAGGAGACGTACCAGCCGGGCTCGCGCGAGGACTTCGATCTCCTGTACCGCAACGCCTATCCACGCGTCTACCGAACCCTCGTCGTGATCCTGGGTGATCCCGAGGCGGCCGAGGACTGCACCCAGGACGCATTCATAAAGGCCTTCCAGGCCTGGAAGCGCTGGCGCCCCGACGCTCCGGCGGACGCCTGGATCCACCGGATCGCGGTCAATCGGGCGATCTCGTACCGCCGCTCCGCCCGCTTGCGGTCGGTCGGCGAGATCCTGCGCCGCCTCGGCAGACCTGCGCCATCCACCGACCCGGCTCACGTCGCGACCCGGCCCGACCTCCTTACCGCCCTGCGCGCGATTCCGCCAAGGCTGGCGGCTGCCATCGTCCTGCGGTATTACCACGGTTACAACAACCGCGAGATCGCCGTGGCGTTGGGGGTGTCAGAGCGGACGATCGGCACGCGTTTGAATCAGGCTGCGGCGCGGCTGCGACCGCTGCTCGAAGAATCGCGAACGCCGGCCTTCTCACTTGACATCGGCAACGCGTTGTCTTCAGAACAGGAAGCGAGTTCGAATGCCGAGCACTGAGCGCGATCGCATGGACCCCGGATTTGAATGGCGATTGAAAGTCGCCCTCAACCGGATCACTCCACCCGCTTCGACGCCGCGTTACCTGTCGAAATCGATGGGTGGTGTCAGGGCCTTGCGAATCGCTCCGCTCGCGCTCGCGGCCGCGACCGCATTTCTTCTCGCCCTGACCGCCACCGCGACGACCGGCAGCCCGAATCCCGCCGTCTGGACGGGCGACGCCGCCTCGACCATCGGTGCGGTCCGGCATGTCGCCGAGCCTGGCCCGAGCCCGCAGCCAAGCTCGGTGCCACGGCCGCCTGCCCCGCCTCGAAAGGCCGTCGTAGCGCCACCCGTTCCCGCGCGGCCACCCGAGCAGAAGGCGTCGCCGCGGCCTGATCCTTCAGAACATTCGGAGGAGTCGCCGCGACCGCGGCCCACCCCCTACCCCAGCCCCTCGGAAGACCGCTCGGGTCACAGCTCGCCGAGTCCGTCTCCATCGTCTGGTGACCACTAGGCCGCTTCCGACTTCTCGGTCGCCAGGCGTTACTAGGCATTCATCGTCGGTAACAAGGAGGACAAACGTGCCCAGAAAGACGCTATTCAAGATCGGACTCGCCTCGGCCGCGGCCGCGGTAGCCGCGATCATGGCGATCACGTCGGCGTTCGCGCACGGAAGCCCGACGACGACCAGCCGCTCAATGGTCGGCACGATCGTCAACGCGGCCGCCGGCGCCAGCCTGGTGTCCTTCCAGGACCAGGCACCGACGACGGTCACCGAAGAGCAAACCGAAGACGCCATCGAGGTCGCGGAGATCGCGGCCGAGCAGGCGGAACTGGCGGCAAAGCTGGCCGCCCAGCAGGCGGAAGAGGCCGCTGAAGCAGCTGCTGCAGCCGCCGCCACCACCTGCGTCGCCGCGGACCGGACCGAGGACACAGCCGAAAAGGCCGGCGACCAGACAGAGGACGCAGCCGAGAAGACCAGCGGCGCGGAGAGTGCCTCGGAAGACTCTGCAGAGGCGGCCGCCAAGCAGGCCACCGATAAGCCCGAGGACACGTCCGAGGTCAGGTGCGCGAACGCGGAGGGCGACCACAAGAGCGGCGACAACCACGAAAGCAGCACAAAGACGTTCTCGAAAGAGGGCGACCACTAACCGGCACCTTTCAGACCAAGAGGCCGGGCCGCGTGCCCGGCCTTTCCTCTTTTCCTGCGCTGCACGAACACGCATGCCGATTCCGGCAGTGGGGTGGTGAACTCCGTGGAGAGGTGAGCGCCCCTTAGTGCTGCGGGTTCGCCGCGATGAACTCCCCGATCCGCTCCAGCCCCAGCTTCAGCTCGTCCTCGGACTGCGTGTAGGCAAGCCTGATGAAACCTTTTCCCGCGTGCCCGAACGCCGTCCCGGGCAGCACCGCCACGCCCGCTTCCGCGAGCAACCGGTCCGAAAGCTCGTGCTCGTCGAACGCCGTCCCCTCGATGTTCGGGAAAACGTAGAACGAACCCTGCGGGCGGGCGCACCTCATGCCCGGGATCTCGTTGAGCCCGTCCACCACAAGGTTCCGCCTGTGCTCGAACACCTTCACCATGCGGGCAACCGCGTGTTCCGACTCGGGCGCGCTCAGGGCCTCGATCGCCGCCATCTGAGTGAACCCCGCGGCGCACGACGACGAGTTGATCATCAGCTGGTCCAGCTTGGCCGCGAGCGCCTTGGGAGCCACCGCGTAGCCGAGCCGCCAGCCGGTCATCGCGTACGACTTCGAGAGCCCATCCATCAACACCGTGCGCTCGCGCATGCCCGGATGTGACAGCGGCGACACGTGCTGGAAGCCATAGACGAGCTGGCTGTAGATCTCGTCCGACACCACGAGAAGGTCGTGCTCGTTCGCGAGGTCGCACACGAACTTGACGTCCTCTTCGGTCAATATGCCGCCAGTCGGGTTCTGAGGAGTGTTGACAATGAGCATCCGCGTCCTGGGCGTGACCAACGAAGCGAGCTCGTCCAGATCCATCCGGAAACCGGATTCCTCACGCAGGGTCACCGTCTTCGGGACAGCGCCGATGAAGCTGACCTGCGACGCGTAAGCCGGATACCCGGGGTCGGGGAGGATCACCTCGTCGCCCGGCTCGATGCACGCGAGCAAGGTGAACAGCAGCACGTTCTTCGAGCCTGGGACCAGCACGACCTCGGTCGGGTCGACCTCCGTCTTCAACGTGCGCGACACGAAGCCGGCGACGGCCTCGCGCGCTTCGAAGATGCCGCTGGCGGGCGTGTAGTGCGTGTAGCCGTTCTGCATCGCCGAGATGCCGGCCTCGACGATGTTGTCCGGAGTCGCGAAGTCGGGCTCACCGATCTCCAGGTGGACGATCCTCTTGCCCTGCGCCTCCAGACGCCTTGCCTTGGCCAGCACCTCGAACGCCCCCTCGGTGCCAAGGCGCGAGATGCGTTCCGCAAACCGGATGGCGCTCACAAACGAATCCTAGTGGACGCCTGAAAGGGAGCCGCCGTCGACGCCCAGCGTCTGCCCGGTGATGTAGCCCGCCTGCCTCGAGCACAGGAACGCGCAAGCGGCCGCGAACTCGTCGGGTTGGCCGTACCGGCCCATCGGCGCGCTCGCCGCCCTCCGCTTGAGCTCCTCGTCGAGATTGCCGCCGGCCCCGGCCGCAATCTGCCGGATCCTGTCGGTGAGGATGGCATCGGGCGCGAGGCAGTTCACGGTGATCCGGTTCGGCGCCAGCTCCCGCGCGAGCGTCTTGGACAGCCCCGTGACGGCGGCGCGGAGTGAGTTCGAAAGGACAAGGTGCGGGATCGGCTCTCGCACCGAGATGGACGTGATGAAGACGATCCGCCCCTGGTCCGAGCGCTTCAGGTCGGCAAGCGCGGCCTTCACAAGCCTGACGGCGCTCATCAAGGTCAGCTCGAAGGCCGGCTCCCAGCCCTCGAGCGGGGTGCTCTCGAACGTTCCAGGCGGAGGGCCGCCGGCGTTGACGACGAGGATGTCGAGGCCGCCGAGCCGGGCGAGCGCCTGGTCGACCATCGCTTCAGGTTCCCTGGAGACATCGGCTGCGACCCAACCCGCCGCCTTGATCGCTTGGCCTGTCGCCTCGATCGCCGCGGCATCGCGCGACGAGATGAAGACGTCCGCACCCTCTGCCGCGAGCGCCGCGGCGCACGCGCGCCCCAGTCCCTTGCTGGCTGCGGTCACGAGGGCGCGGCGATCTTTCAGCCCGAGGTCCACGTTCTCAATTGTCGGGCAGGAGGGTCTGGCCCGCCACCTGTGATCCCCCTTTTGCTTCAGCCACTCGTGTTGACATACCAGTCGGTCACGTACTGAAAGCGATCGGCGGGCTCGACCACCTTGTTCATCCGCACGCCGTGGACACGCTGCGACACCGCGTACTCGTAACGCCCCGAATAGAGGAAGATCGCCGGCGCGGCGTCGGCCATCAGCATCTGGAAGTCGATGTACGCCGCCAACCGCGCCTGCGGATCGACCGTGGCGCGGCCCATCTCCAGGTCGCTATCGATCAATCCCCAGCCCCGCGTGTACGCGAAATTCAGGCTGTTCGGGTCCGCGCCCGAGTGCCATAGCGAGTACTCGTCGGGATCCGAGCCGACATCGAACGAGACCAGGGCCATCTCGTAATTGCGGCCGATCAGGTAGTTCTGGACCAGCTGCGAAGGCGGCACGGCCTTGATGTCGATCTCCACCCCGATCACCGCGAGCTGGCGCGCCAGCGCGTCCGCCACCTGCTGGCTGGGGTAGGAGTTGGGCGCGACCAGCTGGACCTTGAATGGCACGCCGTTCTTGGTCCTCAGCCTCGAACCCGGCGTCGACACCCATCCCGCCTTGTCCAGCGCCTGCGCCGCGGCGACCGGGTCGTAAGGGTGCAGTGCGGCGGCGGCCGCCGAGAACGCCCAGTCTCCGACCGGGATCGGGCCTGAATCCGGATCGGCCTTTCCCGCCATCGCCTCCGTGACGATTCGCTGTCGGTCGACCGCCTGCGTGAGGGCGAGCCGGACGTTCACGTCGCTGAAGAACTGCTTGCCGTCACCGGTGGGGTTGAAGCTCACGAACGAGTTGGTGAACATTCGAGCGTCGACCACGGACACGTTGCTTGCGATCGCCTGCAGCGCGTCAACCTCCTGGGGCTCCAGCCCTCCCACGAGGTCTGCGACACCTTGCCCGACCGCGCGGATCGCGGACTGCGGGTCGGTGGCAGAGTAGGTGCGCAGCACGAGGTGGTCGAGATACGGCTGCGGGTTGGCATACGGATTGCGGTCCAGCGTGATCGCAAGCTGGCTGAGAGCGCCCACCTTGAAGGGGCCAGTCCCGAACGCTTGCACGCCGCTGTACGGGCTGGCGACGATCTGAGCCGGGGCCATCCCGCCAAAGATGTGCTTCGCGATGATGCCAATACGCAGCGCCAGCGGGAATGAGGCGCTCGGCGCGCGGAGCGTGAACACGACCTGTCCCGGACCGCCCGGACCGACTCCGACCTGCCGCCAGAAGTCGGCGCCCGGCTGGGTATATTCGATGTCCTGCAGGACGTGGTAGGTGAACAGCACATCGTCAGCGGTGAACGGCTGGCCGTCGGCCCATTTGACCCCGCTGCGGATGTTGAAGGTGTACGTGAGGTGGTCCGCGGATACGGTCCAGTCGCTGGCCAGAAGCCCCACGATGTTCTGCTGCGCGTCGATCGTCGTCAGTCCCTGGTAGATGACGCTATCGACGTCCCTGGTGCTGTCGACGGATTCGAAGAGAGGGTTCAGGACGCCGGCGGCCCCCACCAGGGCTCCAACGGCGGTACCGCCACGCGCGGGTTTCGGCACGGTCGCGACCGGCTGGCACCCGACGAGCGCTACCACCACCGCCGCCAGCGTGGCGGCGAGCGACCGGCTACCCGAGATTACGGGCTCGCAACGCGGTGAGCGCGATCGAGCAGACGAGAAAAGCGACCGCCAACACCCAGGTGGTCCAGTAGATCTGACGCTCCAGCCCGCGGCGTGTGCGATAGCCGCCGCCGCTCCCGTCGCCGCCACCGCCGATCGTTCCGCCGAGGCCTGACGACTTCGGTGTCTGAATGAGGACCCCCGTCATCAGGAGGACCGCGAGCACGGCCTCCGTGATGACGAGCGTCGAGACGATCCTAGCCATGGAACCTCGAGATTTTACCTAGCTCCAAACGGCGCCGAAACGGGAGTTGATCGCATCCCAGTTGAGCGTGTTGAACCACGCGGTGACATAGTCCGCCCGCTTGTTCTGGTACTTGAGGTAATACGCGTGCTCCCACACGTCCACTCCAAGAATCGGGGTCAACCCCTCCATGTATGGGCTGTCCTGGTTGGGATACGACTTGATGAACATCTTGCCGTTCTTGTCGACGACCAGCCATGCCCAGCCGCTTCCGAACTGGCCGACCGCGGCCTTCTGAAGCTGCTCCTTGAAAGCGTCGTAGCTCCCGAACGTGGTCTTGATCGAGTCGGCGATCCGCCCTTTCGGGGCTCCGCCGGCACCTGGACCCATGATGGTCCAGAAGATCGAGTGATTCGAGTGGCCGCCTGCGTTGTTGCGGACGACCGTGCGGATGTCCTCGGGCACCTCGTTGATGCCCCAGAGGAGGTCCTCCAGTGACTTCAGCGCCAGCGCCGGATGCTTTTCGAGCGCGGCGTTTGCGTTGTTGACGTAGGCCGCATGGTGCTTGTCGTGATGGATCTCCATCGTCTTGGCGTCGATGTGCGGCTCGAGCGCATCGAACGAGTAGGGAAGCGCTGGAAGCTCAAATGCCATGGTGGAACCCTCCCGAGGTTTGAATTTGCCTTTTACCCAGGCATCAGTCTAAGAGGTACGCGATTCCGAACCTGAACCTGAAGCCTGCGCGCGGACGGCCGCCGCGCGCCGCTCGATTTCCTCGGGGTCGCCGAGGTAGCGCCACGCTCGGGGTTTGAAGTCTGCCCCGAGCTCGTAGACACGCGGGACGCCCGTCGGGATGTTCAGCTCGACCACCTCCTGGTCGCTCAGACCGTCGAGGTGCTTGACCAGCGCCCGCAGGCTGTTCCCGTGAGCGGACACGAGCACGCAGGGAAACCGAAGAAGATCGGGGACGATGGCGTCGTACCAGTAAGGGAGCATCCGTTCGACCACGTCTTTGAGGCATTCGGCCCGCGGCAGGAGCTCGGGCGGCAACTCCGCGTACCGCCGGTCGTGTGAGGGGTGACGCTCGTCGGATGAGTCGAGGTCGGGGGGCCGGACGTCGTAGCTCCGTCGCCACACCTTGACCTTGTCCTCTCCGAATTGCGCCGACGTCTGGGCCTTGTTCAGACCCTGCAGCGCACCGTAGTGCCGTTCGTTGAGACGCCAGCTGCGCCGCACCGGGATCCAGGTGAGGCCCATCTCGGCCAGCGCCAGGTCAGCGGTTTCGATCGCCCTGACCAGGACCGACGTATGGACCACGTCCGGCGAGAGGCCTGCCGCGTTCATCAGGCGCCCGGCTTCGACCGCCTCCTCGACGCCGTGGGGGCTGAGCGGGACGTCATGCCACCCGGTGAACAGGTTCTCGAGATTCCAGGTGCTCTGCCCGTGACGCAAGAGCACGAGGGCATGTTTATCGGTGGCCATATACTTCCGCGGTCACCTTCACGATATGCGCGAACTCGGCCGCGTCCAGGCTCGCCCCACCGACCAGGACCCCATCGCACAGCGGCAGCTCGACGTACGACTCGACGTTGGCCGAGGTGACGCTGCCTCCGTAAAGGATGCGCACTTTGCGCCCGGCGCCGGCCCCGATCATGTCCCCCACCACCCGGCGGATCAGCCTCATCGTCTTGTAAGCGTGCTCCGGGTCCGCGTTCTTGCCAGAGCCAATCGCCCACACCGGCTCATAGGCGATCACCAGCCGGGCGGAATCGTCGGCCGAGCAGCTCGCGAGGCCCGCCCTGACCTGGGCCTCGACCACCTGGTCGGAGGTGCCCGCGTCGTAGTGGTCGGCGAGCTCGCCCACGCACATGATCACGCTCAGCTCGCATCCCAGCGCGGCGGCGGTCTTTTTCGACACCATCTCATCCGTCTCGCCGAGATGGATCCGGCGCTCCGAGTGGCCGATGATCACCCACTGGCACCAACCCTTCAGCATGGCGGGCGATACCTCGCCCGTGTACGCGCCCGAAAGCTCCCAGAAACAGTCCTGCGCGCCGAGCTCGACCCCTGACTCGGCGACCACCTCGGACACGCCCATCAGCCAGGGAAACGGCGGAAAGATCGCGACCTCCACCCGGTCCGAGTGCCCCCGCGCGACCGACAGCACACCGCGGACCAGGTCCAGGGCATCGCCGGCGTCGTTCGGGTTCATCTTCCAATTCGCCGCCACGAGGGGCATCGGGGAGACCCGGGATGCCATCAGGCCTCCTTGAGGATCGCAACGCCTGGCAGCTCGTTGCCTTCCAGGTACTCGAGCGTCGCGCCGCCGCCGGTCGACACATGCGAGAAACGCCCGGCGAGCCCGAGGGATTCGATGGCCGCGACCGTGTCGCCACCCCCGACCAGCGTGTATCCGCCGGAGTTTGCGATGGCCTCGCCGATCGCCCTGGTCCCGTCGCTGAAATCGCGGATCTCCGACACCCCCATCGGCCCATTCCAGACGACGGCGCCGGCGCCGCGCAGTCTCTGCGTGAACAGCGCCACCGATTTGGGCCCGATGTCGAGCGCCATCCAGCCTGCTTCCACCTTGTCTGCGTCCATGATGCGCAACGGCTGTCCGGCCTCCATCCGGCGCGCGCAGACGAGATCGACCGGAAGCAGCAGCTTGCGGCCGGCCTGCTCCGCCACCTCCTTCGCCTCATCCAGGGCGGAGTCCTCAACGAGCCCGCTGCCCGTCGGATAGCCGCGCGCCTTGAAGAAGGTGTTGGCCATCGCGCCCCCGATGAGCAGCGCGTCGACCTTCTTCAGCAGGTTGCGCAGGACGCCGATCTTGGTCGAAACCTTGGCGCCGCCGACCACGGCCAGCATCGGCCGCCGCGGGTTGTCCAGCGCCTGGTGCAGCGCCGTGAGCTCTGCTTCCATCAGTTCGCCCGCAAACGCTGGAAGGTAAGCAGCGACGCCCACCACCGAAGCATGCGCGCGGTGCGAGGCGGCGAACGCGTCGTTCACGTACAGCTCCCCGAGCGCCGCCAGCCGGTGAGCGAAGTCCGGGTCGTTCGCCTCCTCCTCAGGATGGAAGCGCACGTTCTCCAGCAGCAGGACCTGGCCGTGCTGAAGCTTGGCGACAGCCGTGCGCGCCGGCTCGCCCACGCAGTCCTCAGCGAAGTGCACCTCGCGGTCGAGGGCTCGCGCCAGGTCCATCGAGACCGGTCGCAGCGAGAGATCGGGCTCCACGCCCTTCGGCCTGCCGAGGTGCGACATGACGATCACGAGCGCCCCTCGCTGCGCCAGGTGAAGGAGAGTCGGCACCGCCGCGCGAATTCGGGAGTCGTCGCTGATCGATCCCTTCGACATGGGCACGTTGAGGTCCTCGCGCACGAGGACGCGCTTGCCCGCGACGTCGACAGACGTGATCGAAGCCTTCAGAGTGTCGCGACCCCGAAGGCACCGCAGATTCGCGGCATCGGCGGCCGGAGGCAAGGAAAGGGTGGCGCCGCTAGGAGCGCATCGTGGATGCGTGACGACGAGGCGCCGGGCCCCTTGACGCCGCCTTCAGCGCCGCAGGCGCCCGGCCGCCTAGGCCGCGAAGATG
Source organism: Candidatus Dormibacteraceae bacterium (assembly GCA_050734495.1). Classification (GTDB taxonomy): domain Bacteria; phylum Chloroflexota; class Dormibacteria; order Dormibacterales; family Dormibacteraceae; genus Palsa-870. The sequence continues at coordinate 56,174 of JBOHUQ010000126.1, forward strand.
CGAGGGACTTCGGGGGCGCGACACTCACAGCGAGTGAGCCATGTACGCGGTGAGGTCGACCATGCGGCAGCTGAAGCCCCACTCGTTGTCGTACCAGCTCACCACTTTCGCCCATCCGTCGCCGAGCATCAGCGTCAGCGGAGCGTCGACGATCGACGAATGCGCATCGCCCTTGAAGTCGGACGAGACGAGCTCCTCATGACTGACGGCGAGGATGCCGCGCAGCTCTCCACCTGCCGCCTCGTCGAACGCTGCGTTGATGTCCTGGGCAGTCGTCGTCTTGCCGAGCGCAATGGTGAGGTCGACGACTGAGACGTCCAGGATCGGCACGCGGAAGGACATGCCCTGGAACTTGCCCGCCAGCTCCGGCAGCACCTCCGCGACCGCGCGGTTGGCGCCCGTCGACGTCGGAATGATGTTGTCCGCGGCGGCCCGCGCGCGGCGCAGGTCCTTGTGCGGGAGGTCCTGCAGCTTCTGGTCCGCGGTGTAGGCGTGGATCGTGGTCATCATCCCCCGCTCGATGCCGAACGAGTCGTGCAGGACCTTGGCCAGCGGGACGAAGCAGTTGGTCGTGCAGCTCGCGTTGGAGATGACGTTGTGCTTCTTCGGGTCGTAGCCCTTGTGGTTGACGCCCATCACCACCGTGTAGTCCTGGTTGGTCGCTGGCGCCGAGATGATCACCTTCTTCGCGCCGCCCTTGTCGATGTGCACCCGTGCCTTGTGGGCGTCGGTGAAGAGACCGGTCGACTCGATGACCAGCTCAACGCCAAGGTCCTTCCACGGCAGCTCGGCCGGATCCCTGTGGCTGAGGAACTTGACGGTGCGGCCGTCCACCTCGATGGCGTCGTCGGTGGACGACACCGACGGACCGAACGTGCCGAGCGCCGTGTCGTGCTTCAAAAGATGGGCGAACGTGTGGGCGTCGCCGATGTCGTTGACCGCGACGATCTCGAAGTCCGGGTTCAGCTCGTGGGCCGCGCGGTAGATGTTGCGGCCGATCCTGCCGAAACCGTTGATACCGACCTTCAAGGTCATGTGGGCAAGCTCCTATTCATGGCGGGCAAGAACCCTGGGGGTGAATCCCGATAGCGAAATCCGATGATCGCGATGAACGACGGACGTAATGTTAGGCGGAGCGGCGCGCTCGCTTGGGCCGCGCGTCACCGCGCGAATCGGCCAGCTCCTGCAACCGGCGCAAGCGGTGGTTGACCGCGGACTTCGAAAGCTTCATCTGCCCCGCAAGCTCGCCCAGGTTCAACTCAGGGTGCTCGCTCCGCCAGCGGGCCATCTCGCGCAGAGCCGGGGGGAGGCGCTCGAGCCCAACGCTGACCTCGAGCCGCTCGATCGCGGCCGCCTGGCGGAGGCCCGATCCGATCGTCTTGCCGATGTTGGCCGTTTCGAAGTTGAGCCGGCGGTTCACCTCGCCGCTCACCTCGCGCATCACCCGCACGCTCTCGAAATCCATGACCGCGCGGCTGGCGCCCATCAGGGAAAGCAGACGCACGATGGCGTCACCCTCTTTGAGGTAGGCGACCTGCTGGCCGCCACGCTCCATGAGGCCGACCTTGACGTCGGCCAAACCGGCCATGTCAGAGACGGCGGCCGCCCACGTGCTGGTGGGGACTACGAACTCGAGGTGGTAGCGCGAGCTCGGTACGTTGACCGAGCCGCAGCCGAGGAAAAGACCTCGCAGCATCGCCTTCCTGTCACACGCCGCATCCGGTACAGCGCGCATCGCGGACTGGGTGAACGCCGGCACGAGCCCCTGTGGCAGCCCGAGCTCGATGAAAAAGGACATGCGCTTTCGGGTCTTGACGGCCTGGTATTTCGCTTCCATCGGTCCCACCGCGCGACCCAGCCTCACCACCTTTCGTGCCACAGCGTTTCGCAGCAGTGAGAAGTACGCCGCCCGGCCGGGCTCACCCGATCGTTTGATCAGCCGCGCGCGCGAGCCGAAGTAGATCCCCAGCAGCTCGCTGAGCTGGCAGCACGGTCGCGCCGGCATGAGCCCGGCCATCTCGTTCTTGACGTCAGCCGAGAACGAAATCGCGTACCTCCATTGGAGAAATAGCTTGCCCCGCCCCAGATCGCAGTGTATATCTCCCCTCGCCACCAGGTGGAGGGTGGCGCGCAGCGCCGGGTGGAGGACGAGCACTCCAGAACCAGGTCGGGCGAAGGACAATGAACAGGTGGCTGAGCTGAGGATGATCGAGGCGGTGCGCGCCGCCCTCGGCGAGGAGATGGAGCGCGACGACCGAGTGCTCGTCATGGGTGAGGACGTGGGCCGGAAGGGCGGGGTGTTCGGAGCGACTGACGGCCTCTACGCGCGCTTCGGCGAGGCACGTGTGCTCGACACCCCGCTCGCGGAGTCGGCCATCGTCGGCGTCGCCATCGGTGCCGCGCTGAACGGTCTCATCCCGATCGCCGAGATCCAGTTCGCGGATTTCATCCACCCCGCCTTCGACCAGATCGTGAGCGAGGCGGCGCGGACCCGCTACCGGTCCAACGGGGACTGGGCCGTGCCGATCGTCATCCGCACGCCGTTCGGCGGCGGAGTCCATGGCGGGCTCTACCACTCACAGTCGATCGAGGCTTTCTACGCCCACGTTCCAGGCTTGAAGGTCGTGGTGCCGAGCATGCCCGCGGACGCGCACGGGCTGCTCAAGTCGGCGATCCGCGACCCGGATCCGGTGCTTTTCCTCGAGCACAAGAAGGTCTACCGGCTCGTCACCGAAGAGGTCCCGGACGGCGACCACCTCGTCCCGATCGGTCCCGCCTTGGTGCGCCGCGAGGGCACGAACCTGAGCTGCTTCGCCTGGGGGCTCATGACCCACTACTGCCTCGAGGCCGCGGAGCAGATGCAGGCCGAAGGGGTGAGCGTGGAGGTGGTCGACCTTCGCACGCTGGCGCCGCTCGACCGGGACACGATCCTGGAATCGGTGCGCAAGACAGGCAAGGGGATGGTCGTGCACGAGGACAACCTGACCGGCGGCTTCGGCGCCGAGGTCGCGGCCATCATCTCGGAGCACGCTTTCGGTGACCTCGACGGGCCGGTGGTCCGGGTCGCGGCGCCGGACATCCCCGCCATGCCGTTCAACTCACCGCAGGAGGAGTTCTTCATGCCCAGCCCGCGCAAAATCGCCGAGGCGATGAGAAAACTTGCCGCGTACTAAGCGCACAGACAAAGCCGGACCCCCCCACACCCTCCCTCCCCAGCGAGCGGAGAGGGCGACTTACCCCTCAATCTCTGCGACCGAATATTCCATGCGGCGCGAGGCGGTTGCCGCTGGCATGGAAGCCGCCGGCCTCGACGCGATCTGCGTTTTCTACCCCGCCCGAGTCGCCTACCTGACCGGCTTTCACCACATTCCCACCGAGCGCCCCATCGCGCTCGTGCTCGGTCCCCAAACCAAGGCGGTGCTGGTGGTGCCGGCGGTCGAAAAAGAGCACGCCGAATCCTCGACTTCGCTGGATCGCATCGACGTCTATTTCGAGTACCCGGGGGCCGAGCATCCGATGGAGAGGGTGTCCGCGATCCTATCCGAGAGCGGCGCCCGGCCCGCGCGAACCGGTGCCGACCACGACGGCTACATCCCCTACTGGGGCTACCGGGGACCGCTCCTCAGCGACCTGACCGGCCATCGAGCCTTCGACGCCGAGCTGATCATCGAGTCGCTCCGGCGCGTCAAGTCGCCCGCCGAGATCGCCTGCATCCAGCTGAGCTGCGACTGGGCGGTGCGCGCGCATCGCCGGATGCAGTCAGCGATCAAGACGGGCAAGACCGAGATGGAGATCTACGCGCCCATGGTCACGCAAACGCTGGAGGAGATGCTGCGCGAGATGCCGGGCTGGCGCCCTCGCTCATTCGCCGGCAATGGCCTGGAATCGATGTTCGTGGCGGGCCGCTCGACGGCAATGCCTCACGGGTTTGTGCGCGGCCATGGCATACAAACGGGCGATGTGCTGGTGAGCGGCGCGAGCGCCGACATCGACGGCTACCTGAGCGAGCTGGAGCGGACGATGATCGTAGGCGAGCCGGCGCCAGAGCAGAAGCGGGCATTCGACGCGATGCTGGCGCTCCAGACCCGGGCGATCGAGGTCATGGCGCCGGGGGTGCCCGCGGGTGAGGTCGAGCTGGCCACGGTGCGGTTGGCCGAGGAGCTCGGCGTCACCGGCAACCTGCGCCACCACGCCGGCCATTCGATCGGGCTCGAGGGCCACGAGGCGCCATTCCTCGACCGAGGTGAGGAGACGGTGCTCGAGGCCGGCATGGTGTTCACGGTCGAGCCAGGCGTCTACGTCAAGGAGCTGGGCGGCTTTCGGCACTCCGACACGGTGGTCATCACCGACAGCGGCTGCCGCGTCATGACGGACTACCCGCGCGACCTGAAGGATCTCGTGATTTGAAAGCGAGGTTCGGCGGAGGGCCGATCCTCACGCAGTAACCGCCTCGGGCTCGTGCGCGGGCCGAACCTTGCTCGTGTACATGTGCAGCACCGTTACGCCGTCGGTCGTGTGGCGGCGCACGCGATCGACAGCCATCGGAGGCAGCATGCCCTGGTCCTGCACCGTCACCAGCGTCTCTTTGGGCGCGACCGTCCTCCATACCTCGCCCACCATCTCCCGCGGAAGGCTGCCGGGCATGTAGACGTATCGCCGGTTCCTCACGTGGTCGCGGGCGAGCATCTCCGCGCGAGCAAACCCGTCATGTGCCGAGAAATCCCTGAGATAGGGGTCGGCAACCTCGAGCAGCTCGTGGTGCTGGTTGGGGTGGCGATCGCCTCTATAGAGGAAGACGGCGCCACGACCGGCCGCGGCCTGGATGGCGGCGGCGATCACAGCCTCGGCCGCGAGCTGGTCGTGAGGCAGGATGACCAGCACCTCCCCGGCCGATCGCCGTTTGCCAAGCGCGGTGGCGATCGATTCCGCCGCGCGCAGAGGCCGGAACGGCACGGGGAACACGCTCGGTCTTCGCGATCGGTAGTACCGGTATGTCATGAGGCCGATGACAAGCCCAACGACCGTCAGCCCACCTCCAAACTCGGTGGCGCGCGGCTTGTAGATGAGGTTGACAGACCAGGCGACGACGACCAGGATCGTGGTCACGACGCCGATCAGAAATATCGGGACGGCAATTGCCGTCCACGTTGGGCGCTCGCGCCAGCGCACCACGTCCAGGCTGAGGCACGTGAGCACAAACGTGCCCAGCAAACCGAAGGCGTAGAGGTCACCGAGCAGGGGGACCTGGGCCTGCGCGCCGATCGTGATCACGACTGGCATGGCGACGGCAACGAGGATCGACCAGTGCGGCGTCACGCGCCACCGGTTCCTGCGCTCGAGGGCGCGGGGCAAGAATCCCATGCGAGCCAGGGCGATGAAGACGTGATAGGCACCGATGATCGCCGTGTTGCTGGCGAAGACCAGGAGCATTGAGCCGGAGACGGCGACGTAGTCGCCGAGCAGGCGCCCCGTGACGTGAGCTCCCAGAAGAGAGATGAACTGGTTGGGGTCCCCATTTGGATCGAGCAGGGTGGTCGACCACAGCGTGAGCAGCGGGCTCGTTATCGCCATCGTGAGCACGACGGCCGTCATCGCTCGAAAGGCGACTTTCTTGCGGGGCTCCCGCATCGCCGGTGCAAGCTGGGCGACGCTCTCCAGCCCCGAGAAGGCCAGGAACGCCGCTCCGTAGCCGGTGATCAGCAAGAGTGGCGTCAGCGGCGTTCCGTGCGTGATCGCGCTGAAGCTGCGCAGCACGCCGGCAGGCCCGAGGTAGGCCGCCGTGGCGAACACCACGGCCAGCTGGCCCGCTCCGGCAAGGCACGCGACGAAGGCGGTCGCCCGCGCGCTCTCCTTGATGCCGAGCAGGTTGAGGATTCCCAGCGCGATCAACGCGCCAACGGTGGCCTGCAGCGCCACGTTCTTCAAGGACGGCATCACGACCGCCAGGTACAGGACCCCGGACAGCGCGCTCAGCGCTGCGGTCAGAAAGTAGTCGACCAGGATCATCAGGCCCCCGAGCAACCCTGCAAAGGGGTGCAGCGCGTGCGATGCGACGTTGACGACTCCGCCCCCTTCCGGGTAGCGCCACGTGACCTCGGCATACTTCACGCACAGAAGCACGAAGACGAACAGCGTCATCAATACGAACAGGGCGGCGCGCGAGCCGAAGGGGCCGTACAGAATGCCCGGCACGTAGTAGACCGAGGTGCCGATGTCCGCGAACACCACGGCCCAGCACAGAAAGGGCCCCAGGCTTCCGCCGCGGACCTTGATCCTGCGGCGGGACGGCGTAATGGCGTGGCTCAATCGCTGTCCTGGTTGCAATGTTCGCCGAGGTGGCGACCCACCTTCCGGCGCTCGCCGGCGGTCCCCGCCTCCGGGAGCTGGAGGACGGCGTTTCGCATGTCTTCAAAGGTAGGAGCCTGATCGTTAGGTCGCCGTTTGGCCCAGGCCGGAATCGCTATGGATTCTGTATGGACGCCGGTCCGATCATTTAACCTCGGCTGAGATGAGTCCCGACGCCGTCGCTCGCCGTGGGCGCCGCCCCGGCGATCTCCGAGTCCTCGTCGGCCGGGCCGCCAAGCTGCCTCGCACCCTCGGAGCGCCTGCCCTGTTCGCCGCCAGCTACGGCAACGTCGGGTCCAGCATCTACTACGCCCTGGGCGTCACCGCGGCGTTCGCACTTGGGCTCACGCCGCTGGCTCTGATACTGGCGGGCCTGATCTTCGTCAGCACCGCCCTCAACTACGCCGAGGGCTCCGCTGCGCTGCCGCACGCCGGCGGAAGCTCCCAGTTCGCGCGCCGCGCTTTCAACGCACCGATCGGCTTCCTGGTGGGCTGGGTCCAGCTGCTCAACTACACGGCCACTGTCTCGATCTCCGCTTACTTCGCGATCAGCTACCTCGGAGTCTTCGGCAAATACTTCTGGCTTTTCGGAGAGTTCAAGTCGTCGGAGCCATGGCACATCGGCGCCACCGTCGTGCTGATCGGCTTGCTGATCATCGTCAACGTGATCGGCATCCAGGAGTCGAGCGCGCTCAACCTGACGCTGGCCCTGACGGACCTGGTCACGCAATTTGCGCTGGTCATCCTGGGGATCGTCTTCCTGCTCAGGATCCGGACCGTGATCAGCAACGTGCACCTTGGAGTGGCCCCGACGTGGGGCAACTTCCTGGCCAGCATCTCCATCGCGATGGTCACCTACACAGGCATCGAGACGATCTCCAACATGTCCGAAGAGGTCAAGAACCCCGGCCGCAGCGTGCCGCGAGCGACGTTTGCGGTGATCGCGGCGGTGCTCTTCGTTTCGGCTTTCCTGCCGACGATCGGCATGAGCGTGTTTCCGGTTCATCTCACCGACGGCCAGTACACGACGGCCCTGGCCACCAGCTACAAGTCCGACCCCGTGGCCGGCATCGTCACCGGTTTCAATTCGGTGTCGACGGCGCTCGCCTTCTGGGCCGGCATCTGGGTCGGCTTCCTCGCGTTCACCATCCTGGTGATCGCGACCAACGCCGGCTTGATCGGGATCTCGCGGCTGAGCTATTCGCTCGCAGGCGCCGACCTGCTTCCGCATCGATTCGCCCGCCTGCATCCGAAATTCAGGACGCCATACATCTCGATCATCGTTTTCGGCGTCGCCGCGGCTGTGCTCGTCTTACCTGGAATCTTCGTGCACGGCGAGGAGATCGACCTGTTGGGCTCGGTCTACGCGCTGGCGGCAACCTTCGCTTTCTGCTCCGCGCATCTCTCAGTGATGCGACTGCGGTTCATCGAGCCGAACCTCTATCGCCCATATCGCATGCCCTGGAACATCAAGTTCGGCCGCGACAGCATCCCGGTCCTGTCGCTGCTTGGAGCGCTCGCGATCGGCACCGTGTTCACACAGCTCATGTCGCAGAACATCTCGAACTCTTCCTATATCTATATCGGCTGGTTGCTTCTCGGTGGATTCACCTTCGTCGTCTATCGCCGCTACCGAAAGCAGCCGCTCTGGGAGCCGCTCGAGGTGCCGCCTCCACTGGATCGCGAGGTCGAGCACCTCCCGGCCGCACCGATGCCGAGCTCAGCGCGCTACAAGCACGGGCGGCGTGTCGCGGCCCAGGCGGCACTGGCGCCCCAACAACATCGCCGTCACCGGCCGGGCTGGCAGCTCGAATTCGAGCTGTTCTTCGCGCGCCACGGAGCCGCGCGCGGCCTCCTGATCGTCATGGTGTTCGCGGCCGTCAGCGGCCTGGCGGTCGGCGTCGACCTCTCGAATTACGACCCGTTCGGCCCAGGCCTCGGCTGGTCGCCGGGCATCGTCCTGGTGGCCCTGATCGCCGCCTACCTGCTGAACCGCAGCCACGGGGAGCAATAACCTCCTCCCAATAGGGGAGGGTTACCCGTCCAGCCGGTATCCGACTCCCGGCTCGTTGACTATGTAGCGCGGGTTGGCCGGGTCGTCGCCCAACTTCTTGCGGATCTGGGCCACCACGTAACGGGTGTTGTACTTGTCGCCGATCGCGTAGTCGCCCCAAACCTGTCGCAAAAGCGTCGTGTGGGTCACCGGCTTGCCCGCGTGAAGCGCGAGAAAGCGCAGCAGCTCGTACTCGGTGGGCGTCAGCCGAACCAGCTTCCCCTGGACCGTGACGGTGCGGCGTCCGATGTCGATCTCCAGGTCGCCCGACCGGATCACCGGTTCGCCCGCCGTCACGTCGGCCTGGCGGCGCAGCACCGCGCGAATCCGAGCGACCAGCTCCCCTGTGCCAAACGGCTTGACCATGTAGTCGTCCGCGCCCGCGTCAAGGGCACGCACCTTGTCCCTTTCTTCCGGCATGACGCTGACGACGATCACCGCCGCGCGAGTCGCGGGTCTCAACGCTTTCAGCGTCGCGAACCCATCCATCCCAGGCAAGCCGAGGTCGAGGAGGATCACGTCCGGCCGCCACGTGGCCGCCTCGCTGATCGCCTGCTCCCCGCTCCCCACGGCGCGCACTTCGAAGTCGTGATAGCCGAGGCCGGTGCGTAGGGCCCTCTGCATCTCGATCTCATCGTCGACGACGAGCACTCTGCCGCTCACATCACAGCGCCCGCGCTCGAGGAGTCACAACGTGAGCGAGCGGAAACGTGAAGGTGAAACGTGGACCGCGGCGCCGGTTCTCGGCGCGAATGGTTCCTCCGTGCGCCTCGACCACCCGCTTGCAGATGGCAAGGCCCAGGCCGCTCCCGCGCACGCGGCGTGTCCAGAACGTGTCGAAGATGCGATCGAGGTCACCAGTCGGAACGGGCGGACCTTCGTTCTCCACCCATGCCTCGAGCATTCCGTCCCGGGGCGACGCGCCAACCTCGATCAGGCCACCCGGCGGGGCCCACTCGTGTGCGTTCTCGAGCAGGTTCGCCACCACCCTTCCGGCCTGCACCTCGTCGACATCCACCGGCGGCAGGTCGTCCGGCAGCTCGACCACGAGACGGTTGCTTGCGAGCTCGATCCGCAGGTGCCGGGTCGCGTTGGCGACGAGATCAGAGAACCCATGGGCTTCGCGGTCGAGCTGCAAGCCCGCCTCGAGACGCGACAGGGCCAGCAGGTCGCCGACCATGCGGTCGAGCCGGCTCGCCTGGCGATCGAGGTCGACGAGCAGGTCCCGCTGCTCCGTCTGCAGCCCGGCCTGCGGCGCGGCCAGCGCAGTGAGGCCTGTGCGCAGCGAAGCGATAGGGCTCTTCAGCTCGTGAGACAAGGACGAGAGGATGGCAGTCTTGAGACGGTCCGAAGACTCGAGCCCTCGAGCCCTCTCCGACTCGAGCGCAGCTCGGCGACGGTCCATCAACAGGTCGGCGAGCCCGATGAGGGCCGCCACCACGCGCAGCTCATCCGGCGTGACGTGCTCTTCGTCGATACCGATGACGGCCGCCCCGCTGGCGAGCGGCAGGTAAACCGGCGCGGAGTCCGCCGGGTGCTTGCGCACGACCGAGACCACGCCATCGCGGACCGCGATCCCGATCGCCCTGCCGTTCTCGTGAGACCACGCCGCCTGGTTGAGCTCGGCCGGGCTGAGGTCGCCGCCGCCGAGCGCGCTGGGTTGGCCCGAGTCCACCGCCACGAGAGCGAACCTGCTCACTGACGGCTGCTCCAGGGCGCGCTTGCAGAGCATCGCGAGCGCCGCGTTCACCTCCGCCGAACGAAGCGCCGCCGTGGCCACCTCGTAAAGGGCGCGTGACTCTCGTGCCCGCGCCTCGGCGGTCGCTCGGGAGCGGCGCGAGGAGGCGGCGAGCTGGCTCGTGACCAGGGCCACCGCAAGCAGGACGAAGAGCTCCAGCACGTTGGCGGAGTCGCGGACGGTGAACGTGTTCACCGGAGGGACGAAGAAGAAGTCGTAAAGGAGGAATGCGCCGATGCTTCCGATCACTGCGGGACCTCTGCCCCAACGGGCTCCAAGCCAGAGGATGAGGAGCAGGTAGATTGCCGACAGGCCGGGCACCGAAGTCAGCGAATTGATCAGCCAGACAACCGCCGTGATAGCGATCACACCCGCGATCGCGACCGCGTAAGGCGCGAAGCGGCGTGTCATGACGCCAACCACCGTACTTTCGTGCCGTGCGCCCTGCTCGTTGCCAGCAGCTCGTCATCGAGCCGGATCTCAAAACGACCTTCGTCAGGCTCCATGCTCAGGTGATACACCGGAGCATCTGGAGTCGCGCGTGAGGCCGCCTCGACGATGACAGAGGCTACGCCAGAGCGAATCTCATCCGTGAGGTACTGGATGAGGACCGAGTGATACACCACCGTGGCCGTGTCGGGCCGTCGTTCACTGAGCTCACGCTCGAGAAACTTCGAGGCATCCAGCTGCTCAACTTCGAGCGGCGTCTGTTTAGCCAGCTCGATCGCGCCGTCCAGGCGGGACAGCCGGCCCAGCTGATCCGGCCAGACGAACGACCGGAGCGACAGCGCGCCGTCCTCTGACGTCGGGTCGATGGGAGCGAGATCGCATCCCTTTCGCTCGATCACCTCGGCGCCGCGATCCAGCGGCGGCGGGACGTCAAAGAAGTGGACGAACCGCACGGGTGAGTGCTCGTCTCCCCAGCCCATCTCTCCCGATTCGTATCGGTAGCGATCCCAACGGAGGTTCAGTCCGGCGCTGGCGCCGATCTCCAGGATGCGCAGTGGCAATCGCGTCCGATGTGCGACCTCGAGGAATCCGCCGAGCAACGCCGCGCTCCGACCCACCTCGTTGGTCTGGCACCCGCGCGCGATCAGTCGCCGGATCTCGTCACCATGCTCTTTCAGCGTCTCGCGAAACAGCGGCCACACCGTTGCGGCATCGCCGTCCCCACCGACCGACGGATAGTGCGGTGAGAGCTGAGGCAAACGATCCTCGAGCACCAGGCGGTGAACGGCAGCCATCATCCGCAGCGCAAGCGCTGACCACTCCGGCTCGGCCTCGAACTCCTTCAAGAGCCCCCAGACCGGTCCTTCGCATTTCAAGTCATCGGCCGAGTACTCGAGCAGCTCGGCGTAGAAGGGCGAGCCGAGCTCGGCGCATCCCTGTGCCTGGAACCTCAGCCACCCTTCGATCAATTCACGCGTCGCCGGCAAGCGCAAGCTCCTTCGCGCGGTTCGCGTATCCCGGGTGCGAGGGGTGCGCGACTCGATACCACGCCAGGGTCTCGGCAAGGGCGTCCTCCAACGCGGACGGCTCGAAACCGAGCTCCTTGCGAGCCTGGTCGAGCACGTAGCCGGCAGAGCGTTTGGGATCCGGCCCGTACGGGCTCGCACCCTCAGGCAGCTCCGCGAACGGCATCGGGTGCAGGCGGGCCGGCTTGCCCATCGCTGTGGCGATGCCTTCGACCAGGTCGCGCAGGCTCACACCCTCGAAGGCTGCGTTGAACGCCTTGTGCGTCAGGTCTTTGCGCAGGTCGCACGCCAACGCGCACGCATAACCGATGTCTTTCACCCACGCCAGGCCCGCCTGGCGTTCGTACGACTCGACCGGAACGAGCACCGGTCCTCCGTCCTCCACGCGCTGAATGTAGGCGGCGATCCGCATCGAGTGATCGGCCGGGCCGAACACGGCAGGCGGCCGGATCACCGTCCAGGGGAGGTCGATCTCGCGCGCCAGTATGGTTTCACACCATCGCTTCCCGTCCATGTAGTCGAGGTGTGGCGGAGGATCTCCGGTCAGCGGGACGAAGTCTTCCTCGCGGGCGGGTCTGCCGTCGAGGTTTGGGTACACGCCGGTCGAGACGAAAACGTAGCGCGCTCCTTTGAAGAGTCGCGCTACTGAGCGCACCTCGCCTGGTTGGAAGCACGCGAGGTCGAGAACGACGTCCGGCTCGACATGCCGGAGAGTCCGCTCTAGCTGGTCGTCCGCAGTGCGATCAAGCACTACGTAGCTGGTGAAGGTGCCGTAGGGTCGCTCCTTCCTTCCCGCGGCAACGGTCTCCACGCCGCGGCGCATCAACTCCTTGCACGCGGCCACACCGACAAAGCCCGCTCCGCCCAGGACAAGGGCACGAGTCACTAGAGATCGCGGGCGGCGAACTCGACGTCGATGCCGTCCACGTTCTTGAGCCGCTCGGACATCTCCCTGGCCATCGCCACCGACCGGTGCCGTCCGCCGGTGCACCCGAAAGCGACGACAAGGTGCGAGCGTCCGCGCTCGCGGTAATGAGGGATGGCGGCCGCAAGCGTCCTTTCCAGGTTGGCGAGGAGCTCGTGCGCCGCCGGTTGCCCCACGACGTAGTCGCGCACGCGTGGATCGCGCCCATCAAGAGGTCGGAGCTCCTCGACCCAGTAAGGATTCTCGAGAAGCCTGACGTCGACCACCCACGACGCGCCGTCCGGGATGCCGTTCTTGTAGCCGAACGCAACGCACGACACGAGCAGGCGCTCGCGCGAGCGAAGCTGCTGCGCCAGCTCGCGCAACTGGGCGATGTCGACTCGGTGATGCGCACGCTCGTGGCTGCCGCCGGCTCGTCCGTCGCCTGGTCCGACGTGCACCAGCACGTAGCGGATATCCTGCGCGTCGGCGTCTTTGAGCACGGCTGCGGCGTCGCCGCGGAGCGGCAGGACAGCGTCGGCCTCGTCCCACGCGGAGAGCCAGCGCGCGAGCTGAAAACCGGAGTCGAGAAACACGCCAACTGCCTCGTCGAGCTGGGGTTCGCTGCCGCCACCGACGATCACCAGGGTCACAGCGATTCTTTCAGGCGTTTCGCCAGGCGCTCCGGCACACCCAGCTTGACGATGTCCTCGACGGGCGCTTCGCGGATGGCCTGCACCGAGCCGAAGTTTCGCAGGAGGATGCGCTTGCGCGCGGGCCCGATGCCCTCGACCGAATCCAGCGGCGACGTCAGCGCCTTCCGCGTCCGGACCTTGCGGTGATGGGTGATCGCGAAGCGGTGCGCCTCGTCGCGGATCCGCTGCACCAGGAACATGCCGGGCGAGTTGCGCTCCTGCACGATCGGCTCGGCGCGCCCCGGCGCAAAGATCTCCTCTCGCTCCTTGGCCAGCGCGAACGTGGGGATGTCCGCGTAACCCACCGACTCGAGCACCTCGAGCGCCGCGCTCAGCTGGCCGCGACCGCCGTCGATGAGGATCAGGTCGGGCCGGCTCGTGAACGAACGATCCCCCACCGCGTCCGCCTCCTCCCGACGTTGGGCTGACTCGAGGCGCTCGAGGCGCCGCCGCAGCACCTCCTGCAGCATCGCGAAGTCGTTCGGCCCTTGTACGAATTTGATCTTGAAATGCCGATAGTGGTCGTTGCGCGGCCTGCCGTCCTCGAACACGACCATCGCTCCGACCGCCGAATCTCCCTGGATGTTCGAGATGTCGTAGCACTCGATGCGCTTGGGTGGCGACTCGAGGTCGAGGGCTTGGGCCAGGGCAGCCAGCATCGGCTCGGTGCGGCTGCGGTCGTAGTCGGCCTGGATGCGGAGCTGCTCGAGCTCCTGCGCGGCGGTTTCGGCGAGCTGCAGCACGAGAGCTCGCTTCCGCCCGCGCTGCGGCACCTCGATCATCACCGGGCCCCCTCTCTTCTGGCTGAGCCAGCCTGCGAGCAGGTCGGGCTCGTCGAGCGCGCCTGGCAGGACCACCGAGCGCGGTACGTGGGTCGCGCTCGCGTAGTACTGGAGCACAAAGCCTCGGAGCAGCTCGGCCTCGGTCGCTTCGCCGGCGCCGTCGAGGGCATGGCCGTCGTGCCCGACCATCTTGCCCTGCCTGATGTATGCCACCTCGACGAACACGTCTGGGGCCTGACGCGCGTATGCGATCAGGTCCTGGTCGTCGCGGCCGTGCGTGAGGACCTTCTGCCGGTCGGCGATGCGCTCGATCGATTGGAGCTGGTCGCGGTAGCGGGCGGCATTCTCGAAATCGAGCCGGGTGGCCGACCCCTCCATGCGCTCCTCGAGCTCGCGCACGAGCAGGTCCGAGCGACCCTCCATGAAGAGCGCGACCTCGTTGATCCGAGCCCTGTAGTCCTCTGAGCTGATCCGCCGTTCGCATGGACCGGGGCAGCGCTTGATGTGGAAGTCCAGGCATACCTTGCCTTGCTTGAAGATCTCGTCCGAGCACGTTCGGAACGGCAGCAGCTGGCGAATCGATTTGACAGTCCCGCGCAGCGACTGGGCGGAGGTGTAAGGGCCGAAGTACCGCGCGCCGTCGTTCTGGACCCGGCGCGAATAGTGGACGCGTGGAAACTCCTCCGTCACCGGGAGCTTCAGATAGAGGTAGTTCTTGTCGTCCTTGAGCCGGATGTTGAAGCGCGGCCGGTAGTTCTTGATGAGGCTGCACTCGAGGACGAGGGCCTCCACCTCGTTGGCGGTGGTGACGAATTCGAAGTCCGTTGCCCTCCGGACCATCTCCGCGACGCGGGCGGTCTGTGCATAACCGGGAGTGAAGTAGGAGCGCAGCCGGTCGCGCAAGCGCAGGGCCTTGCCGACGTAGATGACCTGGCTGTGGTTGTCGCGAAACAGGTAGACGCCCGGACCGTCGGGCACCGCCTTGAGGCGCCGCTTGACCGTGTCTTCCAGTGAAACCGCCACTCGATCGATTTTAGGTAGCCGGAATAGACTGCCCTCGATGGAGCAACGGCCCGCAGCGCCGGCGCCGTACACCGAACCGCCGGCTCACGCCCCCCAGGCGTCTGGGCAATACAACCCGTGGGCGATCGTCAGCGTCTCGTTCGCGGCCTCGACGGTGCTGGGCAGCTGGTGCTTTGGCGGCGTGATCGCGGTCATCACCGGGCACGTCGCACGCCACCAGATCAAAACGAGCGGCGAGGCAGGCGGAAACCTTGCGCTGATCGGCCTGATCGTGGGTTACCTCTCGATCGCCCTTTTCCTCCTGTTCATCGCGGCCTATATCGCGTTCTTCATCTTCATCGCGGTCTTCGCGGCCACGCACGCGACCTTATCGCCCAGTCCGACCGCCTCACCGTAAACTGGACGCCGTGAGCACCACCCCGGGCAGTCTCCCGCCTCCACCGTCGCAGTCCAGCAACCCGACGCAAATCGCCGGTCAGCACGTTGCGCCAACCAGCTCCGTCCCGGTGGGTCCAACCGGCCCGATGTACATGCCCTCTGCCGCGAGCCGCACCAACACGTTGGCGGTGGTCAGCCTGGTGGCCGGGATCGGATCGTTCTTCGCCCACATCGTTCCGGGCCTTGGCGGATTCACCGTCGCGTTGATCGCCGTTGTCACGGGATTCATGGCCCGCAGGCAGATCAGGGAGACAGGCGAGCAGGGCATGGGCATGGCAACCGCGGGGATGATCATCGGAATCGTCCACCTGGCGCTGCTGGGTCTCCTCGTGATCGCACTCATATTCGCGATCTTCGTGTTCGGTGTCGTGATGTTCGGCATGCACCGCTAAAGCCGGAGAGGTCAAGCAGCCCAGCGCATCCCCGGCCCGCGCGCCCGCCTCATGACCACGCGATCCGGCGGCAGGAACTGAAACTCGCGACCGACTTTGATCACCTGCCACCCACCTTCATGCACGAGGCGATGGTGGAAGAAACAGAG
>JBOHUQ010000127.1:0-7403 GCA_050734495.1 Candidatus Dormibacteraceae bacterium
CGGCCGTGGTCGCGACGATCGACGAGGGAAGGTGGACGGAAAAATTCATACCGTCCCGTGACCCTGAGCTCATCGCATACCTTCACCAAAGGGCCCAGCTGGGCAGGATCACGAGGGTGGCGGTTGCAACCGGCCCGGGATCTTTCACCGGGCTCCGCAAAGGCGTTTCCTTCGGACTGGGCCTCGCCGTAGGACTGCGAATCCCCATCATTCCTCTGCGGACGCTCGAGCTTCAGGCGGCTCGCAGCGACCAACCGGTCACAGCCATCTCGGAGGCGGGACGCGGACGCTTCTACTACCTCGTGCCGGGCGGAGAGGTTGCCCTGGGGGACCCGTCTGAAATTCCTATCGGCCACGACCTAGTGGGCAGAGTGGTTTCCAGCTCCGAGGCGTCCCTTCAGAAGGCCGGACACCGCTTCAAGCCCGAGGGCGAGCTGCGGCATTTTGCGGAGGCGGCGGCCGAGCTCCTCGAGACGGCTCGCGAAGTGCCCTACGGGAGTCTTAAACTCGAATACATGCAGACTTTTTCTGCGAGCAGGTGATGGTTCAGCTCCGCCAGCAGCTGGCGATCGAGCTCATGCGTGAGGCCGACGTGGCGACGGTCCAGGAGATCGAGCGCGAGATCTTCGCCACCCCGTGGCCGCGGAATGCCTACTACCGCGAGCTCGCCTCGCGCGCCAGCGCCCACTACACAGTGCTTCGCCAGGAAGGGCTCCTGGAGGGCCCTCCCAGTTTCAAAGCGCCGGACCTCGACCCGACGATCGTCGGGTATGGCGGCATGTGGCGCATGTACGACGAGGCTCACGTCACGACGATCGGCGTGCGCCACGACCTGCAGCACCGCGGCTACGGCCGCATCGTGTTCGCCGGCCTGGTACAGGCGGCCTACGACATGGGTGCGAAGTGGGTCACGCTCGAGGTGCGTACGAGCAACGAGAACGCGATGAAGATGTACGAGGGTTTCAGCTTCAAGGTCATCGGCCGGCGCAAGGGCTACTACACCGACAACGGCGAGGACGCGATCGTGATGTGGTCGGACAGCATCCACTCCCCCCGCTTCCGCCGCGCCTACGAATCAAACCTGGAACGCATCGAAGCCGACGTGAGAGGCCTCCGGAGAGACCTGATCACCAAAGGGGACTGATCCTCCTTCCCCGCGACAGCGGTGGAGGGTCGGGGTGGGCGGCGAGAAAGCACGAATGGCACTGACTCTGGGTATTGAAACAAGCTGCGACGAGACCTCCGTCGCCGTCGTGGAGGATGGCCGCCGCATCCTCTCGAACGTCATCCACTCGCAGGTCGAGCTACACAGAGAGTTCGGCGGCGTGGTGCCCGAGCTCGCGGCCCGCGACCACCTCGAGCGCCTGCCTCAGCTCCTCGACCTGGCCATGGAACGCGCCGGCGCGAAACCCCGCGACATCGATCTGATCGCCGCGACCCGGGGCCCCGGTCTCGCGGGCTGCCTGCTCGTCGGAGTTGGCGTCGGGGAGGGCCTCGCCGCGGCGTGGTCGAAATCGCTGACGGGCGTCAACCACCTCTGGGGCCACATCTACGCGGCCATGCTGGCGAGGCCGGATCTCGGGCCCCCGCTGCTCGGCCTGGTCGTGAGCGGCGCCCACTCCGACCTGGTCCGGATGCCAGAGCACGGCCGCTTCGAGGTGATCGGCCGCACCCGGGACGACGCCGCCGGGGAGGCCTTCGACAAGGCCGCCCGGATGCTGGGTCTCGGCTACCCGGGCGGTCCGGCTCTGGACCGGCTCGCGCGCACCGGTGACGCGCGCCGGCAACCCCTCCCGAAACCCTCGCTCCCAGGCCTCGAGTACAGCTTCAGCGGCCTCAAGACGGCGCTCCTCTACCGACTGCGCGACCTCGGGGAGGCCGTGACCGAGCAGGACAGGGCCGACCTCGCGGCGAGCTTCGAACGCTCGGTTGTCGAGTCACTCCTGGAGAAACTGGATGCGGCGCTGAGCGACCACCCCCACCCGGAGGTGGTCGTGTCCGGAGGTGTGGCGGCGAACACGCTGCTGCGCAGGCGAGCCGCCGAGGTGGTGGGGGCCAGGGCGAGGCTGACCCTGCCCCCTCCAGAGCTGTGCACCGACAATGCGGCCATGATCGCGGCCGCCGGTTTTCTCACCTGCCAGCTTGCCGGGGAGGTCGGGAGCGGCTCGCGGCTCTCGGGCGGGGGGGTGCCGCTTCCTGTAACGGTCGACCCCTCATTAGGCTGGTAGGTGTGGGCGTCAAA
Source organism: Candidatus Dormibacteraceae bacterium (assembly GCA_050734495.1). GTDB lineage: Bacteria > Chloroflexota > Dormibacteria > Dormibacterales > Dormibacteraceae > Palsa-870. The sequence goes on from JBOHUQ010000127.1 coordinate 2,243, forward strand.
GGCTGGTCTGTGGTCTTCCGGGGGGAGCGCATCCAGGCCGACCTGGTGGCCGCCGTCCTCCAGGCCGAGGGCGTCCGCGTCGAGGTTTTCGGCGACCACGCCTACGGGGTGGGGGTCAACCTGACCGACGCCCGGGTCATGGTCCCTGACGACCAGGCGAAGAACGCCCGCGACCTCATCCGCCAGGCCGAGGCGACCCCGGTCGAGCCGGACGTTTAGCGCCGCCCTCCCGGAGGGTAGTAGACTTAGCAGTCGACCCCCCTGAGTGCTAAGCGCTTGGGCCCGGGGAGTGCCAATCAAACAAATTTGCTGAGGAGGGCGCACATGAATCTGAGACCGCTAGGCGACCGCGTCGTGGTCAAGCCGGTCGAGAAGGAAGAGAAGACGAAGAGCGGGATCGTGCTTCCCGACACCGCCAAGGAGAAGCCCCAGGAGGGCATCGTCGAGGCGGTGGGGACGGGAAGGATCCTGGACAACGGCACCAAGGTGCCGATGGAGCTCAAGGTCGGCGACAAGGTGCTTTACGCCAAGTACGCCGGTAACGAATTCAAGCACGACGAGATCGAGTACCTGATCGTCTCAGAGAAGGATGTGCTCGCGGTCGTTTCGTCAAACGGCAAGAAGAAGTAACTCGGCAAAAAAAGTAGAAGAGGGATTCATATGGCAAAGACAGTCACATTCGACGTAGAGGCGAGGCAGGCCCTCAAGAAGGGCATTGACATCGTCGCCTCATCTGTACGCATCACGCTTGGCCCCAAGGGCCGCAACGTCGTCCTCGAGAAGAAGTTCGGCGCCCCGACCGTCACCAACGACGGCGTGACGATCGTGCGCGAGATCGAGCTCAAGGACGCGATGGAGAACACCGGTGCGCAGCTGCTGCGCGAGGTCGCGACCAAGACCAACGACGTGGCCGGTGACGGCACCACCACGGCGACGATCCTGGCGCAGACCATGATCAGCGAAGGCTTCCGCAACGTCGCGGCGGGCGCCAACCCGATGCAGCTCAAGGTCGGAATCGAGAAGGCCGTCTCGGCAATCGTCGACGAGATCAAGAGGCTGTCCGTACCGGTCAAGGGCCACGAGGATGTCGCGCACGTCGCGGCGATCTCCAGCCAGGACCAGCAGATCGGCAACCTCATCGCCGACGCGATGGACAAGGTCGGCAAGGACGGCGTCATCACCGTCGAGGACAACCAGGCCATGGCCACCGAGCTCGAAGTGGTCGAGGGCATGCAGTTCGACCGCGGATACGTCGCCGCCTACATGGTCACCAACCCGGACCGGATGGAAGCGGTGCTCGAGGACCCCTACGTCCTGATCACGGACCGCAAGATCTCCGCCATCCAGGACCTGCTCCCCGTGCTGGAGCGCGTCGTTCAGCACGGCAAGCCGCTGCTGATCGTCGCCGAGGACGTCGAGGGCGAGGCGCTCGCCACTCTCGTCGTCAACAAGCTGCGTGGCACCTTCACCGCCGTCGCCGTCAAGGCGCCGGGCTTTGGTGACCGCCGCAAGGCGATGCTCGAGGACATGGCCATCCTCACCGGCGGCCAGGTCATCTCCGAGGACATGGGACTCAAGCTCGACCAGACCAAGATCGAGCAGCTCGGCCACGCGCGCCGCGTGACCGTGACCAAGGACGACACGACGATTGTGGAGGGCGCCGGCAAGCCGGAGGCCATCCAGGGTCGGATCAAGGCGATCAAGAACCAGGTCGAGGAGACCACCTCCGACTTCGACAAGGAGAAGCTGCAGGAGCGGCTCGCGAAGCTCGCCGGCGGCGTCGCTGTGATCAAGGTTGGAGCTCCCACCGAAGTGGAGCAGAAGGAGAAGAAGCACCGCATCGAGGACGCGCTCAGCGCGACCAAGGCCGCGGTGGAAGAGGGCATCGTCGCGGGCGGCGGCACCGTGCTGCTGAACGCGCAGAAGAAGCTCGACGGCGCGCTCGCCCTCAAGGACGACCAGGCGACCGGTGTGAATATCGTGCGCAAGTCGCTCGAGGAGCCGGTTCGGCAGATCTGCCTGAACGCCGGCAAAGAGGGCTCCGTCATCATCGAAGAGATTCGCAAGGGCAAGCCGGGCTTCGGCTACGACGCCCTCAACGACAAGTTCGTGAACATGTTCGAAGCCGGAATCGTCGACCCGGCCAAGGTGACTCGCTCGGCGCTTCAGAACGCCGCGTCGATCGCAGCGATGGTGCTCACCACCGAGGCGATGGTCACCGAGGTTCCCGAAGAGAAGCGGGGCGGCGGCGGCGGCGGCATGGGCGGCATGTCCCCGGACATGATGTAAGGAAGCAGGAATTTCCGGAAGGAGCCCCTCGCCTCGGCGAGGGGCTCTTTCTTTTCCAATTCACCTCTCTGATTCACCACCCCCACCCCGTCGGGAGGTCGCCCGGGCAGCCCTTAAGTTCTCCGGCCCGAGGGGGCCCCGCGCTTCGAGGAGGGGCTCCTTTCTTTTCCGGCAGGCTCATCAACCGGGATGATCCCGCCCAACCCCGCCATCCGCCTGGCGGCGAACGTCACCGCGAACGGCAGGGCGATCATGAATGTGGCGACGAAGACGGAGAGCACGTCAGGGAGGCGCTTGGGATCACGCAGGCCGAGGTAGGTCAGGTAGCCGCCACCGACCGCGGTGAGAAGAACGATCACGACGGCCACCCCGATCGCGTACCAGCGATACTCGCGGTAGAGCGGAGGTGCGGTCCGGCTCGCCAGGCGCAGCAGCCACCAGGCGGTCAGGCCGTTGAGGACCAGGCCGCTCAACAGGGCGCAAGCGGCGATTCCGATCCGGAACTGCGCGAGGTTGACCATGACGAACGCAGATGCATTGACGGCCAGGATGCCCACGGGCGTGATCACGCCAAGTGTCAGGAGAACGGCTTCGCGCAGGCGCCTGGATCTGAGCATACCCTTAGAAAAAGATAAGGCGCCGGGGGGCCGGCGCCTTGGGTTTGATGCTTAGGAGGTCAGTGACCGCACCCGCAGGCCTTGGCCTCACCGGCGTCGTCACCGGTGTCGAACGAGGTACCGCACGAGCACGAGTGCACGGCGTTCGGGTTGTGAACCGTGAAGCCGGCGCCCATCAGGCTGTCGACATAGTCGATCTCCGAGCCGCTGATGTACGGAGCGCTGAAGTCGTCGACGATCATCTGCACACCGTCCTGCTCGATGACGAGGTCGTTCGGGCGGCGGTTGTCGTCGAACGCCATTCCGTACTGCATCCCTGAGCAGCCACCGCCGCTCACGAAGATGCGGAGGGCAAGCTGCGGGTTGCCTTCCTTGGCGAGAAGCTCCTTGAGGTGGGACTGAGCGTCGGCGGTGAGTGAGACGACCTGCTGTTGTTCGATCACGCCTGGCATATTACCAGTCTCCCCTGCCCCGCAGGGGGAGAGTGGCGCACCCCGCCAGGACCTCAGCCCCGCCCGAGCTTGAACCCTCGCTTGGATTCCTTCTTATCGGGTGAGGCAGCCGCCCCTGCGATCAGCTGGGCCAGCTGCTCCGCCCCTCGTGCGAGGGCGCTCTTCGGGTCGGTCAGGGTGAGGATCTCGCCTCTCACAGCCGCCTCGTCCGGCTTCGTGCCGTCGAAATCGATCTCCACCGCCAGCTCCTGTTTCAGCGTGCGGACCACGTCCTCCTTGCTGACCACCGATTTCGGCACCTTATTGTTGAGGGCAAGGATGACCCGGCCAGGAACGATGTTCAGCACGTTGGTGAAGATGTTCAGCAGCTCTCCCACATCTTTCAGGGAAGAGAGCTCGGGCGTGACCAGCACCAGTACGCGCTGGGAGTGGTCGAGGACGCTGATCACGATGTCGGTGAACGCGACGCCGAGATCGAACACGATGTAGCGGAAGGCATTGACGAGAATGCCCATCGCGCGGTTGACAAGGTCGACGGTGATCAGGTCCGCCTGCTCGGCGCGCAGCACACCCGGCAGCAGCATCATGCCGCCCGGGTGGTGAAGGATGGCGCCGAGGACCGCCTCTTCGAAGTTGGCCGGGGGAACCTGGCTGGCCGCCGCGAGGCAGCCGGTCGGCGTGAGATAGGAGATCAGGGCCGCGTGGTTGTACGGCAGCGCCAGGTCGACCAACAGGACCTCGCCCGGGAAGCGCTTGGCCAGCGCGGCCGCCAGGTTGACCGCGATCGTGGTCCGGCCGGAGCCGCCCTTGGGCGAGTACACGGCGACCGTGGTCGCGGCCTGCTCGGGGGCGACCATCCGCGCCCGGGCGATCAGGTTGGGAAGGGTGTCCTTGCGCTGCTCGACGAGTTTGGTCAGCTCGATGATCGCGTCGGAGTCGGCCGGGAGCGTCTCGTAGAGCGTCTTGCGGTCGAGGGTGAGCAGCTTGCAGTCCTCGAGCGCGCGCACGCTCGCAGTGCGGGTTTCCTCGGAGATCAGGGCCATCTCGCCAAAGAAGTCGTCGGGGCCCATCAGGGCGATCGTGATCGTGTGGCCGGGCGACTCCTCGACGAAGACCTCGCAGCGCCCGGATTCGACCACGAACATGGTGTCGCCCGGGTCGCCCTGGTGCACGATCACCGACCCCTTGGAGGCCGAAGCCGGCGCCAGCCTGCGGGCCAGGGCGTGGAGGATGTTGTCCGGCAGGGTGAAGAAGATCGCCACGCGCTCCAGGATCTGGAAGCGTTTCCTCAGCTCATCCGGCGGTCCGCCTGACCGATCTGTGTCGCTCACGCCGAACGAATTATAGGTATGGGGTTGCCGGACCCCCACCAAAGCGGCCACGGTTCAGGCGGTTGGTAGACTTAGCCGCTGTCGGTCCCGTGGTGTAGCCTGGCCAAACACGCGGCCCTGTCAAGGCCGAGAACGCCGGTTCGAATCCGGTCGGGACCGCCATCTGACCCCCCTGCGACCGGTCGCGGGGGCTGCTGGAGAGGTGGCCGAGTCCGGTTGAAGGCGACGGTCTCGAAAACCGTTATGGGTCACTGGCCCATCGAGAGTTCGAATCTCTCCCTCTCCGCCAGTCTTTCTGAGAGGGCACCCTCCTCGTAATCTGAGTTCAGAAGACCGGCCGCAAGGCCGGTTTTCGTCGTTTTCGGGCACCTGTATGGCCGGTGCTCAGAAAGGGGCGAGGGAGGCTCAAAGCCGTGGAAAAAATCCAAAAACCGTATTTCGTTTCGCAAACCGTTATGCCCCCTTTTGGCGC
>JBOHUQ010000128.1:0-33472 GCA_050734495.1 Candidatus Dormibacteraceae bacterium
TAGACGAAGTCGTGGTACGCGTTGACGAGCTGCTCACGGATGCGCTCCCTCTCGGCCGGGTCCGTGGTCTCGCGATAACGGCGATGGAGCGCCCGCAGCTCTTCGCGGGGAATCCGCTGCTGTGCAGCCACTACGTGTCTAGTCTCGGCCTAGCCGGGTTGGTTTTGCTCTTAACCAGCCAGGTACTTGACCATTCGGAAGCTGACGTGCCCCGTCGTGGGCTCGACCTGCGGCCGGAAGTCGTCCACGAAGCAGCGGATCATCTCGTAGGCGAGGCGCTGCAGCTCAGGGTCGACTGCTGTGTGCTTGGCGATTGGTAGCGCGTTGCCGGTGGGGATCAGGTCGACGTCGACCACGAGCGCCCGGTTGGTTGCGAAGTAGGTGAGCTTGAGGTCGGCCGGCGAGCCCAGATCGTCGGCCGCGGCGATCGCGCTGTCGCAGGCCTGGGTGAGAGCGATGGTCAGCTCGTCGAGGTCGACCAGGCTGAAGCCCAGCTGGCCGCCCAGCGTGGTGGCCACCCTCTTGGCGACCGGAATGAAATCCGGCGAAGCCGGGATCTTCAGCTCAGCCAGGTTGCGCTTGGCCAACTCGAGCCTTCTCTTCCTCTATTCCTTGCCGTCGGTCGCCTGCTGCATCTTGCGCATGGCAGTCGCTTCCAGCTCTTCGCGCTTGCGCTTGGCCGCCGCGACTCCGTCCTGTATCGCCTTCCCGACCGGGTGGTCCGGGTCGGTGACCATCTGCCGCGCACGCTGGGCCGCGTCCTTCGCCCGCTGCACCGGTTCGCTTCCACTCAGCTCGATGGTCTTGCTGCGCAGGGTGTCGACCTGCTCCCGGCCGGGCCCCGATGCGATGTAGGCGCCGGCCGCAAGACCGATCAGGCCGCCGAGGATGAACCAACCAAAACCGCCGCCGCCGCCATTGCTCTCGTCAGCCATTTTCTAACCTCCTGATACTGTCCGAACCAGACTCTGCGCCGCCACCTTCGCGCCGTGCGCCGCGGACTTGATGCCGCGACCAACCGCCGCCGCGCCGCCGCCTGCCGTCCGCAGGCCGACGTTGACTCCGGCCGTGATGTCGTTGACGTTGCCGATCGTCTGCCGGACCTCGGGCAGCGTCTCCTTCAACTCTTCATTCGTGGTTTCCAACAGGTCCTCCACAGCTCCGAGCGTTCCGCGCAGCCGGATCAGGACGGCGGCCAGGGCCAGCGCCACCACGAGGGCGGCCGCCCCGAAGGCCAGCCACATGAAGCTCTGACTGCTCAAACTGTGAATACCCTTTGCCCGGTGCACGCAAACACGTCTGCAATCTTAAGTGCGAGCGCCGGGGTTGCTGGGTTTTGGTTCCTTCGGCTCGGAGCTCGGACGCGGTACGAAGCGGGCCAGCGGCTGAAGCAGAAGGGCGAAGACGGTGGCGGGCAGCACGTCGGCCTGTCCCAGGCGGGCTGAGGGAAGGCCGAGGAAGTCCCACAGCTGGCCCAGCCCGAAGCCGAGCGCCGTCATCAGCAGGATCGGTAGGTAGGCGCGGCGCCGGTAGGGCAGGAAGGCGAAGAAGAGCTGCGAGAGGATCAGGATGGCGAGGACGCCGACGACCAGGCCGGGAGGGATGAGCTTCAGCAAGGAATTCTGTGGTCGACCCTCTCCCCTGCGAAAAGAGGCGGGCGCGGTGCTCCCTCCGGGTCACGGGGGTGGGTTGTCCTGAGCGAGCTCAGGTGGGTCCCCTGCCTTGGCTTTCCAAGTCCCGTCGAAGCGGGCATTTGGTCGCTTTCCGGACTCCGGAGTCCCTAATGCTGTCTAGTTGGGCAACGCGCACATCACCCGCAGCCCTTCGGGAGCCAGCCAATACTACGTGGGCTTCTTCGGCGGAACAACCTGAATGTGGAGCTCCTCGAGCTGCGCGGGATCGACCTCAGAAGGCGCCCCGAGCATCAGGTCTGACATCGATTGCGTCTTGGGGAACGCGATGACGTCGCGGATGTTGTCCGTGCCACCAAGCATCATCACGATGCGGTCGATACCAGGCGCAATGCCTCCGTGCGGCGGGACGCCGTACGTGAAGGCCTCCAGCAAGGTTCCGAATCGGGCGCGAATCGTTTCGAGTGGCATGCCGAGCAGCTGAAACACGCGCTCCTGCAGCGCCGGGTCGTAGATCCGCAAGCTTCCACCGCCCAGCTCGTAGCCATTGCACACGATGTCGTAAGCGTGGGCGCGGACGTCGTAAGGCCGTTCGCCGACGAAGGACATGTCGGCTTCGAAGGGTCGCGTAAACGGATGATGCGCATACGTGAGCTTGCCCTGGTCGTCCTCCTCGAAGAGGTACGTCGGGTTGATCCAGAGGAACTTCCACTCGCCCTCCGTGACGAGCTTCCGCCGTCGCGCGACCTCCTGGCGGATCAGGCCCATCACGGTTTCGGCCTTGCGCTTTCGATCCGCCACGAGCAGGACGATGTCCCCATCGCCCGCGCCAGTCGCCCGGCGGATCCCTGCGATCTCATCCTCGGAGAAGAACTTGTCGATCGAGCTTCCAGGCAGATACGCCATTCCCTTTCCGCCGGCGCCCTTTGCGACGGTCACCAGCTCGTCCAGCTCTCGGCGCGCCATGTCGCGGCCGCCTGGGACCCGCAGGCCGCGAACCACGCCTCCTGCGTCAAGCGCGCCGCGGAAGATCTGCGCCTTGGTGCCGGCGAGCACGTCGCCAAGATCGGTGATCTCGAGGTCGTAGCGCATGTCCGGCTTGTCGCTTCCGAAACGAAGGAGCGACTCTTTGATGTCGAGGCGCGGGAACGGCGTCGAGAGCTCGACTCCGAGTACCTCCCGCCACAGCCTGGAGAAGAGCGCCTCGATCAATCCAAACACGTCTTCCTCGTCACAGAAGGACATCTCGAGGTCCAGCTGGGTGAACTCGGGCTGACGGTCTGCGCGAAGGTTCTCGTCCCGAAAGCAGCGAGCGATCTGGTAGTAACGCTGCACCCCTGACACCATCAGCAGCTGCTTCAGCATCTGCGGCGCCTGGGGCAGCGCGTAAAAGCTGCCAGGGTGCAAACGCGACGGAACAAGGAAGTCGCGAGCACCAGAAGGAGAACTCCGGGTAAGAATTGGCGTCTCGACTTCGACGAATTCCTGACTGTCCATGAAGTCTCGGATGATCTTGTTGACGCGGCTTCTCAGCTCGAGCAGCCCCGTCATTCGCGGCCGGCGCAGATCGAGATAGCGGTACTCCAGCCGCGTCTTCTCGTCGGGCTCCTCCGGATCTTCAATTGGAAACGGCGTCGTCTCGGACGTGTTGATGACCTCGAGCTCTGACGCCGTCACCTCCACGTCGCCGGTCGGCATGCGCGGGTTCTCCGAGCCGGCAGGCCTGCGGCCGACAGCGCCCTTGACACGCACGATGAATTCCGACCTGAGGTCCGACGCGGCTGCGTGCGCGTGCGGTGCGTTGCCTGGATTGAACACGACCTGCACCGCGCCCCACCGATCGCGAAGGTCGATGAAGATCAGGCCGCCATGGTCACGCCGGCGAGCTACCCAGCCGTAGAGCTCGACCTCGCCACCCACGTCCGATGCGCGAAGTGAGCCGCAGTGAGGCGCTGAGTAGCCGCTCATGCGAGACGCGCGGGAAGCTCTTCCCAACGGACCTCCGCGTCGGTGCGGCTGGCCACGTCGCGCAAGCGGGCAGTGCGCCGCGTGGCTTCCACCGGGCGCATCAAAACCACCCACCGGGCGCCGACCTTTTCAGCAAGACGCCATGAGAATTTTGTCGACTCGTAATCAACGACCGTCGAGCGCACCGTGCGGCATATCCGAGCGACCTCGGCCGCCTCGATAGAAAGATCCCCATCAGGCAGGACAACTACTTCCGCGGCGGGCTGCCCTGGCACCGCGACTTTGGTGGCTGCGAGGAGCTCCGTAACACGATCCAGGCCGCTGGCGAATCCCACAGCCGGAGTAGAGGGCCAACCCTCGGCCTCAGCCAGGCCGTCGTAGCGACCTCCCCCGCCGAGCGCGTCTTGCTGCCCGCTGCGGTCGGCCGGAAAGAACTCGAACACGGTGCGCGTGTAGTAGTCGAGGCCGCGCACCAAGTAGGGGTTCAGCTCATAGTCGATGTCCGCCGCGCTCAACGAACGCTGCACCAACTCCCAGTGCCTCGCGCAATCGCTGCATAGATGGTCTGTCACGCGAGGAGCGCCCATCTTGAATGGCATGTCCTCCTCCGCCTTGCTGTCCAACAACCTGAGCGGGTTTCGCTCGAGACGTTGCTGCGAGTCCGAGGACAGCTGGGCCTTCCTCGGCCGGTAATACTCCTTCAGGCGGTCAAGGTATGCCGGCCTGCACCTCGAGTCGCCAATCGAGTTCAACTCGAGCCGAAGACTGCTCAGACCGACTCTGTGCAGCCAGTCGCGCGCCAGCTCGATCACCTCGACGTCAAGCGCTGGATTCGAGCTCCCGATGGCTTCCACATCGAGCTGGAAAAACTGGCGGTAGCGTCCCTTTTGCGGTCGGTCGTACCGAAACATCGGTCCCAGCACATAGAGGCGCGAAGGCTGCGGCCCTTTGTCCAGACCGTGCTCGAAATACGCCCGGACCACACCCGCAGTCGCCTCCGGTCGCAGCGCAACGTGTCGGTGGCCGCGGTCCTCGAATCGGTAGAGCTCCTTGACGAACGCGTCGCTGTCATCGCCGGCACGCTCGATCAGTTCGGCCGGCTCTAGGATCGGGGTGACAATCTCTTCGTAGCCGAACCCGCCGGCGAGCTCGCGCGCCGCATTCTCCACGACACGCCACAACAGCCGCTCCCCCGGCAGGAGGTCCCGCATTCCGCGGACAGCTTTGATCGGTTGGGATCGAGTCATAAGAGTGACGATTGTAAGAACCTGCGGTTACTATCAGTCGCCGGTGGCTACGCCCCTCGTCCAGATCGTCGCCCTGGTCCTAGCCGTGCTGGCATTGATCATGGGCGCGTACCTCCTCATCATCGGCCGGCGGCCGTGGCGAGGCGGAGAGGACACCAAGGTGGCGCCGCGGGTCAGGTTGCTCGGCCTCAGCTACATCCTCGTCTTCGGCGCGGCGATGATCCAGATCATCGCTCAGCCGGCGGGCGTGGAGGCCGAGGCGCTTGGGGGTCTGATGGTCCTCGGTGGCGTGATCGTGATCGTCGTGGTGCTGCTCGAGTCGAGGGCGACACGGCTCGCCGGGCATGAAGACCGGCTCGACTCGCGACTGAAGGGGTAGCGGTACTTCTTGCTCGGCCTCTCTCCTGCGGAGAGAGGGAGGTCATAGACCCGCTCTCACTCTTGTGGTGCGGTAGCCGGCGGCAGCCTTGAAGGCTTCGGTCAGCTCGTCCAGGTGCACCGGCTTGCTCATGTAGTCGTCGAAGCCCGCCTTCATGCAGCGTTCCGCGTCTCCTGGACCGGCCATCGCGGTGAGCGCGATCAGCCGAGGCCGGCTGCCACGCGGCCAGCGCCGGCAGATCGCCTCGGCCGCGGCGAGTCCGTCCATCTCGGGCATGAGCACGTCCATGAGCACCGCGTCGTAGGGCTCTTGCGCCACAGCCGCCACCGCCTCGCGGCCGTTCGAGACGACGTCCGCGGTGTGCCCAAGCTTCACCACCAGCCGCTTCAGGAGGTTCTGGTTGAGCGCGTTGTCGTCCGCGATCAGCACGCGCAGCGCCCCGGCGCCCACCTCGATCACGGGCTTCGGCGTCTCGACCGCGTGCACTCCCACCTGGACCATCACGTCGTGAAGCGTGCGGGCTGCCACCGGTTTGGTGAGCGTGGCCTGTATGACGCCGCTGTCGGCCGCCGCAGCGACCTCTGGCCCCGGAGCCGACACCGCGATCAGCACGATCGGGAGCTGATCGGAGCGCTTGATCGAACGGAGCCCGGCCGACAGACCAAGTCCGTCGAGGACCGGCGGCCGGTGCTCCACGACCGCGATGTCGAATGGATGTCCCGCCCGCACCGCTTCCAGCGCCCCTTCGGGGGTGCTCGCGGTGGCCGTCGCGCCCCACTGCTCCGACTGGAGGGCGAGCACGCGTCGCTCGGTCGGGTCGGCCGTCACGACGAGCACCCTCATCGCCTCGAGCGTGAGCTGAGAGGTGGTCACCGAAGCAGGAAGGACCTCGGCCAGGATCGTGAACTGGAACGAGGTGCCCGCGTCGGGTCCCGCCTCGACGCCCCCTTGCTCGACTCGCAGCTCGCCGTCCATCATCTCCACCAATCGCTTGGTCGTCGCGAGGCTCAGGACCGCAAGCCGGTCGCCGGGCTCCAGCCGATCACGAGGGTTCGAGACGCCGTCGAGGCCGCCGCGGAGGATCCTGGCCGGGATCCCGCGGCCCGTGTCGCGAACCGTGAAGCTCAGCGCCACCAGGCCGCCTCGGTCCTCGCAGCCGAGCTCGACGCCGACGCCGCCGCGGAAGGTACGCTCGATACCTCCGTGCAGCAGCGACAGCACGATCTGCTCCAGGCGGCGCGAGTCGCCGACGATGACGCTGGGCACATCCGGTGCAGCCTGGAAGGAGAGGTCGAGGCCCTTGGCGCCCGCCGCGTCCACGATCAGCCCGATGCAGCTCTCGACGCTCGACCGCACGTCGAAGGGATGAAGGGCGAGCTCGAAGGCACCGCTCTGGATGGTCGCCTCGTCGAGCACGTCGTCGACCAACCTCGCGATTTGCCCGGCACCCATCTCGACGATCGACGCCAGCTCACGCTCTTCGTTGGAAACGGCGCCGGCGGACAGCAGACCCGCGGCTCCGGCGACCGCGTTGAGCTGGTTGCGCACCTGGTGACCGAAGTCCGCCAGCAGCTCGGCATCCAGCACGCCCGCTTGCGGAACGCCATTCGGTTGTGCGCCCCCTGCCATCGGCTCAGCCTCCTGCTCGCTCATCAGTTGAGCTGCTCCGCAGGCGGCTGCTGCGTGGGCACGAACATCGAGTCCGGCAGCTGGACGCCGTTGGACAGGAGATGCGCCTGGAAGATCGACTTGGTTCCGGTGGCGCTGTGATACCCGACCGCCCGCCCGTCCGGCGTCACCCCTACCTGGTGGAAGGCGAAGACCTCTTGCAGCGCGATCTCGCCTTCCACAATCCCCATCACCTCGGCGATGCTCACCACCTTGCGTGCCCCGCCCCGCAACCGCTCGGTCTGCACGATGACGTTGACGGCGGAGGTGATCTGGCTGCGGATGGCGCGCGAGGGCAGCTCCGTCCCGGCCAGCAGCACGAGCGTCTCGAGCCTGCCCAGTCCGTCGCGCGGATTGTTGGCATGCAGGGTGCTCATCGACCCGTCGTGTCCGGTGTTCATCGCCTGCAGCATGTCGAGCGCCTCCGGGCCGCGACACTCACCGACGATGATCCGGTCAGGGCGCATGCGCAGGGAGTTGCGGACCAGGTCTCGAATGGAGATCGCACCTCGTCCTTCGACGTTTTGCGGCTTCGATTCGAGGCTGATCACGTGCACCTGGCGCAGACGAAGCTCGGCCGCATCCTCGCACGTGACGATCCTCTCATCGGACGGGATGAAGCCGGAAAGGACGTTCAGCAGCGACGTCTTGCCGGAGCCGGTTCCACCGGAAACGATGATGTTGAGACGCGTCTTCACGGCCGCGTCGAGGTACTCCATCATCGCCTCGGTAGCTCCACCGGTCATGACGATCTTCTCGGGCGAGAGCACCTCGCGGCCGAACTTTCGGATCGTCAGGCAGGGCCCGTAGATCGCGACCGGCGGGATCACGACGTTGACACGCGATCCGTCCTTCAATCTTGCGTCGCACATCGGCTCCGACTCGTCCACGCGGCGGCCGATCGTGGAGACGATCCGGTCGATCACGCGTCGCAGGCTGTCCTCGTCCTCAAAGGCGAGGTTTGTCAGCTCGATCCGGCCGCGGCGCTCCACGAAAATCTGCTCGGGCCGGTTGACCATGATCTCGCTGACCTCAGAGTCGCGCAGCAGAGCTTCAAGGGGACCGAGCCCGATGACCTCGTCGAACAGGATCTCGACCAGCCGCTCCCTGTCCATCGGGGTGACCAGGGCAGCCGGTGGCTTGGCGCGGAAATGGTCCTCGGTTAGCTGCAGCAGGAGCCGCCTGATCCCGGCGCGGTTGTTGATGTCGATGGCCGCCGCGTGCCGGCTGAGCAGCTGGGCGTGGATCTCGCCTTTCGCGGCGGCGAGCGTGGGGCTCAGGAGCGCCGAAGGCTCCGGAACGCGGAACTGCTCGGTAGGTGGCTCGGGCGGTGGCGCGATGCCTTCCCGCGGCACGAGGCGGCGTTCGGCGGGCGCGACGGTCACCGCACCGTCGGCGGTCGATCCAGGGTCAACCCTGGGCGCCGTGGCGACAGGGGGCCCTTGCTGATAGCGGCGGTCGAACCGCTCCGAAAGCTTCATGCGGAGGCCGCCTCAGCCGAGGCGTGCAGCCGCCGCTGGGCCTGCAGGGCTGATTTCTTGACATCGGCGTCGGGCTCCCTCTGCACCAGGGTGCGAAGCCCATCGGACGAGGCCGGGTCGGCGATCATCCCGAGTGACTTGCAGGCGGCGATCCGGACCGCCTTGGGCCAGCGCCGGTCGTGGGCGATTCCGAGGAGCGGCCGTACCCGCAGGGCGTCGCGCCGCAATCCGCAGGCGAGCACCGTCACGACGGCGGCCTTCTCGCTGGCCGGCTGGCGCATCAAGGCCTCGATGTCGAGGTCGGAAGCGGCCATGGACAGCGCGATGGCAAGGCGGTGAGTCGGAATCCTGTCCGAGGCCGCCATCAGCGCCTCCACCGCCCGTCGTCCGCCGACCAGGCCGAGGGCCCGCACGGCCGCCTCTCGAACCTTCGGGTTCTTGTCCTGGACGAGATCCTCGATCCAGAGCACCGAACCGCTGAGGCGAAGGGCACCGCACAGCCGTGCGGCCGCGGCCCTGATCAAGGGGTTTGGGTTCACGAGCGAGTTGAGCAGCTGCTCGGCCAGCCCCGAGCGCCGGAACGGCTCGGTAATGCGCCACTGGCCGGTCAGCCCCGGTCCTGCCTGCTCGAGAGCGGCCACGATCACGGCTCCGACCTTATACGGCTCCGCCAGGAGTTCAGCCGCGGAAAGGTTCAGCGTGACTTGAGGCTCACCGGCCAGGGCAGTGTCAAGGACGCGCTCGATCTGAGAGGCAAGCCGGGATCGGGGAGCGCGGGAAGCAGCCCCCGACCGCTTGGCCAGGCGCTGCGGATCGATCTCGGCCGGAGGCCTCGTGTTCAAGTCTGGTACTGAGATGCCCGGTCGATCCGGGGGGACGTTGCTACATTATCGGCGAATTGACCCCTCGTGAGGTTCGCGAAGCCGCGCCGGACCAGGAGGAAGAGCCACACCAGGTGGGCGCCAGCAGCGATCCCGCCGCCGACCAGACCCCGTCAACCTTGCAGTTGAGAACGCGGATCCTGGAGATGTCGGGCGTGTTCGCTGAGCTCAGCGACGGGGCGCTCCGGGCCGTCGCGCGACGCATGCGAGCCGTTGGGCTCACGGCCCGCGACACCCTGCGCCTCAAAGCCCAGGGTGGTGACGTGGTCGTCTTTCTCGCGTCCGGCCAGGTCGAGGAGTCGATCACCGACGGCGCCGGCAAGGTCCTCCTGACCCGGCGACCGGCGCCCGGGGACCTCGTCATCCTCCCGGCGCCCAGGACCAAGGACCGCTACCAGACGGCCATCTACGGTCTCACCGACGCGGTTCTCATGACGCTGGACCGCGACGGGCTGCTGGAGGGCCTGGGACCGGACGTCGAGAAGGTGGCGCTCGCCCTCGACCGCTTGTGGGAGCAGGAGCTGTCGGCGGTCGAGGCCGCGGAGATCCAGCGCTCGTCGCGAACGGTGGCGCCGATCGTCGCTTTCTTCTCGGCCAAGGGCGGCTCCGGCGCAACGACCCTCGCCATCAACACCACGGCGGCGCTGGCTCGCACGTTTCCTCGACAGGTCCTGCTGATCGACCTCTCGGCCCCGTTCGGCCATGCCGCTCTCTTCGCCGATCTCATCGCCACCGGTTCGATCGCCAGCGCCGCCAAGGCCTCGGCGGTCGATTTCGAGGCCGTGTTGCGAGGCAACATCGTGAACCACCGGTCCGGCATGGGCGTGCTGCCTGGAACACTGCGACCGGAGGAGGTCGACCTCATGACCGGTGAGCTCACCGGAAGGGTGCTCGATGTGGTCGTCAGCTGGCAGCGATTGATCCTGGTCGACCTCGGAACGTCGCTTGGCGAAGCCGCGCTGGCGGTGCTCGAACGATCCGAGTGCGTCGTCATAGTGATTCCACCCGAGATCGCCGCCATGACCGACGCGCGGCGCTCGCTGGCTGTTTTCCGCGACATCCTCAACATCAACGACAACCGCATCGAGCTGGTGCTCAACCAGCGGGTGCCCCATCCCCCACTCGACCGCGCTGCCCTGGAGTCCATCCTCGGACGGAAGATGTCCGTGAGCATCGGATTCGATGACTCACGGCCTGAGGACGCGGCCCTGGCCGGCGGCCTGGTCCTGGTCCGCGACCCCAACTCGCTAGTGGCCCGCGGAGCGACCGACCTGGCAAAGGTGATCGTTGGCAACTTGAAGTTGGATGGTTAACGCTAAAAAACGCACCGGCCAGGCGATGGTCGAGTTTGCGATCACGTTGCCGATCCTGGTCCTGCTCGTAGCCGGAGTGCTCGAGCTGGGCCGGGGGTATGTCTTCGCGACCGCGACGTCCGATGCCGCCCGCGACGGCGCCCGCTACGCGGCGGGCAAGACCTCGACCACGAACGGCCCGGGTCTGGCCGCAATCTGCTCGCTCGTCAGAGCAGACCTGAAAGCCATCACGCCAACGGTGAGCTGCCCCGCCACGGCGGTCGGCCACCTTCCGCCGTTCAACGCCCCCGCCGACTACGCCATCCCGCCGGCCGGCCAGGCTGTGCTTGCCGTGTATTGCGGAGCAAGCGTCGACTGCAAAGGCTCGGTGACCTCGGTGACCAACTCCGAGATCGACGTGTACGTCTACTACGGGTTCAGCGACCTCAACCTCCTGGGAGGCGGGATCACGATCTCCGGGTCGAGCCGCGCCATCACGTCGTGGTGAGGCTGTTGGTGCGTTTAATCGGTCCCTCCCCGAAGTGGCCTGCGGCCCGGGCCGGCCTCACCACTCTATGGGGAGGTGAAAAGGCACAGGCCATGGTCGAGTTCGCTCTCGTGGCACCCGTTGTGCTGCTGATCATCGGAGGCACCGTTGACATGGGGCGCGGGATGTTGATGTACGCGCTTCTCCAGGGAGCTTCGCGCGACATGGCGCGACAGGCGGCCCTTGGTTACTACAGCGGCTCCAACTCCCTGCCGCCGGACTGCACCGCGCTCACGACCCCATGCTCCGGCGCCTCGATCGTCAAGGGCGCCCACCTGCTGGACTCGCTGGGCGCCACGGTCGCTTACAACGACTCGCGGTCGATCTCGGCGGCGCCGGCGTACGGAACTTATGCAGGCGGTACGAGGACCTCGCCGGGGACCATAACCCTGGTCAAGCCAAGCCCGGACACGATCTACGTTTTCATTTACGAGCTGGA
This sequence comes from Candidatus Dormibacteraceae bacterium, assembly GCA_050734495.1. Classification (GTDB taxonomy): domain Bacteria; phylum Chloroflexota; class Dormibacteria; order Dormibacterales; family Dormibacteraceae; genus Palsa-870. Next base: position 11,534 of record JBOHUQ010000128.1, read on the forward strand.
CTCGACCGCGGGTGCACCCAACCCGCGATGGAGCTGCCCGTCGTGCGCCGCGGCCAAAGGCGTTGCCGTGCGCACGCCCGGCCATCAGCTCGCGGTGGTTGACCTGAAGCTCCAGTGGCAGCCGGTGCTGGCCAGGTTCCTGGGCATACCCACCGTCATCACGTTCGACGCGCAGACCGTCATCCGGATGGAGTTTTGATGCGGCGGCGTCATCGCAAGTCCCAGTCCGGCCAGGTCATGGTGCTGGTGGCCGTGTCGCTGATCGCGCTCATAGGCTCCGCGGCCCTGGTTCTGGTTGCCGGCTCGGCCGAATGGCAGAAAAACCAGCTCCAGCAGGTGGCCGACCAGGCGGCGCTGGAGGCGGCGTTGAAGATCGGCATCGGCTGCGATGCCGGAAAGGCAACGACCGTCATCAACGCGGCGGAAACCTCCATCGGCAAGCAGCGGACGCCGGTTGGAGGGCTCGGCCCAGTCCTGGGAGGTCCGTGTGCCGGCGGATACACCGCCACGGAGAGCTATTCCAGCGGCACATTGAGCTCGACTGTCAACTATCCATATCGGGCGCACCAGCAGCAGGTCGAGGTGATCTTGACGCTGACGCTTCCCATTTCGTTCGGGACCGTCGTGGGCAAAGCCAGCACGACGGTGGTCAGGCGGGCCGTCGCCCAGGCCTTGCCGGGATCGGTGCCCGCGTTGTCCGCGACGTCGCTCACGTGCACAGGCGGCCAGGTCAACATCGCCGGAAGCTTCATCGCGCAGAACAGGGTCACGCTCAACGGCGCCTGCGCTCTTTACGCGCACACGCGCTTCGACGCCACCTCCGCCACCTATTCCGATCTCGGCGGCGCATCGGTTTACGCGGACAGACAGGCCTGGATGGGGGCTGGCGGCAGATGCGCCGCGGGCGCCGATACCGGTTCCACCAAAGCAATCTGCGCGGACGGTGCTGAGCTCACCGGCCACGTCACTCCGACCTGTGGCACCACGAGCGCTTTCCTCTCGGCTGGGGACGCGGCGATCAATCCGAATCCCTGCGCAGCCGGCGTCGCACGACCGCCGGTCCCGCCTGTGTCCACCAGCCTGCCGCCAGAGCCCAACACCGATCCGACGGCGATCGCTCAGCTCGTGGGGACGGGCGGGGCGGCGTGCTCGCCGGTCGCGACGTACCCCACGATCAGTGTCGGCCCGAAGATCGTCGGCACAGGTCTTGGGGGGGCTCCCATCAAGGATGCGAGCGGCTTCTACCACTTCAAGCCGAGTTGCTATGGGTACCTGGACCCTAGCTCCCTCACCGGAGGAGGCGGCGGCGCCATCACGAACCGGCAGACCGGTCCGGAGGGCGGCCCGGCCACGTCAAAGCTGACATTGACGCTTCCCGCACAGAGCGTGGCGGGCACGCTGCTCGTGGCGACGCTCCGTTCGGATACGAACCCGTCGCAGAAGCCGTTCACGGCTCCTGCCGGATGGGTCTCGGCGGTCGCCGGCGGAGCCTTCCTGGACGGCACCGCGCACACGGAGATCTGGTACTACCCCGACAACCCTGGTGGGATCTCAAGTGTCGACTTCGGCGTCAAGCCGGGCTCGATCAGCGCCGTTGGATCGATGACGGAATGGTCAGGCGTGGCCACGGTCTCTCCACTGGATCGGACGGGGGTCTCCACGGTCAGCTCGAGCCAGTCCTCGACGACCATTTCCACCAGCGCAGCCATGACCGCCGCCAACGAGCTCGTGATCACCGACATCGGGACCGACAGCGGCCAGAGTCCCGAGAGCTACACACCGGGGGCTGGGTGGACGAGCCTCGTCAACGACACCAATGACGAATTCAGCTCGCAGTACCGGCTGAACCTCCCGGCGGGGGTTGCGAGCGAGACGGTGACCGGCTCGCAGCCGACCACATGGGCGCTGATGATCGCGGCATTCAAGCCTGCCGGTGGCGGTGGCGGCGGCACGGGCGCCGTGCTCGACCCGGGGTTCTACTACTTCAACGGATGGGACGGAGCTGGATATACGGGTGGCGGCATCTGCCTGAATGGAGGGACCCTCCTCGCCCAGGCTGTGACTCTCGAGTTCGTCAACAAGGCAGGCTTCTCCTCCGGCGACTGCACCGTGGGAGGTGGAGGCACTGCCTGCAGCAGCCCCTGCCAGTTCGGGTCGAGCACGCTCGCCGATTCCACCTTCACCTACTTCTCGGCGCCCTGCAGCCAGGCTCCGCCCGGTGACTCGAGCTGCGCCAGTCCTGGCTGGTGCACCAACGGCGATCGCGCGTGCCTGAACGTCCTGATCTGGTCGAGCAGCACCGGGCAGATCGCGATCAAGGGCGCCAACGCCAAACACTGGCTCTTGGGTTCGATCTATTGGCCCGGGACCTGCACCGACACCGTCAACGGGACTTCGACGATCGCCGGGACGCTTTTCTGTGGGCGCCTTTCGATCTCCGCAGGAGCCGGCGCGGGGACCGCGGTCGGCGGCGACTACGGGATCGCGACCTCCCTGGTAGAGGCGAACCTTGTCGAATAAGTTGCACCGATCCGCGCACCATGCCAAGCTGCGCGTGCCCAGCTAGATGTCAAGCACCAGCTCAGAGGTCGCCCGCCCACGTCGGGGACGTCTTTACATCATCGTCGGAGCCGTCCTTGCCGTGCTTGCGTTCGCCGCGGCGGCCGGCCTGGCCAGCCTGTCATTGCTCCCGGGGACCACGACCGGGACACGCATCGTCGTGGCCAAGAACGATATCGGAGCCCGGACCAAGATCCAGGCTTCCGACCTGCAGCTGAGCACCGTCAACCCGGCGCCCAAAGAAGCGTTCACCTCGATCAGCCAGGTCGCGGGCAAAGGAGCGCGCGTCGACATCCCGGCAGGTGACCCGGTCAGCGCCAACCTGATCGCACAGGCTGGCGACCTGCTCAGCACCAGCGACGTCGCCTTTCTCCCCATCCCATCCGGCTACGTCGCCGTCACGGTGCCGACAGGAGAGCTCGAAGGAGTCGGCGGCTACCCACAGGTCAGCGACCGCATCACCATGCTGGCGACGATCAACACATCGGTGTTCGGCGCCACCGCGCCGGTTCCCGTGGTCCGGACGGTCTTCAGCAACCTCGACATCCTCAGGGTCGGCCCGGTGACGGCGCAGAACGCCACGGGCGTCTCGAGCAGCCTCACGTTGCTGACCACAGGATGCGATGCCGAGTACCTGTTCTGGCTCCTCAACAATGCGACTTTGAAATACACGCTCGAATCGTTCAGGGACTACGCGGCCACCCCAAGCCAGCCGGATCCAACGTGTCCGAATCTCTCCTCAGCCGGCGGAGTCGGACCCAAGGAAGTGGATAAGCGCTGGCACTTCACCTCCGGCTGAGCGGTGTCGACCAGCGTCATCCTCATCGCGGCCGCCGCAGCAATCGGCGTCGCGCTGGTCATGTTCGGAATCCTCGGCCCCGGCCGGGCGGAGACGAGCGGGGCCCCTGGCGCTCGGGTCACGTACCGAACGCTCGCCGACGTGCGCGAGCAGCTGCGCCGAAGGTTTGAGCCGACCGGTTCACCGGTGTGGATAGCGTCCAACCAGAGGGCGAACTCGCTCGCGGCCGACCTCGCGAGCGCAGATTTGCAGCTTCGCCCCTACGAGTTCCGGTTGGCCCAGGGAGCATCAGCCTTGCTTTTCGGCCTGGTCGCCCTTCTCCGTTTCGGCATCTCGATTCCCGTCGTGATCCTGGCCATCATCGGCTTCGCGCTGCCCGCCCTGTACCTGCGCAATCGGCGTGGCCACCGTCTCGCGGAGTTCGAGGCCGGGCTGCCACGCGCGATGGAGCTGATGGCGAACTCGATGAAAGCCGGCCAGTCGATCGCTCAATCCCTGCGGGCTGTGACAGACAACGCCAGCCCGCCGGTTTCGGATGAGTTCGGTCTGGCCCGCAGGGAGATCGAGCTCGGCGCCTCGATCGAGAGCGCGCTCGGGAACATGGTCACCCGAATCGGGAGCGCTGATCTGAGGCTGGTGGTCATGGTGATCACGATCCAGCACTCGGTGGGAGGTGATCTGCCGGCCATCCTGATCAGCCTTGGCGACACTATGAAGCAGCGGGCAGAGATGCGGGCGGAGGTTCTCGCCTCGACAGCGCAGTCCAGGGCTTCGTCGCTGATCATCACGCTGCTGCCGATCGTCGCCGCGCTCGGCCTGTACTTCCTGGTCCCGAGCTACTTCCATCCGATGTTCACGAGCCCGCTGGGCTGGTTCATGCTGGCCGTCGCGGCGGTGATGCTTGGGATCGGTAACGTCATCATCCGCCGCCTCACGGCGATCACATGAGACTGGTTCCGATTGTGGTTGGCATCGTGGCCGCCGCCGGCGTGTGGCTGCTTGCTGCAGGCATCGTCGCGGCGCGCGCGGGCGATGCGACGATGCTCGCAAGGCAGAGACTTGCGCGTCAGGACATCGGTCTCGGCCAGAGCGCCGCGGCCCTCGAGCTCGAGAGACCCTTGCTCGAGCGGCTCCTCGCGCCGGGCAGGCGCTCGCTCGAGCGCCAGCTCAACCGGCTCACTCCCACCGCGCAGGCCGCGAATTTCCGCCGCCAGCTCGACTTCGTCGGGGACCCGTTCGGGCTCGACCCGGCAGGCCTCCAGGCGCTGCGCATCACCGGCGCCGCCGGGCTGGGAGCGCTGGGCGTGGCGCTGGGCGTGCTCATCGGAACGCCGTTCGCAATCGGCGTCGCTCTCCTCGTCGGCGTGGCGATCGGGTTTTACATTCCGGTGCTCTGGCTCGATCAGCTCGTGCGTCAGAGGCGGGCAGAGGTGGAGGCCGTGCTGCCAAACGCGCTGGACGTGGTGGCGATCAGCATGGAGGCCGGGCTGGGCCTCGACAGGGCGCTCGAGCAGCTGGTGCGGCACCAGGAGGGTCCGCTCACGTTGCTGGTGGCTCGCGCGCTTCGCGAGATCGAGCTCGGGCGGCCGCGCGCGGATGCCCTCGAGGAGATGGCCGCCGCCACCGGGGTCGAGGACTTCATCTCGCTGGTGAAGGGCATCCTCCATGCCGAGCGCTCGGGCGTGCCCATCGCCCGCACCATCGCGGCGCATTCGGCCCAGATGAGGGTGAAGCGCAGGCTCAAGATCCGGACCGAGGCGGCGCGGGCTTCACTGAAGATCCTGCTGCCGACGGTCGGGTGCGTTTTCCCGACCCTGTGGCTGATCCTGCTCGGGCCGGCGTTGATCGTCGCGCTGACGTTGAGTCACTAGCGGGGAGCAATCCTGCCGCGGACCGCCCTCTCCCCGACCCTGCGCCCAGAGCGGTGATGAGGATGGCACCGATTGCTCCGCTTCGGCGGGAGAGGGGGGTTAATTCAGGAAGGGGTTCGTCCTTTTCTCTCGGCCGATCGTGGTGGCCGGGCCGTGGCCGCTGTACACCGTCAGGTCGTCCGGTTGAGATAGCAGTTTCGCGCTGATCGCTTCGAGCAAAGCCCTGGAGTCTGAGTTGGAGAAATCCGAGCGTCCGATCGAGCCGGCGAACAGCGCGTCGCCCGTGAAAAGGTAGTCGCCGATCCTCAGCGTCACGCCGCCAGGGCTGTGACCTGGGGTGTGCAGCACCTCGAACGCCAGCGAACCGGCTCGGTATGTCTCGCCTTCGGCGAGGTTCACCACGTTTTCTGCGGGCGTGGTCGAGGCGCCGAATTCGCGGCGCAGCGGCCTGCCTTCCGCGACGACGTATCTCTCCGTTTCGTGGACGGCCACCGGGATCGCACCGAACGCTTCGAGCAGGGCACCAAGGCCTGCGATGTGGTCGACGTCTGTGTGCGTGAGCAGGATCGCTTTGACATTCGCACTTCGCTTGCGCACCAGGTCGATCATCTGCTGAGGTTCCAGGTTGGCGTCGACGACGGCGGCATCTTTGGTGTCCTCGTCTTCCACGAGGTACGAGTTCGTGCGGAACTGGCGGTCGGCCGTGGCCTCGACGCGGATCGTCACGACGCTTCCCGAGCGACGGTGTTCACGTCCTTCACGCCTTCCAGCTTTTCCATCAGCCTCGAGAGCTGCGCGAGCGAATCGATCTCCACGGTGGTCGAGACCACCGCGGTCTTGTCGTCGTAGACGTGGACCTCCAGCGACGACATGTTCACGCGGTTCTCGGCGACCACCGTGGCGATGTCGCGCAGCAAGCCCTGGCGGTCCCAGGCCTCGATCTTGATCGCGACCGGGTAGATGTGCGTTGCCTCCGAGTCCCAATCGACCGGGACCACCCTCGCCTGGTCCTGCGCGTTCACGGCATTGATGCAGTCGACGCGATGCACGGTGACGCCCTTACCGCGCGTGGTGTAACCCACTATGGCGTCGCCCGGCACAGGCTGGCAGCACGGCGCGATCTTGGTAAAGATGCCCTTTTCGCCGTGCACGAGCACGCGCGGGATCGGCTGCACGTTTGGAATCAGCGGGATTGGACGCAGGTCGCCGCCTGGCGTGTCGAGGCTCGGCGCCATGCGCATGACGACCGAATGCGTGGACAGGTCGCCATATCCGATCGCCGCGAGGAAGTCGTCGACAGCGCCGTACTTGTGCAGGGCGGCGATCTCGCGCAGCTTCTCATCATCGAGTTCGACGAGGTTGACGCGGTGCATGCGATGGAGCTCTTTGTCGAGCAGGTCGCGGCCCTTGGCCACGTTCTCCTCGCGACTCTGGCTCTTGAACCACTTGCGGATGCGCTCCTTGGCGGACGCGCTCTTGACGAAGTTGAGCCAATCGCGGCTGGGCCCATGCGGCCCCTTTGACGTCAGGACCTCGACGATCTCGCCGTTCTGAAGCGCGTAGTCCAGTGGGACCATGCGCCCGTTCACCTTGGCGCCGATGCACCGGTGCCCGACTTCGGTGTGGATTCGGTACGCGAAGTCGACCGGCGTCGAGTCCGCCGGAAGATTGAGCACGTCGCCCTTGGGTGTGAACACGTACACCTCGTCCTGGAACAGGTCGACCTTGACCGTGTCCAGGAACGATTCGGCGTCCCCCACCTCGTTCTGCCACTCCAGCAGGCTGCGCAGCCACGACAGCTTCTGGTCGAAGTTCCTGTGCTTGCCGCCTTCCTTGTAGGTCCAGTGCGCAGCCACCCCGAACTCGGCGACGCGATGCATCTCGTGCGTTCGGATCTGAATCTCGATCGGCTCGCCCGTGTGGGTGATGACCGTGGTGTGGAGCGATTGGTAGCCGTTCGACTTCGGCATCGCGACGTAGTCCTTGAAGCGACCGGGCACCGGCTTCCAGAGCGAGTGAACGACACCGAGGACGCCGTAACAGTCGCGCACCGACTCGACGTGCACGCGAATCGCGGAGAGGTCGTAGATCTCCGAGAATTCCTTGTTCTCGCGAGTCATCTTCTGCCAGACGGAGTAGATGTGCTTCGGACGCCCCGTGATCTCCGCCAGGATGCCGACTTTCTCCAGCTCGCGCGCCAGGATCTCGCGCAAGTCCGAGACCAGGGTCTCCCGGTCGTGCCGCTTGCGCGCGATCCGCTTGACGACGTCCTCGTATGCCTCGGGCTCGAGCTGGCGGAAGGCCAGGTCCTCGAGCTCCCACTTGATCTGTCCGATGCCGAGTCGGTGCGCGAGCGGCGCGTAGATGTCGAGCGTCTCGCGCGAGATCTTGCGCCGCTTCACCTCCGGCAGCGGATCGAGCGTGCGCATGTTGTGGAGGCGATCGGCGAGCTTGATGAGGACGACCCGCAGGTCCTCCGCCATCGCGACCATCATCTTGCGGATGTTCTCGGCCTGCTGCTGCTGGTCGGAGCGCAGCGCGATCCGGCCCAGCTTGGTGACCCCGTCCACGAGCCGGGCGACCTCCGCGCCGAATTCGCGCTCCACCTCATCCGCGGTCAGCGCCGTGTCTTCGACGGTGTCGTGGAGCAGAGCGGCCGAGATCGTCGGGGCGTCGAGCTCCAGGTCGGCCAGGATGGCGGCGACCTCCAGCGGGTGGTTGACATAGTCCTCGCCGGACAGGCGGCGCTGTCCGGTGTGGGCGCTCGCGGCGCGCTCATACGCCTTCCTGACCATCTGCTGACCCTTGGGGTCGAGGTGGTCGGCGACCCGCAGAAGCTCTGAAACCGTCATCTCGTGCTCGTGGAGAAGTGTAGAAGGCGCATTCCCGAGCGCCTGTGTATCGGGGTTCCGATTGGTGGACACGCTCCTAGACTTACCCATCGCCAGTGAACTCAGAACGGGCGACATTTGCTCTCCGCCTCGGGTTTGCGGCGGCGGCCGCCGCCATTGTGCTTGTCGGCGCGTCCCTGAACGTCTCAGGCCATGCCGGTCCGGACGCATTCTTCGCCGTCATCGCGGGCCTGCTCGCGCTGGGCTCCGGGGCGCTCAACGCCAGCTGGCAGGGCTCGGTTCCACTGGGCGTGGCCGCCGTGCTGGTCGCCCTCCTCACGAATGGGTTCAACCTGAGCGATCCGAGACTTCTCCTGCAGATGGCGGGCCTTCTGCTCCTCGGTCTCGGCGGTTTCGTCGGGAGCATCGCGTACCGTAGCTTCTCGCGCGCGATCACCACCTCCGCGGTTGACCTGGAGGCGGTTCGGATCGAGCTGCTCGCCAAGGAGCGAGCGTTCATGGCCGCGACGGCGGACGCGGACCACACCAAGCACCCCGGAGACATGGCGGCGTTCGCGATCATCGCGCGAGAGGCCGGCGCGGACTTCGCCTGCTACTACGCCACGTCCGCCGATGGGAGGCAGTTCGTTCCTCAACCGCCGGGAATCGGCCTCGACCGCCTCCATCCGATGCCCGTGCAGCGCCACGCGCAGAACGCGGGTCCGCTGCTCGGCGCTGTCGAAGCCGGCCGGGAATACATGGGAAACGATCAGACAGCGCTCTCCGAGCTGGTCCACTACCTGCCGGACGACCTGCACGTGGCCCGGTTGATGGCGGTGCCGATGCGCATCGGCGACCAGGTCGGCGGTTTCATCCTGCTCGGCAAGAAGGAAGGCGATTTCGACGACGACGACCGCAGGCTCGCCGTCACCCTGACCCTGCGCGCCGGCGCGCAGCTGGCGAGCGCACAGGCCGTCGCCGTTTCACGGAGGGAGTCCGCGCGCTATTCGTTGATGAACGACCTCATCAAGGAGGCGTCGGGCAAGACGATGGACGAAACGCTCCAGCTCGTGCTCGAAAAGGGCAAGCAGGTGATCCGGTACGACACCGGCGCGGCCGTCCTGTTCCAGCCGGACGGCACTTACATCATGCTCGGCGACGCCGGCAGCGCTTGGGGCGGCGGGCCGACCGACCCCGCCCCCGTCGAAGGCGCCCTTGCGAGGGTGCGCGACGGGCAGCCTGTTCTGCGCAGCCTCATCACCGCAGACGAGCACATCTACAGCGGGATCCAGCCGGAGACGAATGGCGGGAACGTGAACGAGGCGCTCACGCCCATCCACGGCAACGGCGGGATCATCGGAGCGCTGTGTCTCGGGCGCCGCGGCGCGATCGGGTTCACCCAGCCGGATGTGTCCGCCCTGGACGAGCTGGGATCGATGGCCGGGGTCGTGCTCGAGAACTCACGAATCCTGCAGGCCGTGACCGGCCAGGCGTCCCGGCTCGACACGACCCTGGATGCGCTGGGCGAGATCTCGCGGGCGCTGACCACGGTCACCGAAGGATCGAAGGTCTTGCAGCAGAAGACGCTGGAGGCGGCCGTGCGCGTGACGATGAGCACCGCCGGTCTCCTGACGCGCACCACTCCCGAAGGCCGCCAGAAGGTGATCATGTCCCTGGGGTTTCCCGCGGTCGTCGACGCCATGGAGTTTCAGAACGGCCAGGGAGTGGTCGGCTCGGTCATGCTGAGCGGCCGTCCGACCGCGGTTCCCGACGTGACCGCAAGCTTCGACCTCCAGGCGCCCCCAGACCTTGCCTCCTACGGGCTTCAGTCCGCCATGTGCGTGCCGATGCTGGAGGACGAGCACCTGTGGGGAACGCTGTCAGTGTTCGGCGTCAAGAAGCACGAGTGGACGGCGAACGACCAGCGCGTGCTCGCGACCCTGGGCAACCAGGGCGTCGTCGCGATCAGGAACGCGGAGCTGTACGAGAACAACAGGCGGAGCATCTGGGAGCTGAAGAACCTGCAGGAGGCCCTGCAGGCGGCGACCTCGACACTTGACCTGAACCAGGTCTTGCAGCAGGTGCTGGCCGGCGCGGCGAAGGCCTCGTCCGCGCAGATCGGCTGCCTTGCGCTGGAGGACTCCGGCAAGCTCGTCCTGAAAGGCGGCTTTGGCACCGACTCCGTCACCGCGGAGCGCCTGGCCCTCGGACTTGGCGGCGACATCTGCCGCGACGTGATGAGCACCGCAACTCCGGTGATGCAGGCGATGCAGCACGAGGCGGGCGCGGACAGCCCGCTCAACCCACGTGCCGTGCTGTGCGTGCCGATCACGCTGCGCGGTAAGCCGCAGGGGGTCCTCTTCCTCGCCAACTACCAGGTTGGGCAGATGTTCAGTGACGACCACCGCAACCTGGTCACCGAGCTCGCGGCGCAGGCGGCGGTGGCGATCGACAACGCTCGGCTTTTCAAGGATCGCGAAGAGGTCATCATCGCCTCCCTTGAGGCGCTGGCCAACGCGGTCGACGCCCGCGACCCGTACACCAGTGGTCACTCACAACGCGTCACGCAGTACTCGCTGATGATCGCGCGGCAGATGAAATACGCACCGAAAGATCCCGCTGCCTGGTCGCGGCTCGAGCGCGGCGGGCGGCTCCACGACATTGGAAAGATCGGCGTGCCCGACGCCATCCTTCAGAAGACGGGAAAGCTGACCGACGCCGAGTTCGCCAAGATGAAGGAGCACCCGGTGGTCGGCTTCAACATCCTCAGCGGCTTGAAGATGCTCACCGACGAGCTCGTGATCGTGCGCTCGCACCATGAGCGGTACGACGGCAAGGGCTACCCCGACCGTCTGAAGTCAGACAAGCTGCCGATGTTCTCCTGGATCGTCAGCGCCGCGGACGCCATCGATGCGATGACGTCGGATCGGCCTTATCGCAAGGGCATGTCGCTGCAGATAGCGGTCGACCAGGTGCGTTCGGGCGCGGGGACGCATTTCCACCCGGACGTGGCCGAAGCCGTGCTCGACGCCGTGACCAACGGCACCTTCACGCTGGTGACTCAGACGTCGATGTACGCGGACGCGCCAGCGGTCGGGGCTTTCGAAAACCCCACAGGTGGTTAGGTTCCGCGAGCCACCCTCACCGTGCGGGGAGAGGGCGTCAATAAGCTTTCGCCAACGACACTCGGTGTTTGGCCGGCTTGCCGCACACGAAGCACTTGCCTGAGGGTTTCTCCTCGGCGTCGAGCGTGCGGATTGTCACGCCCCCAGCCTCGGCCTTCACGCGGTCTTCGCACTCCGCGTCCCCAGACCATGGCACCCAGACGAAGCCGCCGCGTTCCTTGAAGTGGGTCACCACCTCCTCCAGAGTGGACAGCTCGTAGGTGTTCTCTTTGCGGAACTCGTGGGCCCGGTCGAACAGCTTCCTCTGAAATGCTTCGAGCTCTTGGGTCAGGCGCAGCGCGATTCCTGACACCGGTACGCTCACCCGCTGCCGCGACAGGCGATCGACCATCTCGACCTGCCCGGCGTCGGCGTCCCGCGCGCCCACGTTGAGGCGAATTGGAACGCCCTTCAGCTCCCAGTGCGCGTACTTGTCGCCGGGGCGCTCGTCTCGCCAGTCGACGCGGTGGCGGATGCCCGCCGCTTTGAGCTCAGGCGCCCAACCACCGATGAAAGCCTCAACCTTGGCGCGGCCTTCCGCGTCGCGGAAGATCGGCACGATGACGACCTGGATGGGCGCGACGCGAGGGGGGACGACCAGCCCCGAGTCGTCGCCGTGCGCCATGACAAGAGCCCCGACCAGGCGCGTGGTGATGCCCCACGAGGTCGAGAAGCAGAGCTCCTTCTCGTTGTCCTTGTTCGAGAACGAGATGTCATAGGCGCGGGCGAAGTTCTGGCCGAAGTAGTGCGACGTGCCCATCTGAAGCGCCATGCCATCGCGCATCAGCCCCTCGAGCGTAAGGGTGTGTACGGCTCCGGGAAAAGTCTCCGCGGCCGACTTCTTGCCGCTGAACACGGGGACGGCGAGCCAGTCTTCCGCGATCGATCGGTAGTAACCGAGGATCAGCGCCGCCTCGTCGATCGCCTCCTGGGCCGAAGCGTGAAACGTGTGTCCCTCCTGCCACCAGAACTCACGCGACCGCAGAAAGAGGCGGGTGCGCATCTCCCACCGCACGACGCTGTTCCACTGGTTCGTGAGCTTGGGCAGGTCGCGATGGCTCTGGATGTAGCGGCGGATGAGGTGACCGATGATGGTCTCCGAAGTGGGCCGCACGGCAAGAGGCTCTTCGAGCTCCTCCATCGCGGCGCCTGCCTTGGTGACCCATGCCACCTCCGGCCCGAAGCCTTCGATGTGCGCCGCCTCCTTCACGAGCAGCTCTTGGGGGATGAGCAGGGGGAACGCCCAGTTCTCGTGGCCGCTCTCCTTGATCATGTCGTCGAAGGCTCGGGTGATGTTTTCCCACATCGCCCAGCCATAGGGACGGACGACCATCATCCCCCGCACTCCGGACCAGTCCGCCATCTCGGCCTTGCGGACAACGTCGGTGTACCAGCGGTCGAAGTCGACCGACATCTTGGTGACTTCTTTGACGAAGTCCTGCTGCTCTTCTATGGTGGCTTCCTTCATGTCATTGGCTCCCAAATTTTGATGAGTTGAATAACAAACTCGATCAATGCCCGCGGACGACCGCGGGCTAGCGCGGGAGCTGAGGAGACCCCTGCTCGGCCGCGATCGCGTCGATCTCGGCGAGCAGCACGGCGAGAAGGTCTTCCTGTGGCACGGTGCGGTAAAGCTTACCTTTCTTGAAAATCACGCCCTTGCCCCGGCCGCCCGTGACGCCGATATCGGCGTGGCGAGCCTCAGCGGGGCCGTTCACGACGCAGCCCATGACCGCGATCGTGATGGGCACCTTGAGCCGGGCGACGTGCGCTTCGACCGCCTTGACCGTTGGCACCATGTCGTACTCGAGGCGGCCGCACGTCGGGCACGCAACCAGTGTCGCGCTCTCGTTGCGGAAGGCAAGTGTCTTCAGGATCTCGTGAGCGACGCGGATCTCCTCGCGTGGATCCGAGGTGGCCAGCGAGACGCGGATCGTGTCGCCGATGCCTTCGGCCAGCAGGATGCCCATGCCGACCGCGCTGCGGATGCTCCCAGCCTCGACCGGGCCTGACTCGGTCACTCCAAGGTGGATCGGGTAGGGGCGGGCCGCCGCGAACTTGCGGTTGGCCATGATGTTCGTCCACACGTCGGTCGATTTCAACGAGACCTTGATATAGCCGGGTCCGTAGTCGAGCTCTTCGAGGATCTTGCAGTGGCCGAGCGCCACCTCGACCATGCGCTCCGCGGTCTGCTCGCGGTTGTCGCGGTCGATCGCGTGCTCTTCGCGCATGCTCTTGTGCACCTCTTCGGGCAACGAGCCGGCGTTGACCCCGATGCGAAACGGGATCTGCCGCTCCTTGGCCGCGTTGACCACCTTCGTGACCTTGTCGCGGTCGGGGATGTTGCCGGGATTGAGGCGGAGGCAGGCCACGCCGGCCTCGATCGCCAGAAGTGCCAGCGTGTGGTCGTAGTGGATGTCGGCGATCACCGGCAGGGGCGAACCCTTGACGATCTCCTTCAGCGCCTCAGCCGCTTCGTGGTCTGGAACCGCGGGACGGACGATCTCGCACCCGGACTCCTTGAGCTCGTGGATCTGGCGCAGCGTCGCCTTGACGTCGCGCGTGTCGGTCTTGGTCATGGTCTGCACGGCGATCGGAGCCGCTCCCCCGATGACCACGCCGCCCACGTTGACCGGGATCGATTTGCGGCGCGCGACCATCAGCGGATCCCGGGGAACTGCCCCGTCGCGATCCGCTGGATGTCGAGGAACGTGATCACGGCGGCCATCACCAGCAGGGCGACGAGGCCGATCCGCTGCAGGTTGAGCTCGGCCGTCCTGTCAAATGGCCGCCTGCGCAGCACCTCGATGAGGACCACGACAATCCGGCCGCCGTCCAGCGCCAGAAGCGGGAGGAGGTTCGTAAACCCGAGCGCCACGGACAGCAGCGCCGCCAGGAGGATGTACGTGGGCGGGCCCGCCGTAACGGCCTCCCTTGCGGTGTTGGCGATGCCGATCGGGCCGGTCAGGCCCTGAGGCCCCAGCAGGCCACCAGGAACCTGGCCGCTGATGAGCGACCAAAGGCCCTGGACGATCCCGCTCACGGCGCTGAATGGAAACTCCACGCCGCTCACGACCGCCGACTGAACAGTGGCAAGCTGCCTGGGAATCCCAATTCCGATGAGGCAGTTCTTGCCCTGCGCGTCGCACTTCGGCGTGACCGCGTAGCTGAACGGCTGACCGTTGGCGTGGACGCCCGAAAGGGTGAGGGGCGCGCCGGGCGCATTCGACTCCTGGGTGCCCACCAGCCCTGGGGTTGTGAAGGGCTGGCCGTTGACAGCGCGGATGCTGTCGCCCGCCTGGAGCCCGGCGGCCGCTGCGGGCGACCCCGGCGAGACGCTGAAAACCTTGCCGGGATCGGTGTTGAGCTGAGTGAGACCGAAGGCGGTGATCAGGAGCATCGCGACCAGGAAGTTCGCCGCAGGCCCACCGGCCAGGATGACGATCCGCTGCCACGCCGCCTTGGTGTGGAAGCCGTTGGGCGCCTCGAAGTCCCCCAATTCCATGCCGCCCATCCGCACGTAGCCGAGGATTGGAAAGGCCCTCAGCGCGTAGAGCGTCCCTCCCCTCGTGGTGGACCATAGTTTGGTGCCGGCGCCGACCGAGAACTCGATCACCCGCACCCTGAAGAGCTTGGCGAACAGGAAGTGACCTCCCTCGTGGGGTGCGATCAGGAGCAGGAACATGCCCCCGATGCCGACCACATACAGGAGGACCGTCACCAGCTGGCTCATTTTGTCCTCAATTTACCGGACTTCTCTTTGACGTACTCCCTCGCCCAACGGTCGGCTTCCAGGATGTCTTGCAGGGTTTCTCCCCCACCTGGGAAGGCGTCCAGGGCCCGTTCCACGGCACGCACGATCCCGCTGAACGGGATTTCCCCGGCCAGAAATCCGGTGACGGCTTCCTCGTTGGCCGCGTTGAGAACGGCCGGGCGCCCGTGGCCTGCGCGGGCGGACTCCCGGGCCAGGCGGACGCTCGGGAAGCGCTTCTCGTCCAGGGCGTGGAACTCGAGCCCGCTGAGCTCCTCGACCGGCGTCGGCTGCACCGCGTCGGACAGCCGGTCGGGGTAAGCGAGGGCGACGGCGATCGGCAGGCGCATGTCCGGCCGCCCCAGCTGTGCCTTGAGCGAGCCGTCGACGAACTCGACGAGCGAATGGACGACGCTCTGAGGATGAACCACGACGCTGATGGCATCCAGGTCGACCGCGAACAGGTGATGCGCCTCGATCACCTCGAGGCCCTTGTTCATCAAGGTGGCCGAGTCGACCGTGATCTTGGGGCCCATCGACCAGCGCGGGTGGTTGAGCGCCTGCTCCACCGTCACCTGGTCGAGGTCGAGGTCGGGGTGCGCCCAGAATGGGCCGCCGCTCGCCGTGATGACCAGGCGCCGGACGTTTTTTCGATCTTCGCCCCACAGGCACTGCCAGATGGCGCTGTGCTCGGAGTCGACCGGCCGGATTCGATCCAGCAATACGCCCTGCGCGCGCCCGGCGCCGGCGGCCCGCATCACCAGCTCGCCCGCCATCACAAGGACCTCCTTGGTGGCGAGGGCGATCTCCTTGCCCGCGTGCAGAGCGGCCAGGGTTGGCGGGAGGGCGCGAGCGCTGGGGATTGCCACGACAACGAGGTCGCACCGGGGATCGGTGACCATCTCCTCGACGCGCGCGTCGAAGTCCGCGTCACCGGCATGTCCCTGTACGAGGTACTCGGGCGTGCGCTTTGCCGACCGCACACCCTCCGTCAATCCGAAAAGGTGGAAGCGGTCCGGGTTGCGATCGATCACGTCGAGCGTCTGCTGACCGATGGAGCCGGTCGCCCCGAGCACCGCGACGTTGACCGGTGTGCTCATCTCAGGATCTGGAACATCGTCACGTAGAAGAAGACGAGGATCGGGGGAAACAGGATCGAGTCGAGGCGGTCCAGCACACCGCCGTGTCCCGGGATGAGGTGGGACGAGTCCTTGACCTCGGCGATCCGTTTCATCTGCGACTCGACGAGGTCGCCCAGCTGGGCGCTCACGCCAACGAGCAGGCCGAGCGCGATCGCGTGCAGCGGCGAAAATCCCATGACGCCGGAGACACCGATCAACATGACCAACACCGCGCCGAGCACGCCGGCGACCGCTCCTTCCACAGTCTTCCGCGGGCTGATCGTCCTGAAAAACGGATGGCGGCCGATGCGGCTTCCAACCAGGAGCGCCGCAGCATCGCAGGCGACGACGGCGAAGATCGTGAACAGCGCCCAAGCAAGACCGTTCTGCCTGGCACTGTAGAGGAGCAGGTAGTAGTTGAAAGGCATGCCGATGTACAGCGCGCCGGCCATGCCCATCGCCCACCGGCCGAGGCCCTGGCGGCGACCGGGAACGAAGAGAAACGCGGCCAGGCCGGCGACCAGCGCGAGCGCGAGCACGGCGTTGACGTCGATGTTCTTGAGCAGGGTGCCGCTGTAGGTGAAGAAGATGCCCAGCGGGAACAGCAGCCACGACGGAGCGCGGGAGCCCATGCCCTCGGACAGGCCGATGAACTCCCAGAGCGCGAGCCCGGCCAGGATCAAGACGAGGACGAAAGCGCCCCACGGCCGCGCCAGCGCGAGGCCGATGACGATCCCCAGGATCACGAAGGCGCTGAGGATCCGGACCATCAGCGCGCTGGGCTTCCAGCCGCGAGCCAGGGATGCGTGGTTGGTCGTCAATTCAGTTGGCCCGGGCGGACAGCTCGTCTTCTGGGCGGCCACCGAAGCGCCTGACCCGCGATGCGTAGTCCACAAGCGCCGCCTTGAGGTCCGCTTCGTCGAAGTCCGGCCACAGGGTCTCCGTGACGAGCATCTCCGAGTAGGCGGATTGCCATAGCAGGAAGTTGCTCATGCGCCTTTCGCCGGCGGTGCGGATGATGAGGTCAGGGTCAGGCAGGTCGGGCACGTAAAGACGCGACGCGATAGCCGCCTCGTCGACCTGGCCGGGCGCGACGCCGTCGGCCACCAGTTGCTTGACCGCTTCGACGATTTCCGCACGGCCGCCGTAGTTGAGGCATACGTTGAGCACGCCATTGGTGTTGCCGGCGGTGAGCTTGACCGCCTCTTCGATGCGGTCGCGCATGCGCCCGGAGAGGTCCTCGCGGCGGCCGCTCACGACGATGCGAACACCGCGCCTGTGCATCTCGTCGATTTCCCGCAGCATGGTTTCGTGGAAGAGGCGCATGAGGGCACGCACCTCGGCGCGCGGCCTCGACCAGTTCTCGGTGGAGAACGCGTAGATCGAGAGGACGTTGACGCCGAGCTTCTCGCAGGCGTCCAGCACACGCTTGATGGCACGGACTCCGGCGCGGTGACCGAAGCTGGCCGGACGGCCGCGGCTGCGCGCCCAGCGGCCGTTGCCGTCCATGATGATCCCGATGTGACGGGGGATCGCGGGTTCCAAAGTGAGTCACAGCGTACCGAGTAGCCCCTCACCTGGTTGGCCGCGGCCATCCGGCGCGGCGCGCCGCCTCCCCCGCCGGCGGGGAGGTGACTTTTCTGGAATGGCGACCCTCTCCCCCTGCGGGGAGACGGCGATTCTCAGACTTCCATCACCTCAGACTCCTTTCGGGCCGCCAGGGCGTCAACTCGCTCGATTTGGGATTCTGTGATCTTCTGTAGGCGGGCGGTGCCCCGCTTGGCGTCGTCCTCGGCGACCTCGCCTTGCTTTTGCATCTGGTCGATGCGGTGCACCTCGTCGCGGCGCACGTTGCGGATCGCCACCCGAGCTTCCTCGGCCTTGCCGCGCACCAGCTTCACGTATTCGCGCCGGCGCTCCTCCGTGAGCGGTGGGATCGGGACCCGGATGACCTGCCCGTCGCTGGCCGGGTTCAGGCCCTGGTCGCCCGAGCGCAGGGCCTTCTCGATCGCCCCGATCTGGCTCTTGTCGTAGACCTGGACGACCAGCAGCCTGGCCTCAGGCGCGCTGATCTGCGCGAGCTGGTTGAGCGGCGTCGGCGTCCCGTAGTAGGGCACCATCACGCGGTCGATGAGCGCAGGGTTGGCCCGACCGGTGCGGATGGTCGTGAGCTCGGTGTTGAAATGCTCGACCGACTTCGCCATCTTGGTCTCTGCGTCACGCAGCACCGGATCGATCACGATGGTGCGCCGGCTCCCACCAGTGTGCCGATCTTCTCGCCAAGCACAACGCGTTCGATGTTCCCCGGCTGGAGCAGGTTGAACACGACGATTGGCACGTCGTTGTCCATGCACAGCGTGAGTGCGGTGTTGTCCATCACCTCGATTCCCCTGTTGAGCACATCCATGTAGCCCAGGTGCTCGAACTTGACCGCCGTCGGATCGAGCTTCGGGTCGGCCGTGTAGACGCCGTCGACCTTGGTCGCCTTGAGAATCACGTCGGCCTCGATCTCCACCGCGCGCAGGGCGGCGGTCGTGTCGGTGGTGAAGTAGGGATTGCCTGTGCCCGCAGCAAGGATTACGACCCGACCCTTCTCGAGGTGGCGCACGGCGCGGCGCCGGATGTACGGCTCGGCCACCTGCGGCATCTGGATTGCTGTCATCGTGCGTGCGGGGATCCCGATTCGCTCGAGCGCGTCCTGCAGCGCAAGGGCGTTGATCACCGTCGCCAGCATCCCCATGTAGTCCCCGGTTGCACGATCAAATCCCAGCTCGCTGGCGGCCAGCCCTCGAAAGATGTTGCCGCCCCCGACAACCAGGGCGATCTGCACCCCCATCTCGTGCACTCGCTTGACCTGGTTGGCGATCGTCTGCACGACCTGGAGGTCGATGCCGTAATCACGAGCCCCTCCAAGGGCCTCCCCGCTCAGCTTGAGCAGGATGCGGTTATACCGAGGCGATCGGTCGCCAACCTCTTCGATCATATGCGTGCTACAGCCCCCGGGCGTGCCCGAACAGTTTGACTCAGGACTCCCTGATGTTAAACCGCGCGAAGCGCCGGACCGTGATGTTCTCCTGGAGTTTCGAGATGTGCTCGGCGATGTACTGCTGCACCGTCAGGCTCGGCTCGCGGAAGTACGACTGCTCCAGGAGGCAGTTCTGCTTGAGGAAATTCTCCACCTGGCTCTCGACGATCTTCGGAATGATCTGCTCTGGCTTGCCGTCCTGTAACGCCTTGGCCTCGAAGACGTTCTTCTCGGAGACAAGGACCTCGTCAGGCACATCCTCGCGCGAGACCCAGCGCGGCTCGTAGCCCGCGATCTGCAGCGCGACCTCCTTGGCCAGCTTGCGAAATTCGGCGCCCTTGGCGACAAAGTCCGTTTCGCAGTTCACCTCGACGAGCACGCCGACCTGCGGCGGGTAGCCGTCACCCGTGTTGTGCAGGTATGCCTCGACGACGCCCTGCCCGGTCGCGCGACCGGCTCGCTTGCCGGCCTTCGCGATTCCCTTCTCGCGCAGAATGGTGTACGCCTTCTGGAGGTCGCCTTCCGCTTCCACGAGCGCGTTCTTGCAATCCATCATGCCCGCGCCCGACATCTCTCGGAGCTCTTTGATCAGCTCCTTGGAAACGTCTGCCAACTCAGCGAGCCTCCTCTTCGTCCGCGGTCCGGCCGATGAACTCCTCCTCGGAGACGGTCGGCAGGTAGTCTTCCTCGTCCTCGAGGTACTCCTCGATCTCCTCGTAGCGAGGCGTCTCGAGGAATTCGCGCTCTTCGACCTCGGGCAGTATCTCGCCCCGCGCCTGGGCCTCCTGGCGACCGTCCTGGCACGCGTCGGCGATCTTCCCGGTCAGCAGCTTGACAGCCCGGATCGCGTCGTCGTTGCCGGGGATGACGTAGGTGATGAGGTCGGGGTCGCAGTTCGAGTCCGTGATTGCGACGACCGGGATCTTCAGCCGGTTCGCCTCGGTGACGGCGATGTGCTCCTTGCGCGGGTCGACCACGTAGAGGGCGCCGGGCAGCCGCTTCATGTCGGCGATGCCGTCGAAATGGAACATGAGCCGGTCGAGCTCGTCTGTGAGGCGCTTGGCCTCCTTCTTGGACATCGCCTCGAACTGGCCCTCCTGCTGCATCTTGCGCAGCTCCTGGAGGCGCTCGATGCGCTTTTTGACGGTGCTGAAGTTCGTGAGCATGCCGCCCATCCAGCGCCGGTTGACGAAGTACATGCCGCAGCGTGCGGCCTCGGTCTGGATGGTTTCCTGCGCCTGCTTCTTGGTTCCGACGAAGAGCACCGGGCGGCCACTCGCAGCCACGCTGCGTGTGAAGTCCCATGCGTCATCGAGGAGCCTCACTGTCTTCTGCAGGTCGATGATGTGAATGCCGTTGCGCGCCGTGAAGATATAGGTCTTCATCTTTGGGTTCCAGCGGCTGGTCTGGTGTCCGAAATGGACGCCCGCCTCCAGCAGCTGCTTCAAGGTCACTTGAGCCACGTTCGATTGCCTCCCTGTTGATCTTCCGCCCGGTTCAAGCCTTCTTTCGCAAGTTCGAGAAGGACAGGGGCGTTGCCCCGGGCGTGCTAACTCAGTCGAGGTGACTGGCTTCGGGAGTATACCCAGCTTCGGAAATCGGCAATCACAGGCCGCCTGGAAAGCGGCCCGCGCAGATGCCGCTGGCGGTCACGGCCAGGGGCGCCACCGTGGCCGTGACCTGCAGGTTGCCCGGGGTCTCGGCCGGGAACTGGATCACTGCGTCAGGCGCCAGGAGGTGATCCTCATCGATCCAGGTGCAGGCGGCGTGGCCCTGGACGGTGGCGTACGGCCCCGGGCCGAGCTGGACGATTCCAGTTGCCGGCGGAGGCGCTCCGACGCCCGCGCCGGTCGCGAACAGGATGCTGTTGCCCGCCGGCGACAGGCTCGACTGCGAATAGCCGCTTCCTGTCGCGCCAGGCCCGGTGACGGACAGGACTTTCGCGGTCCAGTCGAAGAGCGTCGCCACGCCATTGCTGTCAGTGCACCCGACCCCGGCGGGGGACGGCCAGTAGCTCAGAGTGCAGTTGTTTGACCGGATCGTGGCGACCCTCGAAGCGTTCGACGCGTTGGCGACATGCCACTCGGACGGAGACAGGCCGGCCGGCTCGAACGTGCAGGCCGGCGCCACCGCGAGGACCAGCGCGCCCTGGTGCCATCCCATCGGCCACAGGGTCGACCCGGTTTTTGTCTTAGGAGTCGACGCGGTGTAAATGTCGGAGTGATGTCCGCCGCCGCGCAGGTCCTCGACGTACAGGCGTAGGCCGATCGTCGTCGCCGGCGACAGATCCTCGACCAGTACAGCGATTCTCAAATCGTCGGGGCTGACAGAAAAAAAACTGACGGTGGTCGGGCCGCCGGGCACCGTTGTCACGTCCGCGGCGCTACCCGGCGGAACGACTTCGCGGATCTTGTTGTCGCCGTCGCGGAAGTAAACCTCATCCGTGGTGGCGGACACGGCCGGCGGCTGGACCGCTTCATCGTGTGCGGCCGAGCAGAATTGGACAGAAGAGGGCGCCATCGCGATGGTCGCCGCCACGGTGGCGTCCGGCTTGACGAGCTCGAGCATGCCCGCCGAGATGATCAGTCCGTACGTGCCGGTGAGCGGTCCCACGCTGGGAGTGGAGCTGGGCGCGCTCGAGGCGGTCGTGGTCGGGTGGGCGGAGGGCGAGGCGAACGGGTTGGGCGACTGAGACCCACTCGACCCTCCCCCGCAGGAGATCGTCAACAGGGCGGCCGAAAAAAGCATTGCGCCGCGGCGCATAAGGCCGAACTTTAGGTTATGAGAAGGAACCGGGTGGTTCCTTCTCATCGGCCGG
>JBOHUQ010000129.1:0-3818 GCA_050734495.1 Candidatus Dormibacteraceae bacterium
AACATGACCGACGTCCAGGCGGCGATCGGGCGGGGACAGTTGCCGCATTTCGCGCGATGGCAGGATCGCCGGCATGCGCTCGCGCTCGCCTACGACGAGCGGCTCGCGCGAATCGGTGGATTGCAGACACCCCCACGCCCGCACCAGGGCTTGCATGCGTGGCACCTCTACGTCGTGCAGCTGGATCCCGAGTTCGGGGTCCGCAGGGACGCCTTTATCAGCCAGCTGGCTGCCCGCGGTGTTGACTGCTCGGTCCATTTCATCCCGCTGCACCATCAGCCGTACTTCAAGCAGCTGCTGGCGACGCAGGTGCCGCAGACGTTTCCGGTCGCTGATGCCGTCTTTCAGCGAATCGTCTCTCTGCCCTTTTATCCGGGTCTAACCCCCGAGATGCTGGACCGCATCTGCGAAGAGATTGACGGTGTGAGGCAGGATTCGATGGCTGCGATCGCGGGCAGCGGTGGAGTGGCCTGATGGCACTCGAAATCTCGTCCACGGTTTTTCAGCGGCCGAACTCGCAGGCCGGGCATCGCACGGCTCGAGCGGGCACGGGACTGCGCACGATCGTGATCGGGGCCGGCGAAGCGGGCCGTGCGCTGGCGCGCGACCTGCGGCGGACGCCCGAGTACGGACTGTTCCCGATCGGCTTCCTCGACGACAGCCCGACCAGCAAGGGCGCGGCCGGGCTGCCTGTGCTGGGGACAACGTCCGATCTGGAGGCGATCGCGGCAACGTCCTCGGTGGACGTCGCAATTGTCGCGATTCCTTCGTTGAGCCCGACGCAGATCAGAAGGCTGGCCGAGTCCGCGAGTGCGGCCGGTGTCAGCGTCCGGTACCTGCCCTCATTTGGAGCGGCGCTCGAGCGCGACGCCAGGATCACCGATCTGCGCAGTCTCCGTGTCGATCGCCTGCTCGGCCGCCAGGAGATGCACGTCGTGCGCACGGCATCGCGATCGGTGGTGGAGGGCAAGCGCGTTCTGGTCACGGGCGCCGGCGGCTCTATCGGAAGCGAGCTGTGCCGGCAGATCAAGGCCTTCCGCCCCGCCGCGCTCTACATGCTCGACCACGACGAATCAAACCTGCACCGACTGCAAATGCAGCTCGACGGCCAGGCGCTACTGGACAGCGACGAGCTCTTGATCGCGGATATCAGGGATGACGAGCGCATCAGCCAGCTCTTCAACGAGCTGCGATTCGACGTCGTCTTTCACGCTGCCGCTCACAAGCATCTGCCTCTCCTGGAGAGGCATCCATGCGAAGGCATAAAGTCCAACGTGCTCGGGACCAGGCATCTCGTGCAGGCCGCTGTGGCGACCGGAGTGGAGCGCTTCATCCTCATCTCGACCGACAAGGCCGCGGACCCGATCTCGATTCTCGGAGCTTCCAAGCGCCTGGCCGAGATGGTCGTGCAGGCACACGCCGGCGGTTTCACACGGTTTGCGTCGGTCCGTTTCGGCAACGTCCTCGGCAGCCGCGGCTCGTTCCTGTCAGTGCTCTCCGAGCAGATCGAGAAGGGTGAGGCGGTCACGGTTACGCATCCGGACGTAACGCGATTCTTCATGACCGTGGAGGAAGCCGTCGGCCTTGTCATTGAAGCCGGCAGCATGGCCGAGCTCGGCGAGACCTTCGTCCTCGACATGGGCGACCCGGTGCGCATCGTTGACCTGGTCAACAACTACGCGGCGCAGTTCCACCTTCACGAGGGAGACTTCGTGATCAGCTACACCGGGCTTCGCGGCGGGGAAAAGCTCAACGAGGCCCTCTTCAGTGAAAGCGAGGAGCGACTGCGGACCGATCATCCTCGCATCTGGGCGGCACTGCCGGCGCCGCCGGCTGCCGACCTCGACGCAACGCTCGATCGCTTGATCGAAGCCGCAGCGTTCAACCGAAGCGACGTCGTTCGCCGGCACCTGGCGGAGATTCTTCCCGCCTTCGGCAAGACCCCGATACCGGCAACCAGCGCACCTGCGCTAGCGGCTCCTTATCCGGACGGATTCTGATGCTCCGCGTTGCACAGGTCATAACCCGATTCATAGCGGGCGCTGGCGGGGTGGCCCTTCGCGGTGCACTGGCCCTCGACCCGGATCGCTACTCGGTGACGATCCTGTCCGCGCCGGGCGGTCCGCTCCTGGCCGAAGCCGAGGAGGCGGGGTTCGAGGTGGTGCGGCTTGCCCATATGCGCCCGGAGATCAATCCACGCGAGGACTTCAGGGCGTTGCGTGAGCTCACCGATGAGCTGCGCGCGCGCCGTTTTGACGTCGTGCACACTCACAGCAGCAAAGCCGGAGCGCTGGGCAGGATCGCGGCCCACCGCACCGGCGTGCCGGCGACCGTGCACACGTTTCACGGCTTCCCGTTTCACAACTTTCAGGCCTCACCGATTCGCGGGATATACGTCCGGGTCGAGAAGAGGCTGGGCCGCATCACTGATCGTTTCCTGGCCGTCGGTGGGGCGGTTGCCGCACAAGCCATCAGCCTGAAGATCGCGCCGGCCGAACGCATCCGCGCCATCGCAAGCGCCATAGAGGTCGACTTTCCAGCAGCGACACCGAGCAGGCGCACATCGGCACGCCGGAGGATGGGACTGCCGGAAGACGCCCTGGTCGTGGGCACCGTGGGCAGGCTCGCGCCGCAGAAGGCGCCCCGAGACATGCTGGCAGCGATCGAGGCGCTCGGCCGAACCGACGTGCGGTTCGTATGGGTCGGCGACGGTCCCTTGATGGACGAGACTCGAAGGCTGGTCGAGCGCAGAGGGTTGTCCGCTCAGTTCCTGCTCCTCGGCGAGCGAAATGATGTCGCGTCCCTGCTGCCGGGTTTCGACGTTTTCGCCCTGGCGAGCCACTACGAAGGATTGCCCTGCTCGGTGGTCGAGGCCATGACCTGTGGGATCCCAGTCGTGGCCACCGCGGTCAATGCAGTTCCGGAGGTCGTCGTCGCCGGTCGGACCGGTTTGCTGGTGCCACCAGGCGAACCCAGGCTGCTCGGCAACGCGATCAGCTACCTGCTGGATCACCCGGACGAGGGTGCGCGGATGGCGTTGGCGGCTCGCTCCCAGCTCGGAGATCGATTCCACCCGGCGGTCTTGGGCCGCGACCTGGAAGAGACGTACGAGCTCGCCCTCAACGGCTCCGCACGAGCCCCACAGCGCTCGCTTGGACTTGTCGCCCATGCGTAAGGAGATGCTGACCACGGGCGGGGAGCACATGTCCATCAGCTGCGATCTGCCATGGGTGGACGACCTGATCGACGAAGCGACCGCAGGTGAGCGCCGCAAGACGGCCGCACAGCCCCCGACGCTCGCCGTTCACATCGAGTCCACGAGCCGGCCCTTCTACACGACCGGGTGGGAACCCGTGACACGCGGGGCATGGAGGCTGGGGCACGACGTCATGATTGAAGATGTCTGTTCGTCCGGGTTCGACCTGCAGCTTAGATGCGGGCAGGACCTGATGGTCTTCGTGTTTCGCTGGCGGCCCAAGCTGACCGGCCTGCTCGCGAGGCGACTGCTTCCCTCCCGGTTCACGCTGCTCGCTCGCGCCGTCCTCGTCCAGTACCCGGCGCTGTGGCGGGCGAGCCTTCGCGGACGCGCTCCTCTGCACGCTTCCGTCTGCACGGCCGGCGGCATGCGGCCCCTCCTCGCCGGCCCCGGTGGAGTTGGTAAGTCGACCCTCTTGATGCAAGAGCTTGCGGCGGGGGCTGTCGCGATCGCTGACAACATCTGCGTCAGCGACGGCACGACCGCCTGGGGCCTCGTCGAACCACTGCGCGTCGAGGGCGGCGCGGGCCGGCCGATGCCGCACGGGCGGACTGAACGGCGC
>JBOHUQ010000130.1:0-3369 GCA_050734495.1 Candidatus Dormibacteraceae bacterium
GACCTTGAGAGGACGCCGCTCGACCTCGGGCAGATAGATCACCCGACGCGGTGGGCCGCCTTGTACCGGAGGAAGGTTGGCAACGCGGCGGAGAGCTTGGCGCACCGCTCGCACGTTGAATGCGCCCATGAGGACCGCCTGCTCGACTG
Source organism: Candidatus Dormibacteraceae bacterium (assembly GCA_050734495.1). GTDB lineage: Bacteria > Chloroflexota > Dormibacteria > Dormibacterales > Dormibacteraceae > Palsa-870. Next base: position 150 of record JBOHUQ010000130.1, read on the forward strand.
CGACGTCGACGTTGTCGCGGCCCCACTCGGCGACCAGCTCACGCACCTTGTGCAGGTGGTAAGCGGAGTTGCCGCGGAAGCGTTTGATGCTGCCTTCAACGAAGCGCTCGTGGTGCGGAAACAGTTTCAGGAAGGCTTCGCGTTGATAGGGCAGGTGGCTCGGGTAGCTCGGCCGGTACAGCCCCTGCTTGTGATCTGGGAGTTCAGAAGTGTGGCCAACGCCCTCCAAGATCGTGTGTCGGGCGATCTCTTGGCGGTCGATGATGATCGAGAGCTGGTCGGGCGAAACCTCCTGACATGTCGCCCGACGTCCTGCGAACTGAAAGGGCACCTCGTAGAAGTTGTCGTTCCAGCGCACGGTGAAATCGTTGTAAATGCGGCGGCTCAGTTGAGGCCGGTAGCGGAATTCGGTTGCTACGAGCTGGCGGAGATGCTCGCGCTCTTCCTGCAGTCTGTCGATGGGTCGTTGATGGGTGGTTTCGTGGATGCGAACGTTGCAGACGTCGCCCAGCCACCAGTTCCGATGTGCGTTGGCGCCGATCAGTGTCAATGGCCGCTGACCAGCAAGGCAGTTCTTCTTGACATATTTCACGCCGGCCTCCGCCTTGCCCTTGGTCTGGCCCCGACCGGGCATTGCTGCGATGGGCTCGAAGCCCCAATGTTCTGCGAAGGCCAAGAAGGCGGGATGGAACACGATCTCGTCGCGACCGTGTCGGAGCACCGCGGCCTTCATGTTGTCGACCACGATGGCGGCCGGTACGCCGCCTGACGCGCGAAAGGCAAGCTCGAAGCATCTGAACAGCGTCGCCTGCGATTCGCTGACAGTGAACTCCAGAAAACTCCAGCGCGAGTATCCGAGGACGTAGATGAAAGCATCGAGGCGTCGGGCCTGACCCTCGTGCTCGACTCGGTGCTTGGTTTCCAACCAGTCGGCCTGAGCCTGCTCCCCCGGTCCGGTTTCAAAACGCGCGACCGGCTCGACGCTGGGCTCACCCCGCAGTTCCCGACACAGGATCTTCACGCGCTCGTAGCCACCGTCGTACCCCTGGGCCGCGATCTCCCGGTATAGGACCTTGGCGCTGAGGTCGTGGAACTCGTCGAGGCGCTCGGCGATGTAGTTGCGAAACTGATCGACCTTCTTCGGCCGGCTACGCTTGATCTGGTCCGGTCGTCGATGGCCGAGCCACCTCCCAACCGTTTCACGGTCGACGCTCAACTTTCGGGCGATGGCGGCGACCGTCATCCCGCTATCTCCCATGACCTGGATCTGACTCCATTGCTGCATCGTGATCACTCCCTTTGTTTCCTCCAGTGCTTCGACGTATGGGTCGCACTGGAGCTTATGGCCGCCGCTGCGGCCTCCACAAACGCCGGGTTTCTCGCGATCCCTCGCTACAGCTGCTGGGTTTTAGACGATCACTTCTGCTGGTTTTCTCACGATCACTTCTGCTGGAGTCCTACCGATCCGTGACAGGAGTCGACATCAGGGTCCATGAACTCCCGTTCCACTGCTCCGCCAACGTCAGCGTCGCTACGCTGGTGTAGTAGTACCCCACTGCAATGCAGGCGTTGGCAGCTGTGCAGGACACGCCCGTTAGGAAGGTGTTTGTGGCGCCGTTTGGGGTAGCGACCGCCTGCGCGGCCCAAGAACTCCCATTCCACTGTTCTGCAATCGCGGAAGCTATGGAGCCAAACGACGCCTCGGCGAACCCGACCGCAATGCAGGCGTTGCCAGCGCTACAGGATATAGCCGTGAACGTGGCGTAGGGCGGCGCGACCCCTGGCGTCTTTGTATGCTGCGACTGACTCGTGGAAGTCTCCGGCGCCCGCACGTTGGCAGGAATTCCGGGCATCGGAACCGGGGAGGCCGAAGTAAGTGGCGTAGAAGTAAGGGACGCCCACGCGGGGGGAGCCGAAGGGGGGCTCGTGCTGGCCGAGTTGGTCGCGCTCATCGACGGAGGGACTGCCTTTGAGGGCGCTGACGATGGCACAGCGACTGAGGTTCCACTCGTACGCGATGCATGCGCCACAGGCATGGTCTGCAGCGGGAGCTGAGCCAGGACGATGGCGATCGCAAGCAGCCATGGGCCGAATTGACGAATTCCCCCACGAACCACAGGTTTTACCTGTTCCATTCAGCTGACGATTGGAGTTGCGTGGCCGGTAAGCATGTGTAGGCGTGCAGCAAGACTGCTCGGCTCATGCGCCCTTGCCTCTCTAGATCCACGGATTTGGTGCTCTGTCTGTTACAGAGTTTTTCGCGCGCAGGTCACTGCACGCTTGACTTGCAGGACGATATCGGTGGTTAAGTCAATTGTCAAGTAATTACTAACCAACGACCGGCAACCATTCGACTACGGACGGAACTGGGACGCTCTGGACCGAAAGCGAATGCTGTGCTCTGGAGGACTTACTGACTAAGGCGACTTGGGGCAAAGACAAGGCGCCGCTCCTCGCACCCGGCGAAGGTGACTGTATGCCGGGCCGACGGCTGGGCCAACGGACGCGCCGATTTGCCGAGGGCGGTGCCCTGACGGGCTGCCGAACCTAGTTATGTTCCGAGCGCGTCGTGCTTTGGGCCATAAAGGCGATCACGAACAAGGGGCCGTCTATGGCCCCGGAGACCAGCTGCACTGTCTGAGTAGTCACCGGAGCACGAGTACGTTGTCGTATGGCCGCCCGCGGGGAATGATCTGAGCGATCCGGCTAGGCTTCAGGAACTGCGCCGCAAACCCAATCAGGCCCCCATCGGCGTCCAGTTGCTGTGCCCATGTCAGCAGAGCCGCGTAGCCGCGAGCTGTGGTCGGGACCTCGAGGTGAACCAAGGTCGCGGCCCAGCCCGTCTTTGGCGTGCCCGACGTGGCTCTCCTTGTGGGTGTCGACGCCGACGATGACGCGTACTGGGACATGTGCGTGTGCGATGCTGGCTACTGCCATCGGCCCTCCTCTGCTGGGTTGATCGGTGGTCGACTCCCGGGCGGGCGGACAGCACTGCGATGGGGCTTGTGCCAGCCTCCTGGTATCAGGTCACTGCTCGCTCGGTGAGTCGTGTCCTTGGTGATGGTCGGCGCCAGAGCGACAGATCCTTAAAAGGGCACGAGGCCGGTGTACAAAAGGGTCAACCCTGGGCAGCCAACCAACACCGGAAAATCGTCGCAGTGTACAGATTCTCCGCCAGTGTCGGCGTGGCGCTGTGCTGCGAGCTTCCGCAGAGCGGCGT
>JBOHUQ010000131.1:0-41891 GCA_050734495.1 Candidatus Dormibacteraceae bacterium
CTCTACCGGCGGCCGCAGCTCCACCACCGCAGCTGGCCGTTGGGAGCGCAACGACCTTTCGGCGAGCAGCGCGTGAAGGACGTCGAACAGCTGCGAAGGGCGCACCGGTTTGACGAGCTCTGCATCAACGCCGGGCACCGGCTCCTCTGACTGCCCGGCGGACGTAAGGAGAATGACGACGAGCTCGTTCAACTGCTCGTCAGCTCGGATCTGGCTCGCCACGGTCCGGCCGTCCATCCCCGGCATCATCATGTCGACGATCGCGACGTCGAAGCCGTCGTCCCCATGCGCCGCGGCCCGCATCTCCTGCAGCGCTTCGCGACCGCTCTCGAAGCTCCGCTCGCGCAATCCCCAGGACTTCAGGTAGCGCTCGAGAATCGCGCGATTGGTCTTGTTGTCGTCGACCACGGCGACGAATGTGCCGGCGAGACCGACAGGCGACTGAGGCGCTCGCCTCTTTCCACCCGCTTCGCGGAAGAGAGCCGTGAACCAGAACTGGCTGCCTGAGCCTTTCTCGCTCTCGACGCCGATCTCGCCGCCCATGAGCTGCGTGAGCATTCGGGCGATCGCCAGGCCGAGTCCGGTTCCGCCGTGCTTGCGCGTCGTCGAGCTGTCGACCTGCGAATATGTCGAGAAGACGCGAGCCTGCTCCTCGGGAGTGAGCCCGATACCGGTGTCGGAGACTTCGAAGCGGATCAACGTGCCCGGTCCGGTGTTCTCGTGGCGGCGCGCGCGCACGATCACCTCGCCTGTGTCGGTGAACTTGACCGCGTTGGCGACAAGGTTGATGAGCACCTGGCGCAGCCGCCCTGGGTCGCCGATCGCGTTCTCGGGGACGAACTCGCCGACATCCAGCACGAGCTCGATGCCCTTGTTGGCGGCCGCCTCCGCAAAGAGCTCTACCGCCTCTCCGATCACGTGCTTGGGACTGAAATCGATCGCCTCCAGGCGAACGCGTCCTGCTTCGATCTTCGAGAAATCGAGGATGTCGTTGATGATTTCCAGCAGGGCATCGCCCGAGGTGCGCACCGTCTCCACGTACTCGCGCTGCTCGGGCGTGAGCTCCGTGTCCAATAGGAGGCCCGTCATACCGATGACACCGTTCATCGGAGTACGGATCTCGTGGCTCATCGTGGCGAGAAACTCGGACTTGAGCCGAGTCAGCTCCTGCAGCTCCTGATTGCTCTGCGAGAGGTCGGCGAGCAGCTCCGATTTCGCCACCTCGGCTGCTGACGCGGCAGCGCGGTTGGTCTCCAGCTGCGTGACGACGCGGCGGACGATGACCCCAAAGGCGATGAGCAGGAGAGCCTCGAGGGATGCGGCGGCGGGGTCGCCGGCCGCCGGGTTGACCACCGTCACCAGGACCAGGTCGGCGACGCCGAGCGCCGCGCCCACCGCGAACTCGACGGTCGTGTAGTAGAGCGCGAGGAATATCAAAGGAAGGAGGACGAACGGAAAGGCGCGGACGATGCTCAGCCCAAACTGGACCTCCAGGGCGAAGGCGACAGCCAGGCCGCCGATCGGCGACACCGCGTGCAGGTACCGGGGAATTCGCTCCCACGGCAGCAGCACCAGAGCGCTGGCGAGGACCGTCAGCGCGATCGAGATCCCGAGGCCGAACTCGGAGATGCCCCACAGGGGGTAGAGCGCCATGCCAAACCCGACGACCACGGGCAGCGCGGTCAGAATGCCGTTGCGCGCGGGGATGTCGATCTGGGCCAGCGGCGCCAGGACGAGAATCACTCCGATGGCGGCGGCCCCGACCAGCACCGGGGATGCGATCACCCCCGCGTAGCCGTGGAGACTCACCAGTCCGACAATGGCGAGCCCAAGGAATGGGTAGACGCGGCGGCTCAGACCGTCGGCTTGCAGCGGCGTGGTGGGGGCGTTCAACTTCAACGGGCCGGGTTGTCAGCTTAAGGGGTTAAGAAGCGCTCGGGTGAAACGGCCGCGGGTACACTTGGCAGCCTGCGCACCTTCCATCCCGCCAGGGGGGGCGAGGTTTCAGAGGTGTTGTCAGGCGCCCATCCACGGAATGCCCCGAAGGCGTCGTGGGCCGTGAGCCTGGCGCGTCGAGCGACGCCCTTTTTCGCAATCGCCGCGGTGTTCGCCGTCCAGGTCGCCGCCGGCGCGGGTCCTGTGCTGGCCTTCCCGCTCTATCTGACCGTGATCTTGCTGACCGCGCTCCAGCTCAGCCGGGTGGAGTCGCTCGCGACGGCCTTCCTGGCCGCGATCGGCCTCCTCATCCCGTCCGTCGTCGGAGGTGGCTTGCCCGGCGACATGGCTCCGGCGCTTCTCCTTGCGATCGTGCTGCTGGTTGCCGCGGTGGCGATCACCGAGGTCGTGCGCCAGGTCCGCGATACCGCTGACAGAGCCAAGCGGCAGACCGAAGAGATCGCCGCCAGCGAAGAACGGCTGCGGCTGCTGCTCGAGGCGGCGATGGTCGGCCTGGCCCTCATCGACGGAGAAGGACGCTGGATCCAGGTCAACGACCGGCTCGGCACCATCCTCGGCCGGCCGCGCGACGAGCTCATGCAGCTGCCCCTCGAAGCGGTCACCGCTGAGAAGGATCGGGCCGTCCTCACCGAAGCTCTCGCGCTGCTCCGCAGCGGCGATATCGTCCGGTGGGAGGCGGAGCTTCACCAGGTTCGAGGCGACGGCACGCGGGTACCTGTCGCGATCGCGATCGGAGCCGCGCCCGGGCAAGTCTCGGGCGAGTCGGTGCTGCTCGTCCAGGAAAGTGACATCTCCGCGCGCAAGCGTCTCGATGGGCTCCGTGACTGTCTCGTCGCGGTCAGACAGGTGATCGTCGGCGGCCTGACCTGGGAGCAGTCGGTTCCCCAGCTTCTCAGCAGTCTGTGCGCCTATCTCGACCGGGACCTTGCCCAGCTCTGGGCAGCGGATCCCGAACGGAAGGCGCTGCGAGTACGGCACTACTGGCATCGCGATGCATCGACCTTCGAGGCGCTTCGCGACCAGAGCCGGGCGGCATCCGTCCCAATCGGGATCGGGCTGCTCGGCCGGGTATGGCAATCGGGAGTCGTGGCGGCCATCGAGGACCTGAGCGACGCGGGTGACTATGCCAGCGTCGAATTGGCGCGGGCGGCCGGCCTCGAGTCGGTGATCGCGTTCCCGATCGTCGACGCTGGTGTCGTGATCGGTGTCGTAGAGCTGCTGGCCGGGCAGGCGCGAAAGGTCGAGGACGACGAGGTCACGATGCTGTCGACGGTCGGGGTCGAGATCGGGCAGTTCATCCGCCGCTCCGACATTGCCCAGGCGCTGCGGCGAAGCGAGGCGGACCACCGCGCCATCTTCGAGAGGTCGCCGATCGGCATCGTCCGCACCAGCGGTGACGGCGACCTGGTCGAAGCCAACCCGGCTCTCCTCGGCATGCTCGGGCACGACCTCGAAACCATGCGCGAGAGCGCGTGGCCCGACCTGCTGCGGGCGTATGACGTGGCGGCCGGCCGCCATCGCGTGGCGCCCCTGCTGGCCGGCATCACCCCTGGCGCCAGCGTGCAGGTGCGGGGGGCGACGGGCTCCGGCAAGTGGTTGTGGCTGCAGCTCACCGCAACATCGATACCCGACTCGAACGGCCGGCCCGAGCACCTGCTGGTCATGGTCGAGGACGTCACCACCGTGCGGGAGACCTCGGACCAGCTTGCCGAGGCGCTCGAATCGCAGCGCAGCGCAAACGCCAACCTCGAGAGGCTCGACCACACGAAGACAGAGTTCCTCTCGATCGTGAGCCACGAGTTCCGTACGGCGCTGACCGGAATCCAGGGATTCAGCGAGCTCATCCGCGACGGGGGCCTCGAAACGGACGAGGTCCGGGCTTACGGGGGCTACATCTTCAATGACGCGGATCGCATCAACCGCCTGATCGGGGACATGCTCGACCTCGACCGGATGGAGTCGGGCCGCATGAGCATGCGTTCCGGGGACGTCGACATCAACGAGGTGCTGACCGAAGCCATGGCGCGAGCTGGGACCGGGGCATCCCAGGTCGAGTTCAAGTCGGACCTCGACCCGCGGCTGCCGATCGTCATGGGCGACCGGGACAGGCTGATCCAGGTCGTCAGCAACCTGGTCAACAACGCGATCAAGTACTCGCCCGACGGCGGCACTGTCACACTGTCCACCCGTTCCGAGGGCGGCTACGCACTGGTGAGCGTGACCGACACCGGCCTTGGCATCCCGCCGGACGAGATCGGGCACGTCTTCGAGCGATTCCGCCGGGTCCGCAGCGGAGCCGCCCAGTCGATTCCTGGGACTGGCCTGGGCCTCACGATCGTTAAGCAAATCGTGGAGATGCATGGAGGCAAGATCTGGGTCGAGAGCGCGGTCGGGCATGGGTCGGCTTTCCACTTCACCGTTCCCCTGGTGGCTGAGAACGTCACGCCGCTTCAGCGACGGCATGCCTGACGAGACGGCGAGTGTTGCGACAGGACCCTTCACGGTGCTGGTGGCGGATGACAACGATGTGGCGCAGCGCCTGTGCAAGCGCGTGCTCGAGAAGGCGGGCTACGCCGTGTTCATCGCGGCCGACGGGCTGCAGGCGGTCGATGTCGCTCTCAACCAGCATCCGTCGATGATCTTGATGGACGTGGCAATGCCCGGCATCGACGGCCTCGAGGCCATGCGCCGGATCAAGGAAGCCATTCCGACGATGCCGATCGTCATCGCGAGCGCGCATTCGATGGCCAGCGATCGGGAGCGCTTCCTCGCAGCCGGCGCTGATAACGTGCTCAGCAAGCCATTCCGCCTCGCCGACCTGGTCGCGATCGTCGCGAAGCTCGCGCAAGCAAGCGGGCAAGTCGGGAAGTGAAAGATCTCACCGGGACCCGAATCGGCCAGTACGAGATCGTCGAGCGTCTCGGCGGGGGCGGGATGGCAGTCGTCTATCGAGCGGTCCAGCAGCCGCTCGGCCGCGAGGTGGCGCTCAAAGCGCTGTCCTCGGAGCTCTTCCAGGACGACGGGTTCGTCAAGCGCTTCGAGACCGAAGCCAAGACGCTGGCGAAGCTCGATCATCCCAACATCCTCCCGATCTACGACTTCGAGCTGACCGACGGAGTCGCGTATCTCACGATGCCGCTCATCCGCGGCGGGACGCTCAGGGATATCCTCAACCGCGGACCGCTCGACACCCTCACCGCGTGGCGCTACCTGCGCGAGATCGGCGACGGCTTGCAGCACGCGCACGACGCCGGGATCGTCCACCGCGACCTCAAGCCGACGAACGTCTTGATCCACGCGGACGGCCGCGCGATGCTGGCCGACTTCGGGTTGGCCCGGGGCGCCGGCCAGCCTACTCACCTGACCACGATCGGTCTCGCGATCGGGACACCCGGCTACATGGCGCCCGAGCAGGTCATGGGACACGACGTTGACAGGCGCGCCGACATTTACGCGATGGGCGTGCTGACCTTCGAGATGCTCACAGGGCGGCTCCCATTCATCGGGTCCAACAGGATGGAGGTCGCGTACTCCACCGTCAATGCCCCGATCCCATCGGCCGTGAAGCTGAACCAGGCGCTCCCCGACGAGCTCGACCAGCTCCTCACGAAAGTGCTGGCGAAGGACCCGGCGCAGCGCCCGCAGACGGTGCGCGACCTGCTCGCGCTCATGGCCCGCCTGCCGCAGCGCCGATCGCAGGTTCCGGCGCCGGCAGCAGTCGGGCCAGGCGCGGTGGCGACGGCGCCGCCGCGGCCGGGCATCACGGTCGAACCGACGACGGCGGCCAACAACCTGCGGGTGATCGCGCCGCGGGCTCCCGCGCCTCCGCCACCTGCCCTGCACGGCTCGCCGATCCCGACTCCCACTGGCGTCGGGGGATCCGCGATCCGGACCCTCGAGCTCATGGGCGTGCGGGCGTCGCGCGCGCGCGGCCGTTTCATCCTCAACTCGCATGTGAGCAATCTGGTCCACGTCGCGCGGGATGTGGCGGGCGACCGGTGGCCCGAGATCGCGTACGCCGCGGGCCTGGTGCAGTACGTCGAGCAGGACCCGCCGCACGACGATCAGCTTTCCTCGCCGGTCGAATCGCTCAGCCGGCTCAACGAAGCGTTCGAGACCGTCTACGGTCCCGAGGCCGAAGACATGATTCGGACCTGGGGACGCCGGACCACCGAGCGCTGGCTGGCTGAGGGGCGGCATGGCATGGGGGGGCCGCGACGGCTGGTTCCGGGCCGGCAGCGCAAATTGGCAGGCGTCGTGAGGGGTTTCACCGACGCCATGGACAACGTCCGCGGCGAGCACACGCACGCGTGGCTCCAGGTGGACGAGCACCAGTTCTGGCTCGTCAACTTCTCGAACATGTTCGCCCTCGGGCGCATCAAGACGGTCAAGTCGTGTCACATCTGGACGGCGAGCATCGAAACGATCCTCCGCTGGGCCGGCCTGGCCAACGACTGGTACGTCGAGGAAGTCGAGTGCGGGTCGGTGACGGGAACGTTCGACTGCGTTTTCGCCATTCGGTCGGTCGAGACGTAGGGTCTCGGCCGCCGACGTCCGAGAGGCCCTCCCTACTTTCTGAAGGCCCTTCACCGACGGGTGGGGACCTTCTCTCAGTCGTCACCTGATCTGCGCGTCTGCCTCCGCGGCCGGCATTGCGACCACCCCCGCGTCCACGGCGCTGGGACCCGGAAGGTTGAGGAGGAGGAAAATCTGCCTGTGCGGTTCGCGATTGATGTCACGGCGTGCTGGCGGCCGCGGCGCGTGGGCATGACGACGGTTGCGATCGAGTTGTCGAAGGCGCTCGTCGCACACAGGGAAAAGGATGACATCGTCCTGCTGTGCAGCCGCGAGCGTCCGCAGGCACTTGATGGCCTCGAGTGCCAGGCGATCCTGTCGCCCTACCGGCACGAGGTCGACTTGAAGGTGCGATGGCTGCCCGCCGTCGAGCCCCAGCTGGAATCGGACGCGATCCTCTATCCGTACTGGCCGAGCCCGCCGTTGCGGCGCCACGATGCGCCGCCGGCCGCCCTCTTCGTCCACGACCTTGCATTCCGCTTGCGACCGAAAGAGGTGCCGTGGCAGCAGCGCGTGTACATGGGAACGACTCTCGGTCCGGCGCTCCGCAACGCGGCCGCCGTGCTGGTTCCGTCGCAATCGACGCGCCGCGATCTGCTGGATCTCTACAAGGTTCCCGGCCTGGAATCGAAGATCGAGGTGATCGCGGAAGGTCTTCCGTCACCGGTGGCCGCGGGCCCCCTGCCCGAAGGGCTGGAGCCCGGCTTCATTCTTGCCGTCGGCACCGTGGAGCCTCGCAAGAACTACCCGCGGTTGCTGGCTGCGTTCCGGCAGCTGCGCGGAAGGCACGGATCTCTGCCGTTCATCATCAATGGCCAGCCCGGCGTGCCGCAGCTCGTCATCGCGGGGCGGCCCGGCTGGGCCTACGGCGACACCCTGGAGCGGATCGCCGCCGAGCCCGGTGTCCGCTACCTCGGACACGTCGACGAGCCGACACTGGCGGCGCTCTACGAGTCGGCGTCGGTGCTCGCGCTGCCGAGCCTGTACGAGGGCTTCGGGCTGCCGTTGCTCGAGGCGATGTCCCGAGGAGTGCCGGCGGTGATCGGTGACGCGGGCGCTCTGCCGGAGCTGGCGGCGGGCGCCGCGATTGCGGTGGAGGCTGAAGACGTCGATGCGATCGCCGGCGCGCTCGAGCGGCTGCTGTCCGACGGGAAGCTGCGGCAGAAGCTCGGCGACGAAGGCAAGCACCGAGCTGCCGATTTCACGTGGGACAGGGCGGCGGAACAGACGCTGGCCGTGCTGCGCCGAATCGGCACAGCGATCCATCGTAAAGTCGCCTAGTGGCGGATCGAATCCCTGTCGTCGTGCTGCTGGCGGGAACCCGGCACGACTACCTGCACATGGCGCGTCCGCTGTTGAGGTCGCTCGAGGCCACCCATCACTTCACGGTCGATGTCGTCAGCGACGCGGAGCATCTCCCTTTGCGCGGCGCGAAAGTGCTGCTGGCGGCGAGCGACCACGCACTGCAGGCGGGACAGGCGTCTCAGCTGGCGGATTTCGTTCGATCGGGCGGAGGCCTCGTCCTCCTGCACGGCACCCTCGCGACGTGGGCCGAGGGCGGCGACCTGTCAGAGCTCGCGGGTTGGGCGCCGAGCGGTCCTGGCCCGCTGACCGAGCTGATCGTCCGGCCGGACCCGTCGAGCCCTTTGACGGCGCGTCTCGGCGCCGGGCTGAAGGTGCACGACGAGCTGTACTTTTCCGAAGGGCCGCCTGGCGACGCGTCGGTGCTTTTGCGCTCGAGCTGGCGCTTCACCGAACAGGTCGTCGCCTATGAGCGGCGCGTTGGAGATGGACATTTCGTGCACATCGGTCTCGGCCACGATCCTTCGACCTATGAGCTGGAAGGATTGCAGAAGCTCGTGCAGCGAACGCTGATGTTCGCGGCCGGCCGCGAAGCCGCGCCGCCCGTCGGTGTTGGTCTGATCGGCTATGGCGCCATCGCGCAAGCGCACGCCGCGTCGATCGTGGCCACGCCGGGCCTGCGCCTGGCCGGCGTCTGCGACGTCTCAGACGAGAGGCGCCAGGCTGCCGCTCGCGATTGGTCGGTGCGGACGCACGGCCGCGCCGAGGATTTGCTCAAAGACCCCGAGGTGGGGCTGGTCGTGGTCGGAACGCCACCGAGCATCCACTCCGACTCGGTGATGGCGGCGTTGCGAGCCGGCAAGCATGTCGTGTGCGAGAAGCCTTTCGCCCTTCGCACGGAAGAGGTCGACGGCATGATCGACGCGGCGGCAGCGCGCGACCTGGTGCTGACCGTTTTTCAGAGCCGGCGCTGGGATCCCGATTACCTGGCGCTGCTGGACGTCGTGCGCTCGGGACGGATCGGCGAGGCGTTCTACATGGAATCGTTCATCGGCGGCCACGACCATCCCTGCGATTTCTGGCACAGCCATGAACCCATCTCCGGTGGAACCATCTACGACTGGGGATCGCATTACTTCGACTGGATCCTTCAGCTCTTGCCTGACGCGGTGCGCACCGTTTCCGCTCACGCGCACAAGCTCGTGTGGCACGACGTAACAAACTCTGATCAGGTGCGGGTCGACCTCACCTTCGCCGGCGGCGCTCAGGCGAGCTTCCTCCAGTCGGACATCGCGGCGGCTCGCAAGCCGAAGTGGTACGTCCTGGGAACGCACGGGGCGGTGGTCGGCGAGTGGCAGGCGGAGGCCGTCCCCGCGGACTTTCCCGCCCAGGTAAGGGTTTTCCGGCCCACCGGCGGCGGGACGAACGAGGAGGTTCTTGCGCTTGCGCCGCGCGACGACCACGGGTTTTACAGGAACCTGGCCGACCACCTCGCGTGGGATGAATCGCTGGCCGTCACCCCAGAGCAAGCCCGGCGCACGGTGGCGGTGATGGAAGCGGCCACCCATTCGATCGCCCGCGGCGGGGCACAGATAGAGGTCGACATATAAAGGCTCGGGTAGGGTGGGGCTCGCTCGGCGCCGCCGGCATCGCGGGGGGCGCGGTGCTGCCGGCGATAGCCGCGTCGAGCAATGGCCGGGTGGTCGCGATCGCGAGCCGCGACCCGGAGCGGGCGAAGCGGATGGCCGGCGGATTCGACGGCGCGCGGGCGGCCGCCTCCTACGACGCGCTGCTCGCGGACCCGGAGATCGACGCCGTCTACATCCCCCTGGTCAATCGCGACCACAAGCGGTGGACACTTCGCGCCCTCGAGGCGGGCAAGCACGTGTTGTGTGAGAAGCCGCTGGCCATGAACGCGGCGGAGGCAGAGGAGATGGCGTTGGCGGCAAAGCGCTCGGGCAAGCACCTGATGGAAGCGGCCATGTACCGATTCCATCCCCGGACGCGTGCTTTCGTGGAGAGCATCGTGGATCCGGTATACGTGCAGGCGAGCTTCGGGTTCACGCTCAAGAACAAGACGGACTACCGGTTTGACTCCGCCCTCGGGGGGGGCGCGCTGCTCGACGTCGGGTTTTACGTGGCGGGCATCGCGAGGTGGATTCTCGGCGAACCGTCAGACGTGTTGGCGTGGTCCGCGCTTCGCGATGGAACGGATATGACCACGAGCGCGCTGCTTCGGTTTCCCGGCGGCGAGACCGCGGCCGTGTGGGCGAGCTTTGAGTCCGCCGAGGACCAGGAGCTGACAGTGGTCACGCGCCAGGGTGCGTACCGGCTTGGGCGCCCGTTCAACTGGCCTGATGAGGTCGATCAGTACCAACTGATGGTCGAGTCGTTCGCCGGGAGCGTTCTGCACGACCGGCCCGTCGAGATCCCGCTCAGCGAGTCGATCGCGAACATGAGGGTCCTCGACCGGATCAAAGAGGCTGCTAGGTCTTGAGGAGAGCCTTGAACCGCGGGTCGTCGTAGAGGGCCGCAAGGTCCGGGTCGGTCGGGGCAAGCTCCTTGATGGCCGGCCGAGTCGTGAACGCTTCTTCGAGCAAATTCAACGCGTCGTCGAGACGGTCCTGGTCTGCCCGGATGCATGCGAGGTTGTAGATGACCATCCCCAGGGCGATCGGCGGCGCCGAGAGCTCGCGCATCTCAGACACCGCGTCCTCGAACAACCGAGACGCTCGGTCTCGCTCGCCGTTCTCGCGCCAATACCCGGAAACGTGGAGGCGCGGGTGCGTGTAGCTGTTCCGCAGCAGCGCCTCGACGGTGGTGTTGGCCGCGAACCACTTGAACGGACGGTCGCCGAGCTCGCCGGCCAGTCCGATCAGCTCGGAGAGCAGCTTCTCCGACCGGGCAGCCGCATCCGCAAGGGGGGTGCCGATGCCGCTTGCGAGCTCGGCGTCGTTGACCTCGTCGACGTCCTCGGGCGGCGCCGGGTAGGGGCGCGCGTGGCGGAACTCGACGAGCGCGTCGCGAAGGCGTTCCCGCCACATGCTGATGTGGAACATGACCAGCGCCGCCGGCCAACCCTTCGGCCGGGTTTCAGATTTCAACGCCTCGGCGACGAACTCACGCTCCAGTTCACGCTGTGACTCGAGCGCCTTGAGGACGTCCGAATCCGTCATCGCCGAAACAGTACGACTACGGTTCCGTTTGCGCGGCGGGTTCCAGCGATTCGGTGGGCGCGCGCCACACCGGGTACGATTCGGGAGGGTGTGCAACCGAGATCGGGATGAGCTGGCGGAAGCCGGCCAGCGAGAGGGTCCAATCGGCCAGCATCTTTTCCGCCAGGACGCTGCCGGTGCGGCTGTGATGCTCCTCGATCAGCGCCTGTAGCTCGAGAGCGTCCTCGCACGGAACCTCGCGCGCGACCACACTGTCGGCGTTCAGCTGGTTCCAGGAGGTGACGTAGGCGACGCCGCCGGTCATGCCCGCGCCGGCGTTCCACCCCACCGGACCCAGCGCCACCGCGACGCCGCCCGTCATGTACTCGCAGAAGTGATCGCCGGCCCCTTCGACGACAGCGATCGCGCCGGAGTTGCGTACGCAGAAACGCTCGCCGACACGGCCCGCGACGAAAAGACGCCCGCCCGTTGCCCCATAGGCGATGGTGTTGCCGGCCAGCACCGGATCGCTCGCGGCATCGCCGGCAAACGGTCGGATCGCGATCACGCCGCCGCCCATTCCCTTGCCGACGTAGTCCTGTGCCTGGCCCTCCAGGGTGAGCTCGATACCTTCGTCCAGAAAAGCGCCGAAACTCTGCCCCGCGCTCCCGGTGTACTCACGTCGATCGCCTTTCTGCAGCGCGGCGCCCACGGTCCGCTTCGAGTTGTCGATGGCGCCGCTCGGGGGTGGGGGCGCCGGCAGCTCGCCGTTGCGAGCCATGGTCCGCCGGCGCGGAAGGTCGCTCGCGGTCTGGGCAAGCACATAACGAAGGTCGAGCGTGGATTCGGCGTCCTGCTCGAGCAGCTCGGAACATCCGACCACCTCCTGCAGCGAGCGGGCGCCGAGGCGAGCCAGGTGCTCGCGGACCTCTTCGGCGATCAGGAAGAGGTGATTGACGACGTGCTCCGGGCGTCCTTCGAACTTCGCACGTAGGTCCTCCCGCTGAGTGGCGATTCCGGTGGGGCAGGTGTTGAGGTGGCACTGGCGGGCCATGTCGCAGCCCAGCGCGACGAGCACCCCGGTGCCGAAGCCGAACTCCTCCGCTCCGAGCAGGGCGGCGATGACGATGTCGCGGCCGTTGCGCAGGCCGCCGTCGGTGCGCAGGCTCACCCGCTCCCGCAGCCGGTTCGCGACGAGGACCTGCTGGGTCTCCGCGAGGCCGAGCTCCCATGGGGCTCCCGCGTTCTTGATCGACGACAGCGGCGATGCCCCGGTGCCGCCATCGTGCCCTGAGATGAGGATGTAGTCGGCCTTCGCCTTGGCGACGCCGGCCGCGATGGTTCCCACGCCGGCTTCGGAGACGAGCTTGACGCCGATGCGCGCGCGGGGGTTCACCGTCTTGAGGTCGTGGATGAGCTGCGCCAGGTCTTCGATGGAGTAGATGTCGTGGTGGGGAGGCGGTGAGATCAGCTGCTGGCCCGGCTGGGCGTGGCGCAGGCGCGCGATCAGGTTCGTCACCTTCATCCCGGGTAGCTGGCCGCCCTCGCCCGGCTTCGAACCCTGCGCGATCTTGATCTCCAGCTCGTCGGCGCGCTTCAAGTAGCGCGGCGTGACGCCGAATCGAGCGGAGGCGACCTGCTTCACCCGGTTGTCGCGCCGCGGTCCGGTGTCGTCGTACATCTCCGGGTCCTCACCGCCCTCGCCCGAGTTGGAGCGCGCGCCGACCTGGTTCATCGCGATCGCGAGCGTCTCGTGCGCCTCGGGCGACAGGGCGCCCAGCGACATCGCGGTGCTGACAAATCGCTTGACGATCTCACTCGCCGGCTCCACTTCGTCGAGCGCTACCGGCCTGTCCGACTCGGTGATCCGGATGAGCTCGCGCAGCGATTGCGGCTGTCCCATCGAGGAGAGGCGGCGCCACTCGCGGTAGGCATCCTGGTCGCCCGTCTGCGCCGCCTTCTGAGCGGCTTTGACCGCATGTGGGTTGTAAGCGTGATGCTCGCCGGACTTGCGGAACCGGACGCGACCGTGGTCGGGCAGGACCTCCGGCCGCGTGCGCGCCATCCGTTCGAGGTCTTCAAGGTCGGCGCCGCCGATGCGGGACGGGACCGCCGGGAAGCACAGCTCCATCACCTCGCCGCCCAGGCCAAGCGCCTCGATGACCTCGCCGCCGCGGTAGCTCATCACGCACGAGATGCCCATCTTCGCCATGACCTTCAAGAGGCCGGTCTCGAGCGCTTTGCGATACCGGAGGACGCCTTCGGGTGAATTGGAGCCCTGGGCGCGCCCGGCGAACCCGGCCGCTGTCGCGTACGCGAGGTAAGGGTGCACGGCGGTTGCGCCGACCGTGATGAGGCAGGCGAGGTCGTGGACGTCCACCGCATCGCCGGCTATGGCGACGATGTCCCTGGACATCCGCCGCCCGGTGGCGAGCAGGTGCTCGTGGACCGCGCCCACGGCGAGCGCCATGGGGATTGGAAGGCGCTCGAGTCCGGTGCGGCGATCGCTCAGCGCGACCACACCATCAGCCTCGCCCGCCTCGCGGCGCAGTCGCAGCAGCGCGTCGCGCAGCGTTTCGTCCGGGGCATAGGTTGCGTCGAGCACGGTCGCCTCTTCGAGCACGCGCGCGAGCTCAGCGGCTCCGAGCACAGGCGACTCGAGCTCGAGCAGGCTGCGCCCCACGAACTCAGAGGCTGCGCCGTGAGTTCGCGGGGACCCCGTTTTGGCAACCGTTGGGACTGCGGGATGGTGCGAGCGCCGGAGCTCGCGGTCGACGCCGCCTTCAGGCTCCAGCGTGCCGCGGCGCGGCCCAAGCAGCACGCGCAGCGACATCACCGCCTTCTCGCGCAGCGGGTCGATGGCAGGGTTCGTGACCTGCGCGAAACGCTGTCGGAGGTAGCCGTAGATGCGGCGTGGGGTTCGGCCGAGCGATGCGATGGGTATGTCGTCGCCCATCGAATAGACCGGCTCGGCGCCCGTCTCCGCCATCGCCTCGATGACGAACTTCACGTCTTCGGCGCCCCAGCCGTGCAGGCGATGGTGCATCGGGAGGTCTTCGAGCGGGTCCAGGTCGATGTGGTGGCGCTCGACCGGGACAAGGATGCGATCGGCGAGGAGCCCGTAGTCATGTCTCGCGGCGGCGCGTTCTTTGGCCTCATCGTTGCGCAGCACGGAGCCGTCACGTGTATCGACCAGCAACATCTGACCCGGTCCCAGTCGGCCGCGTTCGACCACGGTCTCCGGGGACATCGTCACGACGCCGGCTTCCGACGCCGCGGCCACGAGGCCGTCCGAGGTGCGCTGCCAGCGCAGAGGTCGCAGCCCGTTGCGGTCGAGCGCGGCGCCCACCACGACGCCATCGCTGAACGCCAGCGCGGCGGGTCCATCCCACGGCTCGAACCGGATCGACTGGTATCGATAGAAATCGCGCACCGCCGCGGCGAGGTCTCCGCGTCCTTCCCAGGCGTCGGGGACCAGGCTCATCAGAGCCTCGGACACTTCCCATCCGCGGTTGACCAACAGCTCGAGCGCGTTGTCGAGCGACGCCGAATCCGATCCCGCCGGCCAGATCGCACCCTGGAGATCCGGTTCGAGCTCGGATTCTCGCGCGCGCATCCATGCGCGGTTGCCGATGATCGTGTTGATCTCGCCGTTATGCGCGAGCATGCGAAACGGCTGTGCCAGCCGCCAGTCGGGCATCGTGTTGGTCGAGTAGCGCTGATGAAACACCGCGAGCCGGCTCTCGCAAGCCGGATCGCGCAGGTCGAGATAGAAGTCGGAAAGACGCGTGCCCGCCATCAGCCCTTTGTAGACGAGGGTGCGGCTGGAGAACGAAGGCATATACATCCGAACACCGTCCGCCTCGGCGCGCCGTTCGGCGCGTCGCCGGGCCAGGTAGAGGCGGCGTTCCCATCCGTCGGGATCGAGGTCGGGCCGCGCGATCAGGCCGTGCCAGATCGCCGGCTGCGATTCGCGGGCACGCTCTCCAAGGCTTTCCGAATCGACGGGGACCTGCCGCCACTCGACCAGGCTGAGGCCGGTCGACGCGAGCGATTCGGCCACGATGTCTCGCGCCCGGGCGTCCCATTCGAACAGGGCGGCGACGGCAAATTCGCCCCCGAGGATGCGATGCGGGACCTGGATCAGAAGCCCGGCGCCGTCTCCGCTCTTGCCGTCCGCGTCGAGACCGCCTCGGTGCGACAGCCGGGCGAGGGCCTGGACGCCAAGCTCCACCGCCCGGCGTCCGGATTCGGGCGTCGCGACGAATCCCATGCCGCAGGCGGCCCGACTCGTGGGCAGAGCCCCAGGCCAGGCACGGCGCGAACGACGTAGCGCTGGGGGCACCGATCGAGGGTAGCCAGCGGACGCCTGTTCGGTCTAGTGGATCGGCACCAAAAGAACCGCAACAACCTTAGATGGTCCCCACAGCAGTATCGAACCCGAATCACGAACCACAAAGGGCAGCGTTGGCGGCACGCGCTAGAAGCCCAGGAGGGCTTGCACGCGGAGCGCAACCGCCAGGTTGAGGCGCGTCTCCGGATCCTCGAGGTCGACTCCGCTGATCTCGCGGATGCGGTCGAGCCGGTAGCGGAGCGTGTTCGGATGAACCCGCAGCTTCTGGGCCGCCTGCTGCTGCTCGCCCGTCTCGAGGAAGGCGCGCAGCGTGGCGACCAGGTTGCCCCTGCGCGAGGTGTCGTGCTCGATCAACGGGCCGAGGTGCCGGCGGCTGTAGTCGACCAGGCGCTCGTCGGTGACCGCGGCCAGCAGGCCTGTCAACCCGAGCTCAGGCACGGCGATCACCTGGCTCCAGCGCTTGAAGCGGGCCAGGGACTCCATCACGGACGTCACCTCGCGGAGGGCGCCCGCCACGCCGGTCGGCGCCTCGGTGGGGCCGCTGAAGCCGACCGAGATCGTGAAGCCGGGCTTCCACTCGGCGATCGCCTGCTGGATCTGCAGGCCAAGCGCGTGGGCCCGCGCCTGGTAGTCGCCGGCCTCGGTGCCCAGCGGGAGGAGCGCCACAACCTGGTCCGACCGGCCCTGGACCAGGGCGCGGGCGTAGCTGATCCGCACGACGCTCGCGACGCGTCGCAGGAACTCACGCTTCAGGGCCTGGATCGCGTCCTCGGAGATCTGACGGGCGCGGTTGAAGCCGCGAAAATCGTCGATGTCGACGAGCATCACGATGTGGCTGCCGTGCAGCGGGTATCCGAGGTGGCGCGCGCGCCGCTGGGCAGCGGCCTCGTCCCCGTAGGTCCCGTGCAGGAGGTCCTCCAGGTACTCGCCACGCACCCGGCCCTCCACCTCCGACAGCTCACGTTCCTTGGCCACCGAAAGCGCCAGGACCAGGGCCGCCTGCTCGATCGCCATGAACGCCAGCTCCTCGTTATGGGGCGGGTGATCGAGGATCGAGATGTACCCGAGCACCTGGCCGGCGGCGAGGATCGGCGCGATCAGCCGCTCTCGCGACATTCCGAGGTGGGGGAACGCAGGAACCTTGACGGGACCCCGCTTGGCCTCGACCTCGCGCAGCATGCGCTGGATCTGGGGGTCGAAAAGCACCCGCTGCGGCGTGCCCTGGCGAAGGATGGTCTCCTTGCGGTGCGGGTCAGCGCTGCCGCCGGCGTGGGCCAGGAGATGGAAGCTTGCATCCTCGACCGTGACGGCGCTCTCGAGAAGGTCGGCCAGCGTGCGGCAGATCTCGTTGACGCCCTTGCCGTCGAGGACCAGCTCCGTGAAGCGCCGGTGGATCTCGATCGAGCGCTTGAGGCGCCAGTGCTCGGCGTTGATGATCCGTTCGAGCAGCGGCGCCATCAGGTCGATGAGCTGCACGCCGGCGGCAATTGTGAACAGGGGGACGTTTAGGCGATCCGCCTCAGTCAGCATCTCGGGCGGCAGCTTCCTGAGGTAGGGCATCGGCCTCACGACAAGCCCGACGCCGCCGGAATCCGCGATCCGGCCGACGAGACGGACCTGCGCCTCCGTGTCGTCCTTGATCGGAAAGCCGGTTGTGAACATCAGATCGCCGGCGCGAGGGAGGATCTCTGGCGTTTCCATCAGCCGTACCCATTCGATCGGTTGGTCCAGTCCGTCCGCGCCGGCGACGAGCTTGGCGCCGGCCAGGATCGAGCGCATGGCGTCGCGTACTGTCGGTCGGGGCTGAATCCCGGTTTCAGTGACCTTCTTGGTCGCCATGGATCAAGACTTTAGGGTGTGGGCGGAAGACAAGCAATGAAGGCGACCGCTTGTGTGGCGCTCACTAGGAACATCTGACCGCATGGCGTAGTTTCACCGGCATGACCTACGAGGAGGCGCCAGCGTGCGACCGGCACGAGGCGAGGGTGCCCATGCAGCTGCGCACCATGCATTCCGACTCATCCCGGCCTGATGTGGTGGTCGGGCTGTTCGAGTGCCCCGAGTGCGGGCACGAGCGGAGACTGCCGATCCGGACGAGCGACGCAGCCTAAGTTGAACTTCACCTAGAGTCCGGGTTAGCCTGGATTCGCGAGGCCGGCAGGTTCTCGGTCGCCGGTGTGGCCAGCCACTTCCTGGCGTCGCCAGGGTTTTCGAAAACGCCATGTCCATAACGTGGGGCAAGGCTGGTGCTTCAACACGGGGGCGTGGCGGCGCGACGAAGACCAAGTAGGTCAGCGACCGGCAGCAGCAATCCGCCCTGGATCAGCAAGGAGAGCACGACCATGCCGTACGCAAGCACGGAAACCGTCGCGTTCACGTGCGGATTTGTCGCGACCGACAGGGCGAGAGCCACTGACAGAGCGCCGCGTATTCCGCCAAAAACAGTCATATGCCGCCAGGTCCATGGAATCGACGAGCCTCGGATGTCTGCCAGGCCAAGCAGCGCGTACACCGGGAGGGCGCGGGCCGCGAACATGATCAAGTAGGCCCCAAGCGCCAGGCCTGCGATCGCGATGAGGCGAGTCGTCGGCACCGCGATTCCTACCATCAGGAAGAGAATCCCGTTGAGGACGAACGCGAGGACGTGCCAGAAGCCGAGCAGCTGAGTCCCCTTCAGTCGACCGGTAGAGCTTCCGTAGCGCGCTACCACGATCCCGGCCACGACGACAGAGACGACACCAGAGGCGTGGAAAACGTCGGCGCCGAGATACGCGCCATAAGCGATCACGAGCGTGACCATGATCTCCAGCTCTGCCTCGCGCACAAGTCGCAGCAGCACGACCCCGACGGCCCCGATGCCCAGCCCGAAAGCTATGCCCACGCCGGATACGAAGATGAAGCGCAACGCCCCATCGAGGAAGGTCGGGTGTCCGCTCAATATGGTCCCGAGGACCGCGGAGAAAACGGCGACTCCGGTGCCGTCGTTGAACAAGCTCTCGCCTTCGAGTATCGCTTCGAGGCCCACCGGCGCACGCACCTGGCGGAGGAGGTTGACGACAGCGATCGGATCGGTTGTGGCAACGATGGAACCGAGCAGGGCGCTGCTTGCCCAGTCAAGGCCGAGGCCGTAGTGGGCCATGGCGCCGATTGCGGTCACCGTGAGAAACACACCCAGGGTCGCGAGCAGGCTGATGGGAATGACACGCCGTCTCAGCTCGGCGAGGTCAACCGCCAGCGAAGCCTCGAAAACCAGCCCTGGTACGAAGGCGAGGAGGATCAGATCGGATCCGATGGCCGGCAGCCGAACGCCCGGGATCAAGCCGATGGCGATGCCGCCCGCAGCCAGCAGCACCGGGTACGGCACCGTGGCCGTGGTTCGCGACACGAGGCGCAGCAATGTGGCCACGCCGCCGAGCACGATCAGGAAGAAGAGAAAGCTCTGCGCTGCCGTCATATGCCGGCCAACCTGAGCCCGGCGAAGCTGAGATACAGGGCGATGATCGCCATCCCCGCGGTGCGGCTCAGCCTGCGACGCGCCAGAGGCGTCAGGACTGCGAGCAGGGTCAGGTCCAGGAGCCACCCGAAGTATCCGAGCGAGCCGCGCGCGAACCCGGTCCCGATGAAGAGAGCCGGGATCACCAGGCCGCCCAGCAGGTTGATCGTGTTGCTGTTCATCGCGGCTGACATGAGCGCGGTGCCGCGATTCGTCCGCGCGAAATGGAGTGCCAGCCACAGGTTCGGAAGGCTCGTCAACGCCGCGAGCACCACCGAGCCGAGCACAGCTCCCGACACATGAAGCCACGGCTGCGAGGCAAGGGCTGCATGGACCATCGCATAGCTGCCCCCGACGACAGCGACGAGCGCGACAGGCAGCAGGAGCACTGGCGTCCACGATTGGTGCGTGATCGCCGGCCGGTCGTGCGTCGCCTCATATGGGACTTCGACCAGGCTTTGAGGCACCCCGCCCAACAGCGGATTCACATGGGCCAGCCATCTACGCGGCAAGGCCAGCACAAGCGCATACGCGATGCTGAGCGGCAGGACGATGACGGCCGCAGCCGTGGGTGGCAGGAGCCCCGCCACCATCAAAGCCGCAGCCAGCATCACCCCCAGACCGACCGAAGCGTCAAGCAGCATGGGCCCCCGGCGGACCCGGACACCGCCTGCGACAAGTGCCGAAAGCCCGAGCAGCGCCGCCAGATTGAAGAGGTTCGAACCGACCACGACGCCAACGCCGACATCGCCGGCGCCGGCCATGATCGCGATGACGGCGGACGAGAGCTCGGGCGAATCGGCGCCGAGGGCCGCGAGCAGGCCCAGGAGGCCTTCTGAGAACTCAAGCTTTGTACCGAGGCGCGTCAATCCACGCGCCAGCAGCTCGCTGCCGGCGAGGGTCACAGCCAGCCCGGCCAAAAAGCCGGTCAGCGTCAGGATGGCGTTGCCGATAGGAAGCACTCCCCGCCGACCAGCCTTCCCGGCACACCTTCAGGTGGCAGGCCTTGATTCCTGCCGCGGGAATTGTAAGGCGGAGCCTAGCTTCGGCCCCAGACCGAATCCGCGACGCGTCCGACCAGCTGCAGCTTCCGGTTCTGTTGCTCGTGAGTGATCCGGTTGCCCTCCAGGGTCGAAGCGAACCCACATTGAGGGCTGAGCGCCAGGCGCTCCAGAGGGACGTAGTTGGTGGCCTCCTCGATTCTGACCTTGAGCTGAGTGTCGATTTCGAGCTCGGGTTGCTTGGTCGTGACGAGGCCAAGCACGGCGACTCGGTCTTCGGGCAGGTGCGCGAGTGGTGAGAAGCCACCTGAGCGGGCGTCGTCGTATTCGAGCAGGAACCGGTTGAAAAGCGTCTTCTGGAAAATCCGCGAGATCGGCTCGTAGTCGCCTTCGGCGTAGAACTTGCTCTGGTTGTTGCCACGGCAGACATGAAGCGCAAAGGTCACGCCAGGGTGCCCCTCGATGATTGCGTTGTCGAGCTCGATGCAGCGGTCGATCAACTCCTCAGGGTCGCTCCCACGCTGCCGGTAACCCTCGCGCATCGCCGGGTCGAGCAGCGCCCCATACTGCGGCCCGTCGATCTGGATGTACGTGCAGCCGAGGCGAACCAGCTCGTCGATCTCACGCCGCGAGAGGTCGACGATGTCGGCAAGGTAAGCGTCGCGAGTCGGGTAGGCGCCCTTCGACTTCTCGGGGTCGTAGTACGCCGCGGCTTGCTGCGCGCTCAGCATCGTCACCTTGCCAGGACGTCCGCCCACCGACCTAAGAAAGGCCCACTCCTCTCCGCACATGCTTCGCTTCCAGCGCAGCGGATTGACCACCACGGGGCGCTCGAGGATCAGCTGCTCTCCACTCTCATCCCGAAACGGAATCGCCCAGCCGCCCTTGCGATCGAATCCTTCAAAAGAATCGATGAGATGACCGTAGAAAGCGAAGCGGCGAAGCTCGCCGTCGGTTACGACATCGATGCCCGCCTGCTCTTGAAGCTCGATCGCAGCCCTGACCGCGGCATCCTCGATCATCTTGAACTCGACCTGTGTCATCTCATTGGAGTCCAAGCGCTTTCGAGCGCGGACCAGCTCGGCTGGTCGCAGAAGGCTGCCCACGACCTCGGCTCGCCACGGCTTCAGCTGAGGCGACACGGCTTCATCCCTCCGACAGGATCGTTGGCGGCGGCCTCAAACGTGCCGTTGGTGCCGTTCTGCCTTCCATCAATCATCGGTTTTCCCTCCCAAGTTCAGAGGGCGAAGAACACCGTCTCGCCCTCCCCCTGCAGGCGGATGTCGAAGTGCACGAGCTCTCCGTCCTGGTGCGCGATGAGCGTGTGGCGGCGCGACGCGTCGACGAGCTGCAGCACCCGATCCGCGAGATTCGCGCCCTCCTCGCCGGGAAAGTACATGCGCGTGCGGAGATGCCGCAGCAGACCACGCGCGAAAATCGTGATCTCGAAACATGGTGCTCCGTCAGGCACGACCGGCTTGCGGAAGGTGAAGTGAAACGCACCTTCGCCGTCTGTGCGGCAGCGTGCGAACTGCACACCCTGCGAGGCCTCCAGGAGCGCGTCGACGACAGGCTCGCCGGCTCCGTCGAGCACCTGGCCCTCGACCCTTATCGAGTCGCGCGATTCGCCGTCCGCCTCCTGTGCATCATTTGCGAAAGGCAGGGCGAAGCCGAAGAAGGGCCCGACAGTCTGCGACGGCGTGGGCTCTGTCATGCCTCGGTCGGTGTCGCGCGAGGGCCGCGCAGCACGATGTCCCAGCAATAGCCGAGGGCCCACTCCGGCACCGTCGTATCGAGGTCGAGTCGGGCGATGAGCAACTCGCGCCCGCGCGGATCCGGGATGGAGCGCAGGATCGGGTCGAGCGGGATCAGCGGGTCGCCCGGAAAGTACATCTGCGTGACGAGTCGGCCCGCGAGGTACGGACCGAAAAGCGAGAAGTGCACGTGGGCGGGACGCCATGCGTTCAGATGATTACGCCACGGATACGCGCCCGGCTTGACGGTGACGAATCGATACAACCCCGCGTCGTCGGTCATGGCCCGTCCGGCGCCCGTGAAGTTGGGGTCCAGCGGTGCGTCATGGTCGTCGACTGGATCCACATAACGCCCCGCGGCATTGGCCTGCCAGACCTCGACGAGGGTGTTGCGAACGGGCTGTCCGTCACTGTCGAGCACCCGTCCGCTGATGATGATCCGCTCGCCGAGAGGCTCGCCTCGGTGCTGGCGCGTGAGATCTGCGTCCTCCGCGCGCACCGGGATGCGACCGAAAACAGGTCCGGGTGCATTGTGGAACCACTCGTCGGGCAGCCTCACCGGCGCGTGCTTGGGAGCGCGCAACTCGGTGGAGCGATAGTCGGGGTAGAGGTAGGGCGGTTCGTAGTCCACGTCGCTCACGGCCCTTGACGCGAATTATGAACCCGCGCAAACTACGATCGTCGGTACACGGAGCAATTCCTGATCTGTTAGGGAGGGAGTCCTGTGAGCAAGAGGAACCTTCGATCCGGCTCGATCACTCGGCGCGAGATGCTGAAAGGCACCGGCCTCGTCTTGGGTGGCCTCGCGGTTCCCGGGTTCCTTGAATCCTGCCTCACCTCTACGACGTCGACTTCGAGCGGCTCGATCAAGATCGGCTTCGTCAGTCCGCTCACAGGCCCGGCCGCTGGCTTCGGCGAACCTGACCCGTATGTGATCGGCCTCGCGAAGACTGCGTTCAACAATGGCCTCAGCATCGGCGGCACCAACTACAGCGTCGAGATTGTTTCCCGTGACGGGCAGTCGACCCCGTCGGTCGGCGCGACGGTCGCGCAGGACCTCATCCAGAACCAGAAGGTCGACCTCATGCTCACGACTTCCACTCCCGAGACGACGAACCCGGTTTCGGATGCCTGCGAGGCGGCCGGGGTTCCGTGCATCTCCACGGTCGTGCCCTGGGAGTCCTGGTACCTGGGCCGGGGCGCGAAGCCGGGCCAGCCGTCACCTTTCAAGTACACCTTTCACTTCTGCTTCGGGGTGATGCAGTTCTTCGACTCCTACACGCATCTCTGGCCGCAGGTCCCGACGAACAAGAAGGTTGGCGTCATGTATCCGAACGATGCGGATGGCAACGCGATCCGAGGCGCGCTCGGTCCGGCGCTGAAGGCGGCTGGTTACACGATCGTGGACCCGGGAGCTTACGAAGACGGTACCAACGACTACACGGCCCAGATCCAGAAGTTCATCAGCGAGGACTGCCAGATCTTCAACACCTTCCCCATCCCGCCGGACTTCGCCACCTTCTGGCGCCAGGCCGCCCAGCAGGGCTACACCAAGCATGTGAAGATCGGGCAGATCGCGAAGACCGGCTTGTTTCCCTCGCAGGTCTCGTCGCTTGGAGCAATCGGAAACGGCCTGGCCTCGGCCGTCTACTGGGGGCCGACGTGGCCCTACAAGTCGTCGCTCACGGGCGTCTCGTCGAAGGATCTCGCCAGCGGCTACGAGACATCCAGCGGTAAGCAATGGAACCAGCAGCTCGGAGCGAGCCTGGCCCTGTTCGACGTCGCCGCGGCGGTGCTGAAGGCAAGCGGCAATCCAAAAGACAAGACGAAGGTCGCGGACGCGATGGCGACGCTCGCCGTCGACACTCCGGTCGGTCACCTCGACTGGTCGAAGCCCGTCACGTTCGCCGGAGCCGCGGTTCCGAACGTGGTCGCAACGCCCATCATCGGCGGGCAGTGGAAGCAGAACGTCTCGAAGTGGCCCATCGACTTCGTGATCTGCGAGAACTCGTCCGACAGCAACGTGCCGGTCGCGGCAACCCTGCAGCCATATCAGGCCTGACCATGGCCGCGGCGGTGCTCGCCGCCGTTGAGATTCGTAAGCAATTCGGAGCGCTCGCCGTGCTTGACGGCGTCAACCTTGCGCTCCTGGACGGCGAGGCTGTCGGCGTGGTCGGACCGAACGGCGCCGGCAAGACCACCCTGCTGAACGTCCTGTCAGGGGCGGTCACGCCTGACTCCGGCACCGTCGATTTCCGCGGCCGAGACGTGACCTCACTAGGGGCAGCCGGCCGCTGCAAGCTGGGTGTGGCCCGGACCCACCAGGTGCCGCGTCCGTTCATCGGCATGAGCGTCTTCGAGAACGTGCTCGTCGGAGCCACGGCCGGTGGACGGCGCCGCGGCACTGAAGCCTATGACCTTTCTCTGCAGGTGATGGACCAGACCGGGTTGACCCACCTTGCCAACCGGCGCGCGGAAAGCCTCGGCCTGCTGCAGCGCAAGCGCCTCGAGCTCGCGCGAGCGCTGGCCGTCGAACCCTCCGTCCTGTTGCTCGACGAGATTGGCGGCGGGCTCACCGACGCGGAAACGGGCGACCTCATCGAGTTGGTGGCGGGCTTGCGCGACCGCGGCATCGCGGTGCTGTGGATCGAGCATATCGTCCATTTGCTGATGCAGGTCGTGACCCGCCTCGTCTGCATGGACGCGGGCCGGATCATCGCGGAGGGCCCTCCAGGATCCGTCGTCGCCCAAGCTGCCGTGATCGATGCCTATCTCGGCGGCAGCGTATGACGCTGCTCAGAGTCGAAGATCTCGATTGCCGTTACGGGCTGCTGCAAGCGGTGCGCGGAGTCTCGTTCGAGGTGGCGCAGGGCGAGACGGTGGCGCTGATCGGCGCCAACGGCGCCGGCAAATCCACGCTTCTCAGAGCGATCGTGGGCGCTCACAAGCCGCATGGGGGGCGGGTGGTCCTCGATGCCGCCGATATAACTCCGATGCGCGCCCACCGCCGCGTCTCGCTCGGGATCGCACTCGTGCCCGAAGGACGCAGGCTGTTCCCCAGCCTGACCGTCGAAGAGAACCTGCGCGTCGCCGCGGGCCGCCGGGGGCGGTGGAGCGTCCAGTCGGTGCTCGAGGTCTTTCCCCTGCTCCAACCACGCCGGAACATGTTGGCCGCGAACCTCTCCGGGGGAGAGCAACAGGCGGTCGCGATCGGGCGTGCCCTGATGAGCAATCCCCGGCTCCTTCTGCTGGATGAGGTCTCTTTGGGGCTGGCGCCGATCGTCGTCGACGCCGTTTATCGATCGCTGGCCGCCATCATCGATGAGGGCACGACGGTGCTGCTCGTCGAGCAAGATCTCACGCGCGCGCTCCAGGTGGCCGGCCGCGTGATCTGCATGCTCGAAGGGCGCGTCGTGCTGGAGGGTCAGGCCGCTTCCATGGATCGCGACCAGATTGTCGACGCGTACTTCGGATTGAAGCGGCCCGCATGACCATCTTCAACGCCGTCGTGCAGGGCATCTTCCTCGGAGCCTTCTACGCCGTACTCGCATGCGGCCTCTCGATCATGTTCGGAGTGATGCGAATCATCAACCTCGCACACGGCGATATCGCCGTGCTTGGCGCGTACGTGGTCTTCGTCATCGTCCAGGGCACCGGCATGTCACCGTTTGTCGCCTTCATCGTGGCGCTGCCGGTGATGATCGTCCTCGGCTATGTCCTCCAGCTGACAATCCTCGAGCGAAGCCTCAAATCCGGAATCCTGACCCCGCTCCTGGCTACGTTCGGGCTGTCGATCGTGATTCAGAACCTACTGCTCCTCAAGTTCTCGCCCGACGTTCGCTCGCTCGGCGGACAGGCGGGCGCTGTCACCACGGCGAGCTGGCAGGTGGCGAGCGGACTCTCGGTTTCCGCGCTTGGCATCGTGGTCCTCTTGGTGGCGGTGGTGGTTTTCGGCGCGCTGCAGCTGTTCCTGTCGCGGACGCGCGCCGGGTGGATGATGAGGGCGACCGCCGAGGATGCCGACGCCGCCGAGCTTGTCGGCATCAACAGCCGCGGGGTATACGCCCGAGCCACCGCTCTGGCGGTGGCCATCGCCGCGCTGGGCGGTCTGTTCCTGGCCATCCGTTCGGTGTTCGATCCGGTCAGCGGACCGACGCAGCTGATCTTCGCGTTCGAAGCGGTCGTCATCGGGGGAATGGGGAGCCTTTGGGGCACGCTCTTGGGCGGGCTGGCGCTCGGCGTCGCACAGACAGTCGGCGCTCAGATCAACCCGGAGTACTCTGCTTTGGCGGGTCACCTGCTCTTTCTCGCGGTGCTGATCGTTCGCTATGGCGGCGGTCGCGTGAGCTTCAGGGTGGCGCGATGAGGGTTCAGCGTTGGACCCGCACGTCGAAGCTGTTCACCGGTGCCACGGTCGCGGTTGCAGTTCTTCTGGCGACAGTTCCGTTGGTGTTCGATCCCGACGTGGTCCAGAAGCTGACCTACCTGCTCATCCTGGTGCTCCTGGCCGCGATGTGGAACGCGCTCGCAGGTTATGGCGGTCTGCTTTCGATCGGCCAGCAGGCGTTCATCGGCATCGGCGCGTATGGCACGGTGTTCTTCGCCGGGCTCGGCGTCAGCCCGTATCTCGCGATGGTGCTGGCGACGCTGGTGGCTGGAGTCATCTCGGTTCCCATCTCATTCCTTGCTCTGCGCCTGCGAGCGGCGCAGTTCGCGATCGGTATGTGGGTGATCGCCGAGGTGATCTCGATCCTCGTCCGGCTCGATCAGAACCTGGGCGCCGGGACCGGGATCTCACTCATCCAGCTGAACCAGTACGCGCCCAACTTCCGCCAGGCGTACACCTTCTGGCTGGCCCTGGCCTTCACCTTCATCTTCCTCTCTGCCCTCTTCTGGCTGCTGCGTTCGCCGCTGGGCGTCTCACTGCAGGCGATCCGCGACGACGAAGACGCCGCGCGTTCCCTCGGCGTGCGCGTGGCAGCTCGGAAGCGGCTTCTCTTCGTGCTCGCCGGTTTTGGATGCGGCGCGGCCGGGGTCCTCATCGGCGCCAACACGTTGTTCATCGAGCCAGGCTCGATCTTCAGCGTGCAGTGGTCGGCTTTGATGATCTTCATGGTGCTGGTTGGAGGCCTCGGTACATTCGAAGGCCCAATCCTCGGAGCCATCCTGCTGTTCTCGATCCAGACGACTTTCACGCAGGGTGGCCCGTGGTACCTTGTCGGGCTCGGCGCGACCGCGGCGCTGTTTGCGCTGGCGTTGCCGCGAGGAATCTGGGGCACGATCGAGGAGCGCCTTGGGCTCCGCCTCCTGCCGGTCGGCTACCGAGTTGTCGAGGTGAAAGTTGAAAAAAGCCCCACCTGACATGCCGCCGGCGCCGGAGGACCTGATGCAGCATCCGGGCCACCTCCTGCGGCGCGCCGTGCAGGTGATGAACCAGCTCTGGAACGAAGAGGTCTCGCACACGATCACCTCGCCCCAGTTCGCGGCACTCAACGCTCTGTATGGCGAGCCGAACCTCGACCAACGCACACTCGGCCGGCG
The DNA here is from genome assembly GCA_050734495.1 of Candidatus Dormibacteraceae bacterium. Lineage (GTDB taxonomy): Bacteria > Chloroflexota > Dormibacteria > Dormibacterales > Dormibacteraceae > Palsa-870. The sequence continues at coordinate 27,132 of JBOHUQ010000131.1, forward strand.
CATCTCGCTCGACCGCTCGACCATGGCGGAGGTGGTCTCGCGTCTGGGCGCGCGCGGCCTCATTCGCAGCGAGCGAGACACCCACGATGGCCGGCGGAAAACCATCGCGTTGACCCCCAAAGGCCTTCATGCAGTTCGCGAGCTCATCCCACGCACGCACGCCATGACGCGCCGGCTTGTGGGACCGCTCGATCAAAAGCAGGGCGATGAGCTCCGTTGCCTGCTGACCAAGGTCGTGGGCGCGAACGAGCGCCACTAGACCACCCGGATTCGCTTCGCCTTCAGCTCGGAACGAGCCAGGGTCCCTGGCCGGACCACGCGACAGTCGAGACGTACGCCCAGCGCCTGCCGCAGATCCGCCTCCAGGCGTTCGGTCGAGAAATCATCGCCGGCCGCCTCGATCAGGAGCGACACTTCGTCCATCTGGCGCTCGCGGCCGCGTTCGATCACGAACTCGGCTATCTCCGGGTACCGGCGCACGATGTCCTCCACCTGCGAGGGATAGAGATTCACGCCGCGCACTGTGAACATGTCGTCCACGCGGCCCTGGATGCCGCCGATCACCTTCATGAACGGGCTCCCGCAGGCGCACGGCTCGCGCGACACCTTGACCCGGTCGCCCGTGCGATAGCGAAACAGGGGCATGCCCCACCGGCCGAGGTTGGTGGCCACGAGCTCGCCTTCGCCGGCGGGTCGCCCGTCCAGGTCCAGCACCTCGAAGACGAACTCCGAGTCGATCAGGTGGATGCCGTCCCTCTGCGAGCAGCTGAAGCCTGTCGGACCGAGCTCGGTCATTCCGGTGTGATCAAAGCACGTGGCGCCGTACGCCTTTTCGATCGCGGCGCGCGTGGCCGGGATGCTTGCTCCGGGCTCCCCGGCGTGAATCGTCACGCGCACGCCCGACCCGGGTAGTTCCAGGCCCAGCTCGGTTGCCACGTCTGCCAAACGCAGCGCGTACGTGGGAGTGGACAGGAGCACCGTCGCGCCGAGGTCGGCCATGCATCGCAGCCTTTGCTCGCTCGTCATGGCGCCGCCAGAGATCGACAGCGCACCCAACCGCTGCGCTCCACCAAACGCGGACCAGAAACCGATGAACGGCCCAAAGGAAAACGCCAAGAACACCCGATCGCCGGCGTTCACACCGGCCGCCGGATACACGTGGTCGGCCCAGATCCGCAGCCACCACTCCCACGACTCCGCGGTGTCAAGACATCGCAGCGGCCGGTCGCCGCTCGATCCCGAGGTCTGGTGCAAGCGTACGTAGCGATCCATCGGATAGGTCAAGTTGGCCCCGAACGGGGGATGGGCTGCCTGGTCTGCCAGCAGCTCTGCCTTGGTGGTCAGCGGCAGGCGCTCGAAATCGTCCCAACCCCGGACATCGTGAAGCCGTTCCCGCCAGAACCGGTTGGCGGTCAGTACTTCGCCCAGCCCCGCGCGCAGCTTGCGAAGCTGCTGGTCGCGCAGCGCGTTCAGATCAGCCGCTGAGCGGGCTGTCGGGTTGCCCGGCGATCTCAAGGGCCTCATGTTAATTCGCGAATCGTCCGTAGGCGGACCAACTGAGGCCCGTGGCCGGCTCATACCGCGACAGCTACCACCACATTGCCAAAACGTGTGTCGCCCAGATCCCCTCGACCTGCGCCCTCGTCCTCAGGAACACTAAGGTGGTCTGGGCCCTTCGCCTGAACAGAATCGGAGCACGAGATTGGAGGTGTCAGCTATGTCACAACAGGCGTCTAGTCCGGTTCTCGTCACGACGACCGAGCGCCCGATGGGCTATGAGGTGAAGCGGGCCCTGGGCCAGGTGTTCGGCGTGGTGGTGCGCAGCCGTGGTTTGGGCGGCAACATCATGGCCGGCCTTCGTGCGCTCGGCGGCGGCGAGATCGTCGAGTACACCCGGCTGGTCGAGGACACGCGCCGCCACGCCATCGACCGCATGGTCGAGAACGCACGCTCCATGGGCGCCAACGCGGTTGTCATGATGCGCTTCGATTCGTCGGAGATAGGTCAGACGATGACAGAGGTCGTCGCCTACGGAACCGCCGCGATCATCGAGCCGGGCAATTCATGAACGCCACGGCGCAGGTCGTTCTGTTTGTTGTGATCATCGTCTTCGCGATCGCAGGCTATTTCATCTGGGACCGCAGGTACCGAGGTGGGAAGGAGGGGGTCTTCAAACCGACGAGCGAGGTCTTCAAGGATCCGACGACTGGCAAGCTGACCCGCGTCTACGAGGACCCGGAGACGGGCAAGCGGCAGTACAGAGAGGAGCCCTGAGGGAGGCTTAGCCGGCACCTCCGGCCGCCCGACTTTCGCCCGACTCGCGTCAGCCTTTGCCCAGCAGCTCGCGCAGGACCAGGGGCAGGATGCCACCGTGGTGCAGGTAGCCCACCTCGGTCTGGTTGTCGACACGCGCATGGGTCTTGAAGGTGGTCTGCTTGCCGTCGTCCCCGGCCGCCTCGACCTCGACCTGCTGGCCCGGCTTGATCGCCTCGATGCCCTTGATCGTGAAGCGCTCGTGCCCGCTCAGCCCGAGCGATTGCAGATTTTCACCATGCGCGAACTCGAGCGGCAGGATGCCCATGCCGACCAGGTTCGAACGATGGATCCGCTCGAAGCTCTCGGCGATCACCGCGCGAACACCCAGCAGCAACGGGCCCTTGGCCGCCCAATCGCGCGAGGACCCGGATCCGTATTCCTTGCCGGCGATCACGATCAGGGGCACGCCCTCGGATCGGTAGCGCACGGAGGCGTCGAAGATCGTCGTCTCTGCGCCGTCGGGCAGGTGGCGCGTCCAGTAGCCCTCGCGGTCCACGAGCTTGTTGCGCAGCCGGATGTTGCCAAACGTTCCGCGCACCATCACCTCGTGGTTGCCTCGCCGCGCCCCGAAGCTGTTGAACTCGCTCCGCTCGACGCCGTGCTCGATGAGGTAGCGGCCCGCGGGACTGTCCGGCGGGATCGCACCGGCGGGTGAGATGTGGTCGGTCGTCACCGAGTCGCCGAGCACCGCGATCACGCGCGCACCTTTTACATCCGCGAGCGCTTTCGGCTCGGGGCCGAAGTCCTCGAAGTACGGAGGCTCATGAACGTAAGTGGAGCTCTGGTCCCACTGGAAGATCGGGCCGGTCGGCGCTGACATCGTTTTCCAGTGCTCGTCGCCCTCGAAGATCTTTGCGTACTCGCGCTTGAACATCTCCTGCCGAACGCAGCGTTGCACGACCTCGTTGACCTCCGCCTGCGCGGGCCACAGCTCGGAGAGCATCACCGGCTTTCCATCCTTGGTACGGCCGATCGGGTCTTTGGTCAGGTCGATGTTCACGGTGCCCGCGAGCGCGTACGCGACCACGAGCGGCGGCGACCCGAGGTAGCTCGCTTTGACCAGGGGATGAATGCGGGACTCGAAGTTGCGGTTGCCGGACAGCACCGCGACGACGCTTAGGTCCTCTTCGACCACTGCGGCTTCGACCTCCGGGCTCGCGAGCGGACCCGAGTTGCCGATGCAGGTGGTGCATCCGTATCCGACGAGGAAGAATCCGAGCTTCTCGAGCGGCTCCATGAGGCCGGCGGTCTGGAGGTAGTCGGTGACCACTCGCGACCCCGGGGCGAGGCTCGTCTTGACGTATGGGTTCACCTCGAGGCCGAGCTCGACGGCCTTCCTGGCGAGGAGGCCGGCGGCGACCATGACCGACGGGTTCGAGGTGTTGGTGCAGCTCGTGATGGCCGCGATCACGACGCATCCGTTCTCGAGCTTGGCCGCGGGCCTTGCGGCTACCGCGGTCGCGGCGTGGCGGCCGTTGACGGGACCGCCTTCGTCGGCCAGGCGTCCGAGAGAGTCCGGGCTCGGCTTCGGTCCGTTTCCGAACGCGGCGGTGAAGCTCTCCCAGACCTTGGGCAGGGAAGCGCGATCCTGCGGGCGCTTGGGCCCCGCGAGGCTGGGCTCGACCTTGCCGAGATCCAGCTCGAGCATCTCGCTGAACTTCGGCGGCTGGTCACCATCCACGCGGAAGAGGCCCTGTTCTTTCGTGTAGCGCTCGACCAGGTCGATCTGCTCGCGGCTGCGGCCGGTGACGTCGAGGTAGCGCAACGTCTGTGCGTCGACCGGGAACAGCGCGGACGTGGCGCCGTACTCCGGGCACATGTTGCTCAGCGTGGACCGGTCCGGAACCGAAAGGCTCGACAGGCCGTCCCCGCAGAACTCGACGAACTTCTCGACCACGCCGTGCTTGCGCAGCATCTCGGTGAGGGTCAGCACGAGGTCGGTCGCGGTCGCACCGGCGGGCAGCGAGCCGGCGAATCGAACGCCCACGACGACCGGCGTGGCGAGGTATGCCGGCTGGCCGAGCATCGCCGCCTCAGCCTCGATCCCACCGACGCCCCATCCGAGGACGCCAAGCCCGTTGACCATCGTGGTGTGCGAGTCGGTGCCCATCAGCGTGTCGGGGATGGCGACCTTTCGACCGACGAGGTCGCGAACCTGCACGACTTTGGCCACGTACTCGAGGTTGACCTGGTGGCAGATGCCCATTCCCGGCGGCACGAGCGAGAAGTTGTGAAACGCCTGCTGGGCCCATCGCAGCAATGCGTAGCGCTCGTGGTTCCGCTCGATCTCGCGCTGGATGTTTCGCGTGTACGCGTCGCGGAATCCGAACGCGTCGACCTGGACCGAGTGGTCGATGATCAGGTCGACCGGCACAAGCGGGTCGACCCTGCCGGCATCCTTGCCGGCGCGCTTCATGGCCGAGCGCATCGCGGCCAGGTCCACGACCGCCGGCACCCCGGTGAAGTCCTGCATGAGCACGCGAGCGGGGAGGAACGGCAGCTCTGCGTCCTTCGGCGGGGCGGCGGGCCAGGCGGCGAGGGCCTTGACGTTTTCCTCAGCGGTGGTGCCCGCTTCGGCCAGGCGCACCAGGCCTTCCAGCAGGACCTTGACGGTCATCGGGAGGCCTGACGCATCGGGCAGGCCGGACTTTGGCAGAGCACTGAGAGGGTAGAAATCGAGCTCGGTGCCAGCGAGCTTCGATCTTCCGGCCATGCTCAGATCGTACTAGCGCCGCGCATCACGCATCGAATGGGCGATTTGGAGCACCCCCTCGTCACGTTCGATTTCTTCGAGTGGCTTGGTCAGTGCAAGGCGCCAGTTGGGTCGCTCGGTTGTCGTGCCGGGCTCGTTGGTCCGCTCTTCGATGCCGAGCGCGTCCTCGAACGAGGCGAGGACGATGCGCGATCTTGCGTGTGCGAGTCGCCCGTAAGAGGCCACCGCAACCTCGACAGATGGCGTGCCGTCGGGCAGACCGGTCGCGTCGGTCAGGCGCCTTCGCAGGTGGTGCTGGCGCTGGTCGGGCTCGCTGAGATTCCAGATCCCCGCCACCGTCGGGAGGTCATGCGTCCCGATGGCGGCGGCCGACTCCCGCGGCCACTTCTCCGGCGGGTCGTCTTCGAACCAAAGCAACCGGTACGACAGAATGCCGCTGTGGCGGAGGCGGACGCGCATCGCGGGCTCGACGAGCCCCAGGTCCTCACCGATGATGAACGTATGCGTCCGGCGGCTTTCCGCTGCAAGGATGGCAAGCAGCTCGCGCCCCGGGTAGCGCACGTACGCACCGCCTGACGCGTGCGCGTCGGGCGGAATCCAGAACAGGCGGAAGAGGCCCATCACGTGGTCGAGACGCAGTCCCGCGGCGTGCTTCGCGGTGCTTCGAATGGTCTCGACGAACGGTTCGAAATGGGCCTTACGCAGCTTCCAGGGATCGAACGGCGGCATACCCCAGTCCTGCCCGTCGGGAAAGAAGTAGTCCGGCGGCGCGCCCACCCGCATGCCCTCCGCGAGCAGGTCCTGCCAGCGCCACGCATCGCAGCCGTCGGCGGCGAAGCCGACCGGTACGTCGGTGATCAGGCGGATCTCCTTCGAGGCCCGCGCCAGCTGGCGGTCGAGGTGGAACTGCAACCACTTGTGGAAGGCCACCCGGTCGGCGAGCGGGCCCCGTATCGTCGCGACTCCCTCGCTGCGCGGATGGCGCAGCTCGGCCGGCCAGCTGCGCCACGCCGGCCCAAGGCGCTCCGTGATGGCGCTGAAGGTCGCGTAGTCGTCGAGCGCCTTGCCCTGGCCGCGTACCCACGACCGCAGCCCTGCCGCGTCGGGCGCGACCTTGAAGATTGCCTCGAGCGCGCGTGACTTGAGGCGGAAGACCGCGTCGTGGTCGATGAGCCGCTGCGCGTTCAGCGCCAGCGCCTCATTTCTCAGCGGTTCCACCTCGGTGGCACACAGCTCGGCGCCCGGCAGCTCTTCGACCCTCAGATAGAGCGTGTTCAGGAAGCGGCGCGACGACGCGTAATACGGACACGGTTCCTGGTGCGCGGTCGGAGGCTGGGCGCCCAGAGGGTTGATGAGCAGCACGGAAGCGCCCTGCCTCCTGGCGATCCGGCCTAGGCGGCGGAGGTCGGCGAGGTCGCCGATACCCCAGCTTTCGCGTGAGCGGGCGGCATAGATCTGCGCCGCCCAGCCCCAGGCTCGGCTGGGCGGCGGCTCGCATTTGGCTTGTGGAACGGCCTGGCGCCGAGCGCGCGGGGGATTGTCGCCCGCGGCTCCCATGGCCGCGAGGATCGCGTCCTCAGTCTCGGTTCGTGTTTCGACGACGTCGCCGCGGTAGCCAAAGTAGCGCGGCAGCACACCCCAGCGGACCGATCGCTCGGACATCAATCGCAAGTATCCTCAAGTCCATAGTGGCGAAACTTTTCCACGTCCCTTCAGAGGCTTGCAGCTCTGGCACCGCGCAGACCGCGGGAATGAGGCGGCTCGCGGCGCTTTCTGGCGAGTCCGTGGGCACCCGCGCGATGTGGATGGGGCAGACCCACGTGGCTCCTGGCGTGGCGTCCGGACCGCATCACCACGGCGAGAGCGAGACCGGGATCTACGTGGTATCGGGCCACCCCGAGTTCATCTACTCGGAGGGCGGTCGCGAGGTACGCGTGCGGACCAAGCCCGGCGATTACATCTACATTCCCCCGTTCGTCCACCACGTCGAGTCGAACGCGCGCTCCGAGGAAGAGGCGGTCGTCGTGATCGCCCGGACCACGCAGGAGGCGATCGTGGAGAACCTGGACTCTCTCTAGTGGCCGTCCACGCGGCGCTTGGCGGTCGCGTCAAAAGGCGCGAGGACCGCCGCCTGGTCACCGGCGGCGGAACCTTTACCGACGACGTCGCCCCGGAGCGCTGCGTGCATGCGGTGTTCGTCCGCTCGCCGCACGCGCATGCGCGAATCGCCGGTGTGGACATCAGCGCCGCGCAACAGATACCCGGCGTCGTCGGCGTCTTCCTGGCCGCCGACCTGGCGTTCGAGTCCGAGACGGCACGCCCGCGCCTTTGCTCGGATGAGGTGAGATTTGTCGGCGACGCGGTCGCGGTGGTGGTGGCGGAGGGCCGCGGTGAGGCGGTCGACGCGGCTGCCGCGGTCGTGGTCGACTACGAGGTGCTGCCCGCCCTGGTCGACAGCACGACCGCCTTGGATCCCGGCGCGATCCAGGTTCCCGCCGACCAGGATGACAACCTCGCCTTCGAATTCGACATCGGCGAGGAGGGCGCCCTCGACGGCGCCGACGTCGTGGTCAGGGGTCGATTCGTGAACCAGCGTCTCGCGGCGGTTCCCCTCGAGACGAACGCGGTCGTGGCCGAGCCGGACGGAGATGGCGGCATCAAAGTGTGGACCTCGACTCAGGTTCCGTTCGGCGTCCGCACACAGATCGCAGCGGCGCTCGGTCTGCCCGACGCAAAGGTTCGCGTGATCGCCGGCGATGTTGGTGGCGGTTTCGGCGCCAAGCTCATGACCTACCCAGAGCAGAGCGTCATCGCCACGCTGGCGATGAAGCTCGGGCGCCCGGTGCGCTGGTTTGAGTACCGCACCGAGAACATGGTCGCGATGACTCACGGCCGCGGCCATGTGCAGAACGTGGCGCTGGGCGCGACCGCCGACGGCAAGCTTGTGGGCCTCGAGGCGGACGTGATCGCTGACGCGGGTGCCTATGCGGGCCTCGCTCCACCCCAGCTCGTGTACACGGCGCTGCTCGCGTCGAGTGTCTATGCGATCCCCCGGATTCGATACAGCGCGAAATGCGTGTACACGAACACCGCTGTGATGTCCGCATACCGCGGAGCGGGCCGGCCGGAGGCGATCGCCATGATCGAGCGGGCGATGGACCTGCTCGCGATGGAGTTGAAGATGGATCCCGCGGAGCTGCGCCGTTGCAACCTGATCAGCGGCCCTTTCCCGCACACGACGGTCACCGGGGTGACCTACGACACTGGCGACTACGCGAAGGCGCTCGACCTGGCGCTCGCGACCGCGGGTTACGACGAGCTCCGGCGCGAGCAGAAGGTTCGCCGCGAGCGAGGCGACCGGGTCCTGCTTGGCATCGGGATCTCGACCTACGTCGAGATGACCGCGGTCCTGACGACGATGGAATTCGGGGCCGCACGAGCCGAGGCCGACGGTGCGATCGTCCTGACCGCCGGCACGACCTCGAGCGGCCAGGGGCACGAGACCGCTTACGCGCAGCTCGCGTCGCGGGTGCTCGGCGTGCCGATGGACCGGATCAGGGTCGTGCAATCCGATACCGGCCTGGTCGCGAGGGGCAGCGGAACGTCGGGATCGCGGTCGCTGCAGCTTGGAGGCAGCGCCGTGCGCGCGGCCTGTCTGTTGCTCGTGGACCAAGCTCGTCAAAAGGCGGCCAGGCGCCTGGAGGCGAGCCCGGTAGACATCGTCCAGCTCGAGGACGGGCGTTTTGGCGTCAAGGGCGTCCCGGCGACCGCGCTGAGCTGGGCGGACCTGGCCGCGGACGCGGTCCTGGTCGCCGACACCGACTTCGAGCAGGACGACCAGACCTTCCCGTTCGGATGTCATATCGCGGTTGTCGAGGTGGACGTTGAGACGGGAGCGGCCCACCTCGTGCGGCATGTCGCAGTCGACGACTGCGGGACGGTGCTCAACCAGATGCTGGTGGACGGGCAGATCCACGGCGGGGTGGCGCAAGGCGTGGCCCAGGCGCTGTACGAGGAATTTGTCTACGACGCCGAAGGCAACCCACTCACCACGAGCCTCGCCGATTACACGATCCCGACCATCGGCGAGATCCCGTTCATCGAAACCGTTTCGATGGAGACGCCGACGCCGCTCAACCCGCTGGGCGCCAAAGGCGTGGGCGAGGCAGGGACGATTGGATCGACGCCGGCCGTGCAGAACGCGGTGATCGACGCGGTGTCACACCTGGGCGTGCGGCACATCGACATGCCGGCTCACCCGATGCGGGTGTGGGAGGCGATCCAGGCGGCCGGGGCGGGCAGCTGAGGAGCCCGGCCTGAGTGGCCTTGGGAGCGCGGAACAGGACAGGGAAGAGGGCGTCTGGGCGGCAGGTGGTCGAGATGGATCGCACAGGAAACCGTCATTTCCGGCCTTTTTACGATCAAATCCACTGATTATCGAACGAATGTTTGGTGCTCTGGTTCTTATGCTCGCGACGCAAGACGTGCATCGATCGCCGCGAGCGGGATCCAGAGGGCCGACACGCGCCGCCCTCTAATCGTTACCGAGGCGGGTCTTCGTCGTAGCCCAGGATCGGGCGCAGCCAGCGTTCCGCTTCGATGACCGGCATGCCTTTGCGCCGCGCGTAGTCCTCGACCTGGTCGCGGCCGACCTTCCCGACCATGAAGTACCGCGACTGCGGGTGCGCGAAGTAGAGGCCGGCCACCGCGGCGGTCGGCGTCATGGCGCCCGACTCGGTCAGGTCCATACCGATCGACCGCGCCCCAAGCAGGTCGAAGAGCTTGTGCTTCTCCGAGTGGTCCGGGCACGCCGGGTATCCGAAGGCGGGGCGAATGCCACGGTACTTCTCCGCGATCAGCTCGTCCCCGGCGAGCTTCGGGCCTTTCTCGTACCACTCGCGGCGCGCGACCTCATGCAGGTATTCGGCGAAAGCCTCGGCGAGCCGGTCGGCGAGCGCTTTCACCATGATCGCCCGGTAGTCGTCGTGCTCGTCCTGGAACCGCCCGGCGAGCTCGTCCACGCCGAGGCCCGCCGTGAGCGCGAACGCGCCGAGGTGGTCCGGCTTTTCTGATGCGCCCTGCGCGCGCCCCGCCGGCGCGATGAAATCCGCCAGCGAGAAGTACGGCTTGTCGTCGCCGTGGTCGACCTGCTGCCGGAGCATCGGGAAGCGCATGCCGTTCTCCAGCAGGATGTCGTCGCCGTCCGCTTGCGCGGGCCAGAAGCCGTAGACCCCCTTTGCCTGGAGCCACTGCTTGGATTGGATCTCGTCGAGCAGCTCGTTCGCGTGCTCGAACAGCTCGCGCGCCACGGCGCCGTGCGAAGGGCTGTCGAGAATCGCGGGGTACTTTCCCTTCAGCTCCCACGCGGTGAAGAAGAAGGTCCAATCGATGTACTCGCGCAGGGTCGAGATCCTCGGCTCGACAACCTTCGTCCCCGTGAACGGCGGTTGCGGGAGGTCGTCGAACAGGAGCCGCTGCCGGCGCGCCCGAGCGTCCTGGAGGGTGAGCAGCGCGCGTCGCGAGGTCGAGTGCTGAGCGCGCAGCTTCTCCTGCAGGGCCTGGTTGTCGCGATCGAAGGTGTGGCGGCGGTCCTTGTCGAGCAGGTCCGAGACGACGCCGATGACTCGCGATGCGTCGAGGACGTGGACGGTCGAGCCGTCGTACGCCGGCGCGATGCGCACGGCGGTGTGCTGCTTGGAGGTGGTCGCGCCGCCGATCAGCAGCGGGATGGTGAACTGCCGTCGCGTCATCTCCTTGGCCACCACGACCATCTCGTCGAGTGACGGTGTGATCAGGCCCGAGAGCCCGACGACATCAGCATTCAGCTCGATGGCGGTATCCAGGAGCTTGTCCACCGGCACCATGACTCCGAGGTCGACGACCTCGTAGTTGTTGCATGCCAGGACGACGCCGACGATGTTCTTGCCGATGTCGTGCACGTCACCCTTGACCGTGGCGAGCACGAGCTTGCCGCGCACGCTCTGGCTTCCCGAGGCTTCCTTGTCCGCCTGCATGAAGGGCTCGAGGTAGGCGACCGCGCGCTTCATCGCCCGCGCGCTCTTCACGACCTGCGGAAGGAACATCTTGCCCGCGCCGAAAAGGTCGCCGACGACCTTCATGCCGTCCATCAGAGGCCCTTCGATGACGAGCAGGCCTTTCTTGTACTTCTGGCGGGCCTCCTCGGCGTCCGCCTCGATGAACTCGACCTCGCCGTGAAGCACGGCGTGCGCGAGGCGCTCCTCGATGGTGCCTTCGCGCCACGTCAGGTCCTTCTCGCGCTTGGTTCCGGAGCCGGTGATCGATTTCGCGAACTCCACGAGGCGCTCGGTGGCGTCGGGGCGGCGGTCGAAGATGATGTCCTCGACCATCTCGAGCAGGTCCTTCGGAATGTCCTCGTAGACGACCAGCTGGCCGGCGTTGACGATGCCCATGTCCAGGCCGGCGCGGATCGCGTGGTAGAGGAATGCGGAATGGATCGCCTCGCGCACGCGGTCGTTGCCGCGAAAGGAGAAGGACAGGTTCGAGACACCGCCGGAGACGTGCACGCGAGGGAAGCGCTTCTTGATCTCGCGCGTCGCCTCGATGAAGTTCTTGGCGTAGGCGGCGTGCTCCTCGATTCCCGTGGCGATCGGCAGGATGTTGGGGTCGAAGATGATGTCCTCGGGCTCGAAGCCCGCCTTTTCGGTGAGCAGCCTGTAGGCGCGGCTGCAGATCTCCACCTTGCGCTCATACGTGTCCGCCTGTCCGGTCTCGTCGAACGCCATCACGACGGCGGCAGCCCCGTACTCGCGCACCAGCCGCGCCTGCTGCAGGAACGATTCCTCGCCGCCTTTGAGGCTGATCGAGTTGCAGACTCCCTTGCCCTGCAGGCATTTCAGGCCCGCCTCGAGGACGGTCCATTTCGAGCTGTCCACCATCACGGGGATGCGAGCGATCTCGGGCTCTGTCGCGATGAGGTTGAGGAAGCGGACCATCGCGGCCTCCGAGTCGAGCAGGTCCGCGTCCATGTTCACGTCGAGCAGGTTGGCGCCGCCGCGCACCTGCTCGAGGGCGACCTGCACGGCGCCGGTGAAGTCGCCGCTCTCGATGAGGCGGCGGAACCGGATCGACCCGGTGACGTTGGTTCGCTCGCCGACGACCACGAAGCCTGAGTCGGGGCCGATCTCGAACGGCTCCAGGCCGCTGAAGCTCGTCCGCTTGACTCGGTCGGGAACCGCGCGCGCTTGGACGTGCACGACGGCCTCACGAATCTGCCGGACATGCTCAGGTCCCGTGCCGCAGCACCCGCCAGCGGCGTTCAGGTAACCGGCTTCGGCGAACTCCTTCAGCAGGCGGCTGGTGGTCGGTGGCTCTTCGTCGTATCCCCCGAACGCGTTCGGCAGCCCGGCGTTCGGGTAGCAGAAGACGTACACCGGCGCGACGCGAGACATGGCTGCTATATACGGGCGCATCTCGGTGGCGCCGAGCGCACAGTTGATGCCTGCCGCGAAGGGTTGGGCGTGCTCCACCGATGTCCAGAACGCCTCGACCGTCTGGCCTGAGAGGTTGCGACCGCTGCGGTCGACCACGGTCATCGAGACGAAGAGCGGAAGCTCCGGCGCGACCTCCTTCACAGCGGCGATCGCGGCCTTGCTGTTGAGGGTGTCGAAGACGGTCTCGATGAGGAGGAGGTCGACGCCCCCCTCGCGCAGAGCGCGAGCCGCCTCCGCGTAGCCATCTTTCAGCTCGTCGAATGTGACATCCCGGTAGGACGGGTCGTCCACCTTGGGCGACAGTGAGAGCGTGACGTTGGTCGGGCCGAGCGAGCCGGCGACGAAGCGGTTCTGGAACTCGTCGGCCGCTTTGCGCGCGAGGCGCGCGCCCTCGAGGTTCATCTCGTATGCGACGTCGCCGAGGCCGTAGTCGTTCTGCGAGACACGCGTTGCGGTGAAGGTGTTGGTCGTGATGATGTCCGCGCCTGCCTCGAGGTACTCGCGATGGACCTGTGTGACGAGGGCCGGCTGGGTGAGGCAGAGCACGTCGCTGTTGTTCCGCAGGGGCTTGGGGTGGTTGCGAAAGCGCTGGCCGCGGAAGTCTTCGTCGCTGAATCCTTTGTGCTGGAGCATCACGCCCATGGACCCGTCGAAGATCACGATCCGCTGCTTGAACAGCCGATCGAGACGCTCTCGGGTGGACACCGCGACTGCCATTGGGACCCTAAGAGTACGAAAAGGGGTGGATCAGTCCTTCGACGCCCCCTCCCCGACATCCCCCGCCGGCGCGGGGGAGGAGGGATCAGTCGCCGACTGGGCTCCAGACCTGGAAGCGGCCGTCGTCGTAGAGCAGAGATCGGCCGCTGGCCGGGAGCGCAGCGATGGCCGCGCGGCGCAGGTTCGGGTGCGTGGGCCCGTCGAGGTATGCCTGACGGTCGATCACCACGTAGCACGTGCCGTCGAGCATGTCCGGGAAGTCGTTGATCGTGTGCCGGTTGGCGAGCCAGACCGCGACGGCGTCGTCGGCGTTGACCGGGGCATTGGCGGGGATCATGGATGTCGCGGTTTGCAGCTCGGCCACGGTGTTCGGATGCGAGAACAGGTAGTAGCTGCTGTCGAGCGCCGGCGGAAGCTGACCGGTGCCCCACCCGAGCAGTAGGGCAGGCACCGCGGCGACCAACGCCAGAGCCGGTCGCACCGATCGCATCGCCTGGAACCTGCGTGCGCCAAGGCCCCCCGCGACGATCAGCGGGAAGAGAAGCAGAAGGACGTAGTGCAGCCGCAGCACGTTCTGCGGGTCGTGCTCGCTGAGCACATTGGCAAGGTACGGGGGGATGGCCAGCAGCACCCAGCGCCAGGCCAGGAGCGGGAGGGCGAACATGCCGGCGATTAGCGCGGCCACGGTCAGCAGCGCCTCGGGCCTGGTGAGCGCCGCGATGACCGCTCCGAAGGAGACGTGGATCACGGGATTCAAGCCGATCAACCAGCGGTAATAGACGAAGTCTGTGTAGCCGTAGTTGCGGAAGTGCTGCTGGATGATGCCTGTCCCGATGAGGAACCAACCTCCGGCGAGGTAGAGGATGAATCGCCAATGCCTGCGGATGGCCGGCGCTCCATGGCCCCGCATCAGGAGCGCGAGCACCCCGATCGTATAGACCTGGTCCTCCTTGCAGCACAGGACCAGCACGCAGAGGACCCACATCGCAACGCGATGACCGCGGATTCCCGCCCACCCCGCGAGCAGGGCGAGCGCAAGAGCCATGTTCTCGGGATGGAAGAAGTCCCGCGCCGCCTCCTGGATCGCCGCCCAGAACGGGATGGGCGCTGACAGCGCGACGGCGAGCCAGGGCGATTCGGGTCGATCATCCGGCAGAAGGGAGCGGAAGAAGAGATAGGCGGCCGGGGCGGTGGCGGCCAGCCCCGCCGACGAGAAAATCAGGAGCACCGCGGGGTTCGCCCACAGCTTTTCGACCGCGGCGAGCACCACCAGGATCAGCTCGAAATGAATCCCCAGGAAGTTGGCGCGCGCATAGCTCGAGTAGAAACCCTGGCCGACCGAGATGTCCCAGATGACCTGCTGGTCGTATCCGAGGTCCCACGACGGGGCGGTCATGCCGTAGAGGCGGAGCAGCATGAGGTGAAGCGTCCAGCCGAAGGCGATCGCCGCCGCCATCAGGGGCACGGTGGGGAAGATCCACCAGGCGATCGGCCGAGGTTCCGCGCGCTCCTGTCCGGCCATGCTGATCGCGCCGACGGTCA
>JBOHUQ010000132.1:0-5812 GCA_050734495.1 Candidatus Dormibacteraceae bacterium
GACTTGCGGCGCTGGTCAAGCTCCTGCTGCCCGTGTGACCCCCCCCACTTTGGCAGGCGCGGTCGGTCGTCGCCCAGCAGGGGACCAGGTCCTGCCGCAGGGAGACCGGTCGGCTTCAGTTACGCGGCCCACCACGTGGCGTCGACCGCGGTTCGATGTCGGCCAGGCTTATCGCGTACGCGGTGTCCAGGTCTGGCCGTCTGCGAAGCACAGTCGATGCAGTAGGCGGTACTGCAGGTTGGACGATCAACATCGTGTGCCGGCGAGCTGCCGCTGCGGCCGCCTGAAACCCCTCGGTCAGCCGCCCCTGATCATCGATTGACAGGATCTCCTCGAGCCGGCAGGTAGCGGTTCGCTGGTCGATCCCGAGGGCGTCCAGAGAGGTGATCGCCTCGCGCAACGCGCGAAGCACCGGCTTGGCCTCCGGTGTTCGGCGGAGGCTCCGCTCGACATTTTCTGAAAGCATCGCCATTTGCTCGGTGAGCCGGCGAACCTCTCGATGGTGTGTCTTGAGAGCATCGCAGAGCTCGGCGTCAAGGCGGTTGCACACCACCTGCTCCTCGGCATCCAGTAGGGGCAGGAGGTCCGATACGAGCTGATCGGTCAATGTCCCCAGGGATCGCGCGAGCTGGACAGTCGAGGCGCCCGGGAGCTCACGCGCCACGCACTCGGCGTTTGCGCGGATTTCCTGCGTCGTGCTGAGCAGCAGGTCAAGTGCGGGGCGGATTCGGCACCTGCTCCGGTTCATTGGCTTGAGACTCCTCACCGAACACGTGGCATTCGGAATCAAACGATCCGCTGAATTGGCACCCGCAGATCTGACCCCACTCGTTCCATTGGCGTAGGTCGTCTTCGAGTACCGGCTGCGCGAACCTTGGACAGTCGGTGAATTCAGGCTTGAGCGAGGCGTCGGATCGGACGGTGTGATTGAGCACCTTTGACACCTCCTCGCGCTTGTGCAGGTCTCGCCGTTTGAAGGTGGGCGATGCAGAGGGTGGGCCCAACGAAGGGTTCCAGTTGAGTGGCCTGTAGAGGAGCTCCCATTTCCGTCAGCGCACCCTTCAGCATTCCGAGGTGGACTGCGCAGACGACCGTCCGATTCGATTCGGCCACCTCTCGAAATGGGCACCGGTGAAGCAGGATCCTTCGCTCCCCGGACTCTTCCACTGCCTCGGGCATGAACCCGAGCTCAGTGAAGAGCCCGACCACCTTCTGCGTGGCTTCCTCAGCCGAGACCTCGGCAAAAGGCTTCGGCTTGTGGGTGAGATAGCTGCCCCACGTACGGCCGGCGCTTTCGGCGACGACCTGTGGGCGGTCGGTGGTGGCGAGGTAACCGGCCAGGATCTGGGCCAGCAGTCGATAGCCGCTCTGGTGCGCCGGTGCGGGCTCGGCGACCGCTTCATAAAGGACGCGAGGGCGCCCTCGACCCGCTGGCGGCGCCGTCAGTGATCGGACCAGGCCGGCCTCGATGAGCTGGTCGACATGCGAGCGAACGGTGTTGGGATGAAGCCCGATCAGTTCACCCAGCTGGAGGGAATCGAGCTGACCCCGGCCGCGAAGCTCCTCCAAGATCCGAAAGCGACTGACGCCGGCGAGCGCCCGGTGGGTTCGCAGGGAGGGGTCCAGCATCACTTGAATAATACGGTATTGATAGTGAATAATATAGGAGCCGTGAAAAGGGAAGGCGGGTGAGCTCCATCAAACCAAAGCGATCCCCGGCGCCAGACCTGCCGGGTCGATACCTCGCCACCGGGCTGCTTGGCTTCGTTCTCTTCGCCATCGGCCTACCCCTGCTGGCTCCAGACCTGGTGCGGACCAACGACGACCCGAAGGTCTTCGCGCTGACCCACGTGGCGGTGCTCGGCTGGATCACCATGACCATGTTCGGCGCCCTCTACCAACTCTTTCCCGTCGCCCTCGGTGGCACCGTGCGGTCGCCGCGACTTGGCCGCTGGAATTACTGGGTGCTCGCCGCCGGCATCGCCGGTTTCGTGCCCAGCTTCTATGTGGACTGGGCGCCTGGGGTGGCGCTGTTCGGGTCGCTCACCGTGGCCGGCGTGCTCCACTTCGCGTCCCAGCTGCTGCGCAGCTACCCCACGGTCAAGGACTGGCACCCGATGGCCTACTACGTGCTGGCGTCGCTGGTTTGGCTGGTCGC
Source organism: Candidatus Dormibacteraceae bacterium (assembly GCA_050734495.1). Taxonomy (GTDB): domain Bacteria; phylum Chloroflexota; class Dormibacteria; order Dormibacterales; family Dormibacteraceae; genus Palsa-870. The sequence continues at coordinate 2,159 of JBOHUQ010000132.1, forward strand.
GACCATCGGCTTCGGCTTCGTCTACGCGCTCAACCTGCCGTTCCGCTGGTTTGATGTGAGCGACTCGATGCTGGCGGCCCACGTCGAGATGGGCCTGGCCGGCTGGCTCGGGCTGACGCTGATGGGCGTCTCCTACAAGCTGACCGAGCTCTTCGCCCTGGCGCATGGATACGGACGCGGACTCACTCTGGCCAACCTGGCGCTTTGGAACCTCGGCCTGCTGGGCCTCGTCCTGAGCCTGCTGTTTGAGCCGAAGAGCTGGCTGGTGATCGCCTTCGCCGCCCTGCTCGCCGTCTCCGCCTTGCTCCACGTGCTCGACCTCGCGTTGCGGCTGAGGACTCGCCGGCGGCGGAAGCTGAGCGTCGAGCAGTGGCACACATTCGTGTCGCTGGGATCCCTTTTGACGGCCGCCGCGCTTGGCCTGCTGCTCGCGTCTGGCCACGCGCCGGGCCGCAGCTGGGTGGTGGCCTACGGATACAGCGCGCTGGCGGGATGGTTCGGCTTCGCCATCGTGGGCAAGTCCTACAAGATCCTGCCCTTCCTGAGTTGGCTGCACCGTTTCAGCGGGTCAGCCGGCGCGCGGCCGGTTCCGCTGCTCCGCGAGCTGGTGGATGAGCGCTTGGCCTGGGCCTCCTTCGCTTTGCTCCTGGCCGGCTTCGTTGGAGTGCTGGCCGGACTGCTGGTCGCCGACGCCGGCGCGGTTCGGGTGGCCGGCGTGGTCTATCTCGGCGGAGCGCTGATCTTCATCTTCAACGCAGCGCGGTTGGTCGTTCCGCTTGCGACATTTCGGCGCGGCGTGTCGGACCCCAAGGGGATGACGGCGTGAGGCAACCTCTCCTCGAGATGCCTGACGACCTGCTCCTCTCCGAGGCCTGGCAGCAGCTCGCGTGCGTCTACGACCCGGAGCTCGGCGTCAACCTCGTCGACCTCGGTCTCGTGTATGAGGTGGACGTGAATGCCGGTGAGGTCCGGGTCCAGATGACTTTGACCACTCCCGGCTGTCCGATGAGCGAGAGCATGCCGGAGGCGGCGGAGAGGGCAGTGCTGACGATCCCGGGGGTGGCAGGCGTCTCGGTCGACTTGGTTTGGGAGCCGCGCTGGGTACCCGAGATGATGTCCGACCGCGCCAAGCGTGAGCTTGGGTCGATGTGAATGGAGGTGTGAGATGGCGACGTTGGATGTGAGGCCGATGATGGCCGCGGGTAAAGAACCGTTCGACGCGATCATGGGTGTGGTCGGCGACCTGAAGCCGGAGGAGGAGTTCGAGCTCCTCGCGCCACTCGATCCGATCCCTCTGTACCAGGTGTTGGAGGCGCGTGGCTTCAGCCACCGGACCGAGGCGTTGGGTGCCGGTGACTACCGCGTGATCTTCCGGCAGGAGGTGGTTTGAGATGGCGATCCTGGTCGCCGCGCTCGAAGACGGCCGGCAGATCCCACTTCACGCCCAGCCGCTCGATCTCGTGATGACCATCGTCGAGGGCACCGGACACGTGATGGCCGCTGATTCGGTTCATGACGTGCGGGCGGGCGATGTGGCCGCAGTGCCCGGGGGAGAGGAACGCGGCAGCCGCGCCCCTTTCCTGGCGGTCCACTTCACCAAGCAGAACGAGGCCTACGTGCCGCTCCTCGACCGTCTTTCACCACTCGAACGACGCCGGCTCTACGACCGTCTTTCCGGCGCAGGGCATGGCGACCAGCATGAAAAGGAGGCTGAACCATGGCCTTTGTAATCGCTCAACCCTGCGTCGGCGTCAAGGATGCGTCGTGCGTCGAGGTGTGCCCGGTCGACTGCATCAAGACCGACGATGCTGCCGACATGTACTACATCGATCCCGACGAGTGCATCGACTGCGGCGCCTGCGTCGATCCGTGTCCGGTCGACGCGATCTTTCCTGAGGATGAGGTGCCCGAACAGTGGCACAACTTCATCCAGATCAATGCTGATTACTTCCAGAAGTGAGGAGCTAAACATGTCAGATCTCGTATTCACAAGTACGCTTGCGTGGTCAGGCGGGCGATCGAGCACGGGCGCGATCGAAACCGACGGTCAAAGGCTTCAGTTTTCGGTGCCTGCCTCGATGGGGGGCTCGGGAGTTGGCACCAATCCAGAGGGACTGCTGACGAGCGCGGTCGGCTCGTGCTATACGGCCACCCTGGCGGCGATTCTCGAATCACGCCAACTGCACGCGACTTCGATCGAAATCCAGGTCAACACCATCGTCTCCGACCATCCGGGGCCAAACGCTCGCGTCGCGGCAATCACGGTGAACCCGAGTTTTGCCGGCGCAGAGCCCGGTCGTGAGGACGACTACAAACAAGCCGCGATGGCGGCCCGCCAGCGCTGCTTCATCGGTAGGCAGTTGGCTGCGCATGTGAGTTACCGAGTAGGAGAGGTCGGGTTTGCTGAAGCTCCCTCTCCGGCTGGAAACGTTCTCGACGTACGGGTCCTGCCGCCACCGAAGCGCCACGAGCTCATCTTCGGCCGGCTGGCTGAGCTCTCAGGTGGTGATGCGATCACGCTGGTCAACGACCACGATCCCAAGCCGCTCCACTACCAGCTGGATGCGACCCAGCCCGGACGCTTCAGCTGGGACTACCTGGAGCAAGGGCCGGAAGCGTGGCGAGTGCGGATCGCTCGAATCGCATGACAGAAGTGAACGTGTCTGCCCGGCGCCCCTTGGCGGTTGCTCGTGCCGCGCGAGACTTGCTTCACCAGCGTGAAGTGGGTGAGCGGATCGCGCTCCGTCGCATCTGCTCCAGCCTGTCACCATCGGGCCACGGCAGGATGGCATCCTAGTCGCGTGGGCGAGCCACCTTGCTTTGCGAATTTGCTGGACGACCAGGGACGGATGCCGGAACCGCCGACCGTGCGGATTCGGCGAGTCTATGAAGCTGGAGCCCCAGACCCGCATGAGATCCGCATCCTCGTCGATCGCGTCTGGCCGCGCGGCGTACGCAAGGATTCGCTGGCGCTGGACCGCTGGGCAAAAGAGGTCGCACCCTCGGCTGAACTGCGGCGCTGGTTCGCCCACGACCCTCGGAGGTGGCTCCAATTCAAGCGCCGCTACCGAGAGGAGCTTGTGGCAAAGACCCCGGAGCTGAAGGTACTGGCCATGCTCGCTCGCGCTGGTGGATTGGTATTGCTGTATGGAGCCCGAGACGAGAAGCACAACCAGGCCGCGGTGCTCAAGGACGTCCTGGAGGAAGCTCTCTAGCTCGAGTCGTTTCTCCCGCCCGCCTCTAGAACCTCAGCTCGGGTGGTCCTCGGACTCATTGCCGATTGACTCCAGATCTCGTAGGTTCGATTGGCCCACACGAAGAGCTTGCAACTCTCAACCGGTCGAGAGTCAAGTGGTAGCAACGGTTTCGGCAACCGTTGCTCTCCTCAACCATTCGCTTATCAGATCAGGTGGCGGCGCAAGGCCACGACATCAACGAGGAGCATCTCCTCCTTGACTGGCGGTGGTTCGGCGATGGGGAAGGGAAACGGCCAGCCGGGCTTTGGGTCGATGGCGTAGCGGGGGATGAGGTGCGTAGGCAAATGCGGGACCGAATTTCCCAGCAGGTTGTAGTTCATCTTCACCGGCCGGAGGTGCGATTCGAGCGCCCGGGCGACGCGAAGGACTTCGAGCCAGTACCCAGTAGCCTCGTCGG
>JBOHUQ010000133.1:0-34445 GCA_050734495.1 Candidatus Dormibacteraceae bacterium
ACTTCTATCCCTCCGACCTGAACGGTGCGTACCCGTACGACTACTACCGCGTCGCCGTGCTGCCCGGCGCCGTCCACCTCGACGGCGTGCACGCCCTGCAGTACGTGCGATCTCGACACGGAGATCTCCGCGGCGACTTCGCCCGCTCCGAGCGCCAGCAGCAGGTGCTCCTGGCAATCAAGGCGCGAGCCTCGCATCTCAACGTGGCCGACCTGCCGGCCCTGGCCAATGCCTTCAACGGCGAGATCAAGACCAGCCTTGGGCTGACCCGGATCCGGCAGCTCATGGCGGTGGCCAACGATTTCGACGGAGCGGGAGTCCGGCGGGTGATCCTGGCGCCTCCCTACACCTCCGAAGGCATGATCGCCGGCCAGGACGTCGTCATCCCGAACTGGAACCAGGTCTTGCCGCTCACACACCAGTACTTCCCGTGACGAGAACGCACCTGGATCGGGTCCTCGTATCGGCGGGGCTCGTCGCTGCCATGTCTGCTTTCGGGGTCGGGGTCTACCACGCCGCCGGCTACTTGAAGGCAGGCCGGCCCCAGGTTCAACGGCCAAGCGAGACCACCGGGCCCTCTCTGCCCGGCACCATCTTTGTCGTCCAGGGAGGAGCGATCTACCGCTTCTCGCAAGGACGGTTCACACAGATCACTTCCGAGGCCGGCTGGATGCAGCCCGCGGCGGATCCGACCGGAGGCCGGTTGGTCGCAGTGCGCCGGCAGGCCAATGTGTCCGACCTGTTCCTGCTCTCGCTGAACGGTCGAGCCGGACCAGGCCTCACCCACGACAGCTCGCCGACGATCGAGCACAATCACTGGGCGTTTTACCCGCGGTTCAGCCCCGACGGGGCGCAGATCTTCTACGACTACGATCCGAACGATCCATACAACAGCTACAGGGTCGACCTGTCGATCTTCGCGAGTCCGGCCGGCGCTGCCACCGGCTCTCTCCAGTGGACTTTTCCAAATCCCTACACCGGCGGCGACGTTGACCCGGTTCCTCTGCGCGGCGGCGGCCTGATCTACACCAGGTTCTCCATCGACGACCAGTCGCAGGTGCGCTCCCAGGTCTGGTACCAGGCTCGTCCCGGAAGTCCCGGCACACCGCTGACCGCCGCGGCGGACGGCTGTCTCCAACCTGCGATGTCGTCCGACGAGCGGCAGATCGCCATGATCTGCACCCACGGCCAACCGCAGTCGACGGAGCTGACGACCGCCGGCTTTTACAGGACCACGCTCAGCCTGGGACCGAGGACAGTGCTGGTGAGGGCGCAGCTTGCCGCATCGCCCTCGTTCTCGCCCGACGGCAAGACGATCGCCTACCTCGCACCCGAGACGCCCGGCGGTGGCTTTCAGCTGTGGACCGTGAGCGCGGTCCCATCCACCGTGCCTGCGCCCAAGGCGATCTCGTCCGGGCTGGACCTAGACGCGCAGTCAGCCCCGGTCTGGATCAGCTAGCACGATGAAACAAACCATTCAACTGAGGAATTGCAGAACCGTCCAACGGTATTAGTCGAGTTCCCGATGTGTGTGCGTTTTCAGTACAGGAGAATGAAGTGAGCTTCAGGTCCCGGTCCGACACACCAGACCTCCACACGCAACTCGAGTCCCTGTTCGACCAGGTGTGGCGCTCGGAATCGGACTGGCGGCTGTGGGATCGCGTCGATGCCGCGGTCATGCTGGAGAGCATTCGGGCCAGGCGCACGCAGGGCGCGTCGGGCCAGAATCGGGCCGCTTCCGAGCCCGAACCCGAACCGTCGGAATGAGGCGCATCGCTCCTCAGCCCTCGGGGCGCGAAGGGAACTGCCGAACGGCATTCGTACTTTCAGGTGGAGGCAGCCTCGGCGCCGTCCAGGTCGGGATGCTCCAGGCCCTTACAGAGGCCCGCATCCGGCCTGATCTGCTGATCGGGACATCGGTCGGCGCGGTGAACGCAGCCTGGATCGGCGGCCGGCCCGACCACGACGGAGCGCTCCTGCTCGGTGAGGTGTGGCGCGGGTTGCGGCGGCAGGACATCTTTCCCCTGAGCCCGTGGTCCAGCGCTCGCGGCCTCCTTGGCCGCAGCAACCACGTGATCTCGAACACGAGCCTTGGTGAGGTCCTCCGGAAGCACCTCCCGTACCAGCGCCTGGAGGAAGCGGCGGTGCCGGTCCACGTGATCGCCACGGAGCTCAAGACCGGGCGCGCGGCGCTGATGTCGAGCGGTCCGGCCGTGCCGGCGCTGCTGGCGAGCACCGCCATCCCGGGCATCTTCCCCCCTGTCACGATCGGCCGGCGAGACTTCATCGATGGCGGTGTCGCCAACCACACGCCGATCGCGGCGGCGCTGGAGCTCGGCGCTTCGCGGATCTTCGTCCTCTCCGTCGCCTATCCGTGGTTGCGCCAGGAGCCTACGAACGCGCTCGGGATGGCGCTCCACGCCCTGGCGCGCTTCATCGAGCAGAAGCTCGACGCCGAGGTGGCGGCCTACCGCCACCTGGCCGACATCCAGGTCCTGCCCACGCTCGACGCCCCCGCGGTTTCTCCGGCCGACTTCAGCCACACCGACGAGCTGATCACGCGAGGCTACCGGTCGTGCCGCAAATACCTCGCCGCGACTCCGCCGGCCATCGCCCCGGCGACGGGCAAGCAGCTCGCCCTTGCCTCTGCGACGGCGCAAGCCGCTTGAGTCGGTTCTCTAAAGAACCTTCACGGCGCGCTCTAGCGGCCGCTTCAACGAAGCGCGGATCTCATCCATCTCCGGCATTGCGTCCCGCAGTCGCTTCATCAGCGAGCGCCTCTGCCGGCGCCGGTACATGACGAAACCAACAGCCGCCGCGACCACAGCCAGCGCGACGATTGCCGCGAGCCCGACCCTGGGGGCCATCTCCCGCATGGCTGAGCGATCGATCTTCTCTTTGAGGTCGTCCATCGATTCTCCTCCGAACTGCTCTGAAACTGGAATTGATCTGGCCATAACAGGACAACGCGCCGGAATCGGTAGCTGGCGAAGGCTCCGCGTTTTTGTAGATGAGGCGCGCCGGGCCGCCATGTTCGGGCGCTACAAACCTCGTTAAGGAGGCAGTGCCATGAAGTGCGATTTGTGCGACCAGGAGTTCGCCAACTCTGAAGAGGTCAAGCGCCACAAGGAGCAGGTGCATCCAATGGGCGACGAAGAGGGCGAGAAGCCGGACCTCATGGAGACGCCCGAAATGCCCGAGCCGGCGGAGCGCGGCAACAGGTAAGTGTCTCCGGCCGTTCACAGAGTCAGCGGCAGCGATTCCGCCGCTGACTTTCTTTCCTGGCCCTACACGGTTTAGCCGAAGATCTGACGCGCCGCGAACAGGACGTTGGCGGGGCGCTCCGCGAGGCGGCGCACGTACCAGGCGTACCAGGCATCGCCGTAAGAGATGAGGTCTTTGACCACGTATCCCTCCCGAGCCAGCCGGAGCTGCTGGTCGGCGCGGATCCCGTAGAGCATGGCCACCTCGAGGTGGTCGCGTGCGAGGCCCGTGGCGTGCGCGAAGCGAGTGATCCGCGCGATCAGCTCGATGTCGTGAGTTGCCAGGATCAGCCGCACCTCGCCCTGTTTGACCTGCTGCAGCATGAGCACGCAGAGCGCCAGGTAGTTCGCATCGACATCTTTCTTGGCCGTGAACGCGATCGTGCTCGGCTCGGCGTAGGCGCCCTTGACAAGCCTGATCGCCGGTTTCAGGGGCAGCAGCCCCACAACGTCATCGACCGTCCGGTGGAGGTAGGCCTGGAGCGCGACGCCTGTGCGGGGGTGATCGGTGCGCAGCCTGCGATAGAGGTCGATGGTGGCCTCCGTATAGGCGCTCCCTTCCATGTCGATCCACAGGAAGCAATTCGCCTTCGCAGCGGCTCGGGCAAGCCGGTCCAGGTTCGCGTAAGCGGCCGCCGCATCGATGTCCAGACCCAGCTGCGTCGGCTTGACCGAGATCTCGGAGCTCAGGCCGGCCGCAGCCACCCGCGCGAAAACGGATTCGTAGTGTTCGACCACCTCGCCGGCCTCGGAGAGGTTCCTGACGTTCTCCCCGAGCCGCGTGAGGAGCGATCCGATGCCTTGCCCCTTGAATTCGCCTGCCGCCTCGAGGGCGGCCTCCAGGTCCTCGCCCGGCATGAATCGCTTGACCGCCCGGCGCGCGAATCCCCACTGGGGGACGTGCGACGAAAGCCACGGATTCGAGGCGCACCACAGCAGGAGGCTTCTCAACACGCCACCCGCAACGTTAGTGCGTGGCTAGGCCGGGTGATCCTCTCCGAGCGAACATTCGATGCTGCAGGCCGCGCCGAAGCGCGGCCCTCTCCACATCTCCACGCACCCCCACCCTGGGGAGCTGGACCATGCCCATCGCTGATTCCTCCCCCGTGCTCCCGGCAGCCAGCCGGAGCCTCATGGGGAAGTATCCGCAGCGCTGAAAATCTGTCGCCGTAAAGGTGTAGGAGACGTTTCTACTACACAAAAAGGGCGCCCGCCCGCGCGAGCGCCCTCAACCCAGCCTGGCCGGAAAGGGAGGTGTTCCGCGGGGGAGGACAATCTGTCGTCCTCCCCTGCGACTTTTACCAACCGTACCAGCGGCCTCTGCCTTCGGCTCCACGGATGAAGAAGCCGACCACCCACAGGATCAGCCCGATCACGAGCAGGATCCAGAGGATGTGAAGCGCGGGCGCGATCAACCCGCCTCCGCCGAGGAGCAGGAGCAGCAGGATCAGGACGATCACCGCAATCACTCTTGACTCACCTCCTTCTGCATATGAAATCCGGGTCTCTACTGGGAAAACGCAGACCCGACAGTCGATTACCCGCCTACGAGCGCCGCCGCTTGCCGGGCCTGCCGCCCTTCATGAGCGACCTCCAGCCCTTGGCCTCGACCTCGACTCCATACTTCCTCGCGGCGACGCGGATCCGCCTCCAGGCGGCGTCACGCTCGGATTCGCTGACGCCCTCGACCTGGTCGAAGCGGGCGATCGCGTTGCGCACGTGTCGGGCGTCGTTCAGTGGCTCCTTGCGTTCCTTCGGGAAGGCAAAGGTGCCCGACGCCATGCGGTTCTTCTGCGCGGCGCTCAAACCAGGTGAGCGCCTCTTGGTGGTTGCCATGCTTACTAAAACCTCCTTTGATCTCATCGGAAGGAATCCTTGGAAAGGAGAGGGCGGCCTTGATCGCGCCGCCCTCAACTCTCCAGAGGAGGGTCAGGAGTCTTACGTGGGCGAAGCCATCGCCGACGCGGACGGCGAGGCATGCGTTCCGCCGCCCGCACCGGCTCCTGTGCCGGTGGTCGGCGCTGGGCTCGTCACGGTCGGGTTGTTGGCGGGCGCTCCGGCCGAGCGTGCGCCGAACCAGCTCCACTGCGTGAAGCCGAAGAACAGCACGATCAGCACGAGAAGGGCCAGGATCGCGGCCGCGATCCCAGCGCCGGCCCCGCCTGTCGTTTCGCTCGTCTCCACGACTTCGGAGCCCGCCGGGCTCCAGTAGCGCCGAACGCTGTACCCGCCGGCGCCAAGCAGCACCGCAAGCACCAGTATCACGAGAACGATGAACAGCAATGTCCCCAAGAGTCGACCTCCTTCAAGTCATCTGCGGCCATCCTTGCGATCTCAAGAGATGCAGGCCGCTCATAGGGATAACGCCCACCGGCGCTTGGTCTACTGACCACCGAATCGCGGTCAGCCCGAGGCAGACCGCCTTGCGATCAGGCCCTTGGTCGTGGCTGTTCCAGGCGGAACCGGTTGTACACCGCCCCGAGCAGGAGCAGCTGGCTCAGCAGGTACAACCAGGTCGCGAGGAGGAAGAAGAGGCCGAACTGCGCGCCGTACGTGTTGAAGCTGCCGGCCCACCGGGCGTAGAGCGGAAACCCGAAAGAGAGGGCTTCGATGAGGACGCCGGCCAGCAGCGCGCCAGGCAAAACGTCACGCGCGCTGAAGGTCCGGTTCGGAACGAAGCGATACAGCAGCACGAGAAGCACGACCATCACACCAGCGCCGATCGCGAAGCTCAGCACCCATGCATACGGGAGATATGGCGCAAGGTACCCGGCTGCAGCGTTCGCAGCCACCGTGATGCCGAGAGCGACCACGAGCACCATCATCATCACGAAGCCCATGAGCTTCTGCCGGACCATGTTGCGCTGCCTGGTTCCGAAGATCTGCGTCAGCGCGAATTCCATCGTCGCGAAGATTCCGCCGGCGCTCCAGACGAGCCCGACCAGCGAAAGCAGGCCCAGCCAGCCGGCGGATTGCCTTACGCCGTGGATCGCGCTCTGGAGCTCCGGCTGAGCGTTGCCGGGAAAGATCTGCAAGATGAAGTTTTGAAACCGTGTCTCGGTGGCCGGGTCGCGGATTGCGAGACCGATGATGGACAGCGCTCCGAGGATCATCGGGAACATGGCGAGAAACGCGGCGAAGGCCAGCGCGGCGGCGTAGTTGCTCGCCTGGCTCTCGCCATAGGCGGTGACTACGCGAAACAGAACCGTTTGCTTCGCGCGGTCCGACAGTCGCCGGATGCGAGACACGCGGTCAGTCGAAGACAGGAGCTGTCGGGCGATGGCGAGCGTCCTCTGACTCAGAGGACCGCGCGAGGCGGTACAGCAGGGCGCTGGATGCCGTGCCCACCACCGCCGGCTGCGGAAGCGGCGCTTGCTGAAGCGTTCGCACTGGTTAATTGAACGCGTCGTGGATTCGCGTTACGCGGGGAGACCTTTCGTCGCGACCTGGTAAACGACCGCGATGTCCGCGAGCACCATCACCACGGCGGCTGTCCAGCCGAACACCTTCGTCGGAAGCCCGTTGACGAAGTCGCCCATCAGCTTGCGGCTCGACGTCAGGACAAGGATCAGCACGATGAGGACCGGTGCGATGAGGCCGTCCAGGACCTGTGAGTAGAACAGGGCTTTGATCGGGTCGACGGCCGAGATCGCCATCTCCATCGCGATGAGAAACGCGATTCCGATGACGACATAGAACTGCGGTGCGTTCCGTGGATTGCGGCCCAGGCCCTTCCGCCATCCCGCCAGGCCTGCCACCCCGAAGGCGGCGGACGACGCCAGAATCGGTATCGCAAGCAAACCTGCGCCGATGATGCCGACGCTGAACAGGACTGACGCGTATGGCCCGGCGACCGGGGCGAGGGCGCGCGCGGCATCGGCGGCGGAGTGGATCTGCACGTGGCGCGAGTACAGAACCGCACCGGTCGCGACGATGATGAAGAAGGCGGTCACGTTCGACCAGACCATTCCGGCGGCGATGTCCAGGCTGGAGCGGCTCATGCGCTGCACGCCACGCTTCTCCTCCACCTCCCCGCTCGCCTGCCAGAAGAAGAGGTATGGCGTGATCGTCGTGCCGAGCAGCGCGACCGCCCCGAGCAGGTAGTCCGGGCTCAGTGAGAGCCTCGGCATGACGGTGCTGCGCAGCACCACGCCCCAGTCAGGCCGCCCCAGCAGTGCGGCCACTATGTAGGCGCTGAACAGCGCGACCAGCCACAGCATGTATTTGCTCAGGACCTTGTAGTCGAGAAAGATCGTCACGCCGGCCATGACGGCCGCCAGCGGCACGATCCAGTAGACGAACTTGACGCCCGTCAAGAGTTGCAGCGCCGCGCCCATCGCAAGCAGGTCGGCGCCCATGGTGATCACGTTCGCCACCACCATCAGCACGACGGCGGGCATGGCCACGCGCGCGCCGAACGTCGTGCGCAGCAGGCTTGCGAGGTCGCTCTTGGTCACGTTGGCCACCTTCGCGGACATCTGCTGGACGACGATCAGCATCGGGGTTGAAAGGAGAAGCAACCAGTTCTGTGCGAAACCTACGGTCGCGCCGATGATCGAATAGGTCGCAATCCCGGCTGGATCGTTGTCGGCCCCGCCTGAGATCAAGCCCGGCCCGACCACGCTGAGAAAGTCACGGAAGGTGAGGCGCTCCTTCGTGGCTTCCCGGGCGGACGCGGAGTGGCGCGCTCGACCTGTCCGGCCGTTCCGACGCATAATCTCCGACATCAGTCAGAGTCGCCGCCTGACGAGCCGGCGCGGGTTTTGCGCGCGGTGAGCTGCGGCGGCACGGCGATCGTCCACTCGCTGCGTGTCTCTTCCTCGAGCAACTCGCGGACGCGAAATGCGGTGGTCTCGTCGACCCGCAGGATCAGCAGGGCTTCGCCTGAGTCGAGAGCCCTGCCGGCATCATCGATGAATTCGTCCGGCAGCACAGTAAGCAGCCGGCCCGCATGCGCGGAGTCGACGATCTCGTCTTGCAGGGGTGCGACGCGGCTGTGCTTCAAGACGAATGCCCGCGCGAACTCGGCTGCCTCGGGGTTCGGAAATGCGGAGATCAGAGTCTGGCTCAGGATTCCGGGCTTCTCCTCATTGCTCGCGACGGTCAGCCGTGCGACGTCGACCCGATCGATGCCGTGGCCGATGCGCTCTCGCGCCTGCCGCACCAGCTCGCTGCGATCCGCCTCGTTCTCGAGCTCTCCTGTAAGGCGCAGGCGCCCACCGGCGAGGTGGGCCTTCAGCGAACCGTAGACGGGATGTGGCTCGTAGACATCTCCCGCGAGCACAGATGCCCACCAGGCATCTACCAGCGCAGTCGCGGCGCCGGCAGGTGCCGGCGACTCGCGGCTCAAGCGGTGAGGCTTCTCGGCGCTCGCGCTGCTTCGCGACATGCACCACGACAACGCCCGGAAACGCGGGCCTACCCTTCGGTGCGAGTTGAGTTGGCCCGGGAGCGTTGAACCAACCATTCGGGTCACCTTCAGGCTGACCTCGAGAGCCCGGGAATGGTGGAAAGCCCGGCCCTTGCAGGCCAGGCTCCCCACTCCAGTCAACGCTCGTTCACCCAGGATCACCCGCCAGCTCGAGTAACCGGCTGCTTGCGCGTACCCTGTCCGGCCATGGCAATCCACAGCGACCTCCCCGGTTACAGCGCCGCCGAGGCGCGGCGCGCCCTGGAGGGCCTGCCGCGGTGCGGCTACGAGGTGGCCATAAAGCCCCTGCGCTACCGAACGCACCCCCACCTTGCCGCCCGCTGCGAGTTCGAGGAGCGGCGGATCGTGCTCCAGGTCCCGGTTCCATTCCGGCCGTTCAAGGAGCCGGTGATCTTTGCCGCACGGCGCAAGCGCGGAGAGGGCATGCGCTTCGCCTGGGCGTCCGAAACGATTCTCTTTCGCGGACGGCGCGACGTCCTGCGGTTCCTCTACTGCCACGAGTGGATGCACTGGTACCTGCACGAGGTCCTGGGAAAGGCGTCGGCCGCTGAGACGGCGTGCGATCGGTTTGCGTTGAGAAACTTCCGGCGGCGTGTCGTGACCACCGATGACGCGGATGAGGCTCTCACCCGTCGGGGGCGGCTCGCCTCTCGCGGCTAGGCAAAGACCTCCCGGAGGATCTGAGAGCCGTTCATTTCAAGAGCTATATAAGCGCTGCGTGAGGATTTGATAAGCGATCGACGGTTCCCATCCTCACCGCCGATTGGCGCGCGGCCGTCGAAAACCGGCTGCGCCGTTCGTCGTCCTGAATGAGCCCGCAATCCGGGACATCACTCAGAAGGAGAGTCCAGACATGGCGAATTTCGTTCTCTTGTACTCAGGCGGCGGCGCCGGCTCGACGGAAGCCGAGCGCGGAAAGATCATGGAGGCTTGGGGCGCCTGGTTCGGCAAGCTCGGCGACAAGATCGTTGACGCCGGCAACCCGTTCGGCAGCCACGCTAAAAATGTCTCGAACGGCGGCGCGGTGCACGACGGGGCCGTTGGCACTCCGGCGACGGGGTATTCGATCTTGAAGGCGGATTCGCTCAACTCGGCCGTCGACCTGGCCAAAGGCTGCCCGGTCCTGAGCTCAGGCGGCACGATCACCGTCTACGAAGTCACTCCGGCGATGTGAGGAGGAGGGAGGGGACTCGAGCCCCTCCCCACCTCTACCCCGTGTAGCTCTCGAGCTCGGTCAGGGTGACGTGCTTCGTGCTGACCAGGCGGCCCTTGGCCGGCGACAGGTAGGTCCCTGACGTGGGTGCGACGTCCGAGTAGTCAGCGCCGACCGCGATCGTCACGTGACCGAGGCCGCCGCGGCTCGCATGCGTAGGGTCGAAGGGCCAGGCGATCGCATCGCCGGTGCCGTCCTCGGTGGGCAGGACGACCTCCACCCACGCGTGCGTCCCGCCCTGGCCCAGCATGTGGCCGGAGACGTAACGCGACGGCAGCCCACAGGCTCGGCAGACCGCGAGCATCACGTGCGCGTAGTCCTGGCACACGCCCGATCCAAGCGCAAGGGCCTGCGCCGCGGTGGTCCGCACCCCGGTCACTCCGTGCTGGTAGGTCATCGACTGGTACACCCAGTCGTTGATGCCGTCCGCCAGGGGCAAGCCCCACTCGTGGGAACCGGCGAGGACTTCCGCGGACCGGCGGATCCGGTCATCCGCGGCGGTCAGCGGCGACGGTTCGAGGAGGTATCCGTCCGCAATCCAGCCGTCCAGAAGCCGGTTGGGCTCGGCGGCGTGGCGCTCGACCGAGAGCTCGGCCACGAACTCGATCTCTCTCGAAACCCGTGGCGCGAACACGTCGAACACCACGTTTCCGAAGCGATCGGTGCGATGCGCGAAGCGGACCCCGTGGCCGGTGACCGAGAGGTCGTGGCGTAGCCGGACCTGGTCGCCAAACCGTTCTGGCGGGATCACGACGAGGCGGTGATGGAGCTCACGGATCGGCTCGGAGTACTCGTAGCGAAAGGTCTGCCGCACGAGATACGACACCCGGCCGGCAGCGGCCCAATCGACCGCAGAGGGCTCGATCATCACGAAGCCATCGCCCTGTCCGCCCAAACGGTCATGGAGCCGAACCTTGCCGGACCGAACGTGGTGATCATCGCTACGTCGAGTGCGTCTCGGCCTCTCCCAATGAGCACCCGGCCCACGCGGCGCTTGTTGTTACGCGGGTCGAAGGTCCACCAGCGATCTCCGAGCCACACCTCCATCCACGCCGCAAAATCCATTGGCGACGGGTCGGGAGGGACGTACAGATCGGGTAAATAGCCGAAGACGTACCGCGCCGGGATGTTCATGGCCCGGCAGAACGTGACGGCCAGATGCGTGAGGTCGCGGCAAACCCCGATCCGATCCCTCAACACATCGGCCGCCGTGGTGAGCGGATTGCTCGTGCCGTACTTGAACCCGATGTTCTCGTGCACCCAGTCGCAGATCGCCTGCACCCGGGGCCCTCCAGGCTGGGTTTGGCCGAAAAGCTCCCAGGCCATGCCCGAAAGCTCGTCCGAGAGGCAGTAGCGGCTTGGCAGCGTGAAATGGAGGAGGTCACCCGGCATGTCCTCGACCGCGCTCTGAGCCACGGCCGATGCGTCAGGATCGGGCTCGTCAGGGACCGCGCAGACCGCGTCGTAGCGCAGCACGAGCGGGCCGGTCGGCATGACGAACCGCTTAACCGGGTTGCCGTAGAAGTCGCTGTACTCGTCGACCGGCAGAGTAGGCGCCGTGGACCAGGACTCGGTCACCAGCCGATGGCTGGAATCGGAGCGGGGTCGGACCTGGACCGTGACGGGAGTCGGGGCGCTCACGTCGTAGCTGAACTCGCAGCCAACCCGCAAGTTGATCGTTCTGCCTGATTTCGAGATGGCGCAGACACTATAACGGTGGCCTCCGTGAATTCCCTGGACGCCGGCTATGAGACCAACGGCTTCTACGACGAAATGCTTGCGGCCTCCGGCCGGCCCAGACCAGGCTACCGGCGGCTGTACGACGAGCTCAACCGGCTTGGTCCCCGGGAGCTCGCCCGCCGGCACGACCTGGCGATCCAGATGTTCCGCAACCACGGGATCACCTTTGCCGTGTACCCCGACGCCCAGGGCACGGAGAAGGTCTTCCCTTTCGACATCATCCCGCGGGTCATCCCGGCCCAGACCTGGAGGCGCCTGGAGGCCGGCCTGAAGCAGCGCCTGGCTGCGCTGAACCTTTTCCTGGATGATGTTTACGGCCGCAAGCTCATCCTCGAGCAGGGCGCGATTCCGCCCGAGATCGTCCTCACGAGCCCCCAGTACCTCAGGGAGATCGAGGGTCTTCCGGTCCCCCACGCCATCCACTGCCACATCGCGGGCATCGACCTCGTGCGCGATCACAAGGGCGACTTTTTCGTGCTGGAGGACAACCTGCGCACGCCGTCCGGCGTGTCTTACGTGCTGGCCAACCGCCACGTCATGAAGCGCGTGGTGCCCGACCTGTTCGCCGGCCACGCGGTGCGACCGGTCGAAGGTTACGTGCACGAGCTCCTCCGTCACCTGAGGTGGCTCGCGCCCGAGGGCGTGGACGACCCCACGGTGGTGCTGCTCACTCCCGGCGTCAACAACTCGGCCTACTACGAGCACCTCTACCTCGCCAAGCAGATGGGGATCGAGCTGGTCGAGGGCACCGACCTGGTGGTGGACCAGGACCACGTCTTCATGCGCACGACGCGCGGGCTCAAGCCGGTTCACGTGATCTACCGGAGGATCGACGACCACTGGCTCGACCCGATCTTCGGGCGCCAGGAGTCACTGGTCGGAGTGGCCGGACTGGTGAACGCCTACCGCGCCGGGAACGTCGCGATTGCAAACGGGCTCGGCAACGGCGTGGCCGACGACAAGGCCGTCTATGCCCTGGTTCCCAAGATCATCCGCTACTACCTGGACGAAGAACCCATCCTCCCGAACGTCCAGACCTACCTGTGCGCGTTCGACGATGACCGCCGTTACGTGCTCCAACACCTCGAGCAGCTGGTCGTGAAGACTGTCGACGAGTCAGGCGGCTACGGGATGCTCATCGGGCCGGACTCGACGAAGGAGGAACGCGAACAGTTCGCACGGCGCATTGCTGCGCGGCCGCGGAGCTTCATCGCGCAGCCGGTGGTTGCCCTTTCCGTGCAGCCGATCCTCGACGGTGGCCGGCTGCGCCGCACGCACCAGGACCTTCGCCCGTTCGTGCTCACCGGCCCCGAGGTGTACGTGAGCGCCGGCGGGCTGACGCGGGTCGCCCTCAAGGAGGGCTCACTCGTGGTCAACAGCTCACAGGGTGGAGGGAGCCGGGACACGTGGGTCATGGCCGAGGACGAGCCCGAGGGCGAAGATGCTTAGCCGAGCAGCCACCTCGCTGACCCTGCTCGGCCGCCACCTCGAACGCGCCGACCATCTCGCGCGCATCCTGGGCGTTCACGTCGCGCTTTCCCTGGACCGCACCGACGAGCCGGGCCCCGAGTTCTGGACCCGGTTCATGGAGCTTGCGGGATGGCCGGGAAGCGACACGAGCCGGCGCGACCAGGCAGTGGAGACGATCGTCACCGGGTCCCTCGGCCCCTCAGTCCGCGCGAGCGTCGCCGCCGCCCGTCTGGCCGCCCAGGCCGTCCGGCCGTCCCTCCCGTCCGAGCTCTACGAGCAGGTCAATGCGCTCCACTGGCGGGT
This sequence comes from Candidatus Dormibacteraceae bacterium, assembly GCA_050734495.1. Taxonomy (GTDB): domain Bacteria; phylum Chloroflexota; class Dormibacteria; order Dormibacterales; family Dormibacteraceae; genus Palsa-870. The sequence goes on from JBOHUQ010000133.1 coordinate 13,421, forward strand.
CCAGGAGCCCAACTGGCTGCCCGACCTCTATCCGTTTCTCACGGACGTACAGCTGAGCATCCGGCTCGTCGACGGTCTCCTCATGGACACGATGCAGCACGACGAGGCGCGCGACTTCGTCCGCCTCGGCAAGTTCGTCGAGCGGACGGCGAACGTGACCACCATCGTCACGCGCAAGTCTGCGGAGCTCGCCGAAGCGCCTGAGGACGCGCTCGAATGGTCGGCCGTCCTCAAGTCTTGCTTTGCATTCGAGTCCTACCAGTCGCGTTATTCGGGAGGGGTGACACCCGAACGCGTGATCGAGTGCCTGCTGCTCGACCCGACGCTGCCCCGTTCTGCGCGCTTCTCGGCACAGGTCGCGCTGGACTCCGTGACGAGGATCGACGGCGCCGGCCGTCACTCGAAGCCCAGACGGCTCCTGTCACGTCTGAACTCGATGTTCGTCAAAGCCGGCAGCCAGCTCGTCGCCGAGCATCCACGCGAGTTCGAAACAGAGTGCGCCGGCGTGCTGCGGCAGCTCGAGCTGGCGATGCGCGAGACCTACTTCCACCCGAGCAAGGTCCCTGCGAACGTCATCGGGGACGAGGGGCGTGCGATGCCGCAACAGCAATGAGGCTGGAGATCGTGCACGTCACCCGCTACCGGTACACGGGTCCGATCGCCGAGACCGTCATGGAGGTGCGCTTGAGGCCGATGGATGGCAACGGGCAGCGTTGCCTGGAATTCGAGCTGGAGCTCAGCTCCAAGATCACGCCTCGCTCCTACAGCGATGGCTACGGAAACACCGTGCACTACTTCAACCTCGTCCGGCCCCACTCGAGCTTGAGCGTGACCAGCAAATCGGTGGTGGAGACCGGCCTCCGGCTCGATGCAGGGCCCGGGGAGGAGCTGGTACACGACTTCCTCAGGTTTCGCACACCCGTCAAGGATGTCCCAGGGATCCGGCAGATCGCGAGCCGGCACCCCATCGCCGACCCGAGCTCAGGCGCGTCGGTCGAGCGGGCCCTGGACGAGCTCACCCTGGCCATCAGCCGGGAGTTCGCCTACGACCGGGCGGTGACCACCGTGTACAGCTCGGTGGACGAGGTCCTCGCCCTGCGTGCGGGCGTGTGCCAGGACTTCGCGCACCTTTTCATCGCGGTTGCACGGACGATGGGTGTGGCCGCACGGTACGTGAGCGGCTACATTCACGCGCCTGGAGCGGCCACGACCGCGTCTCACGCCTGGGCGGACGCCTGGGTGCCCGGTCGTGGGTGGGTGGGATATGACGCCACCCATCCCATACGCGCGGGAGAGAATCACGTCCGGCTGGCGGTGGGCCGGGATTACAGCGACGCCGCCCCCACCCGCGGCATCTACATAGGTTCGGCGACGGGAACCATGAACGTGAGGGTGCGAACCCGGGAGCTGTCTTCCCCCCACTAAGAGACCTCGCGTGATTTGGGTCCCGAAACCATGCACCGGCGCTCCCGATGTCCTAAGGTTGCGTGCAATGTCCAGCAGCCGCGGAATCGGAATCGAGATTATCCGGGGAGGTCCCCCGACTTAGCGCACTCCGCTCGAGTCGTTGGACCTCCCGGCAACAGGGTCGGGAGGTTTTTTTATGTCCATCCGGCGGATCGTCATTTACGACACGACTCTGCGCGACGGAGCGCAGGGTCCGGCCGTGTCCTTTTCCGCAGCGGACAAGGTGCGAATCGCCCGCGCGCTCGACGGGCTCGGCTTCGACTACGTGGAAGGAGGATTCCCGGGGTCGAACCCCAAGGACGAGGAGCTGTTCGCGAGCCTTCGCAAGCAGCCGCTGAAGCGAGCCCGGCTTGCGGCGTTCGGTGCCACACGCCGTGCCAACGGCCGCTGCGAGGACGATGCGAACCTGCGAGCGCTCAAGGAGAGCGGAGCGCCGGTGTGGACCCTCGTCGGAAAGAGCGACCCCTGGCAGGTCACCACAGTCCTGCAGACCACGCCCAGCGAAAACCTGGCCATGGTCGAGGAATCCGTCGCTTACGGGGTCGGCCTCGACCGCGAGGTCATCTTCGACGCCGAGCATTTCTTCGACGGCTTGGCACGGGACTCGGAGTACGCGCTCGAGGTTTGCCTGGCGGCCGCCCGCGCCGGCGCCTCCTGGGTCGTGCTTTGCGACACCAATGGAGGCAGCATGCCAGCCGGGATCAGGCGTGGCGTCGAAGCCGTGCGCGCCGCGCTGGCGGATCTCGACCGTCCGGTTCACGTCGGGATTCACACCCACAACGACTGCGAGCTGGCCGTGGCCAACTCTCTGGAGGGTGTGGAGGCGGGAGCGGAAATGGTCCAGGGCACCATCAACGGGTATGGCGAGCGCTGCGGGAACGCCAACCTTGTGTCGGTGGTGGCGAACCTCGTGCTCAAGTTCGGTTATGAGGCCCTCCTCGGTGCCTCGATCGCCCGATTTTCGGAACTGTCACGCACGGTGGCCGAGATCGCCAACCTCGCTCTGCCGCTGCAGCAGCCGTTCGTCGGCCACGGCGCCTTTGCCCACAAGGGAGGCCAGCACGTGGCGGCCGTCCTGCGCCACAAGGACTCTTACCAGCATATTGATCCCGTGGTCGTGGGCAATGAGGCCCGCGTGCTCGTCTCTGAGCTGTCCGGACGCGGCAACGTGCTGGCCAAGGCGCGTGAGTTCGGTCTCGAGCTGGACCGCGACGACCCTCAGACGAGGTGGCTTGTCCAGCACCTGAAGGAGCTCGAGCACCGCGGTTACTCCTACGAGGCTGCCGATGCGTCGTTCGAGATGCTGGTGCGCCGGCTGCAGCCCGGGTACAGGGCTCCCTGGACCGTCGCGGACTTCACCACGAACGTTCGCAAGAACGGCGACTCGGTAAATGCCGAGGCCACCGTTCAGGTCGAGGTGGCCGGTACCGTGTACCACACGGCCGCGTCAGGCAACGGTCCGGTCAACGCGCTCGACGCGGCTTTGAGAAAGGCTCTCAGCCCACGCTTTCCACGCCTGCGCGGGGTCACGCTCCACGACTACAAGGTCCGCATCCTCGACGGCGACGCGGGCACGGCGGCGACCACGCGGGTGCTGGTGGAATCGGGCAAGGGGCTCAAGCGGTGGACCACCGTCGGATGCTCGAGCAACATCATCGAGGCCTCGCTGCTAGCGCTGATCGATTCCCTGGAGTACGCGCAGCAAGCCTGAACGCGATCAGGCTGTGGCGGCAGCCTCGATCGCCGGCTGGTCTGAGCGCGCAGCCAGCGCGCGCTTGAGGTGCTTGACGGCGCCGAGCATATCTCCACGGGACTCGAGGAGATCCGCGTAGCGGGCGTGGGTGCGGCTGGCCCTGTCCGGGGACATGCCCGGCTGTTCCAAAACCTGAAAAGCCGCGGCAAACTCCCTGTCGGCCGTCGCGTCTTCACCCTGTGCGGCAGCGATCAGGCCAAGCCAAACGTGAGAATCTCCCACCGTGTGGTTCTCGGACAGCCTTCCGGCGAGCTCGAGCGCCTGGTTCGCGTAGCGGGTCGCCTCCTCCTCATGCGATTCGGCGAGCTCGAGTTCGCTCAGGCTGAGAATCACCGTCGCTTTACCGGCCTCAACGCCGGCCTCTTCGTAGGTGCTGATCGACCTCAGCAGGTGCCTCCGCGAGTCGACCGGATCGCCCCGACGCAGGAGCAGCAACCCAAGGTTGTTCTCTGTGCGCGCGAGCGAGAGCCGGTCGTTGAGAGCCTCGTGCAGCGCAATCGCTCTCCGGGCAAAGTGCGCCGACTTGTCGTCCTGACCGGTCTCCTGGTACGCCCAGCTGAGCCCGCCATACATGATCGAGAGGCGCCGGAGATCGTGCACCACGTCCCCCGCGGCAATGGCCAGCTCAAACGTGTCGATGGCCTTTTGCCAGCTGTGATTGGCCGTGTAGGCCGCGCCCAGGACAACGAGCAGCCGGCTCTCCGTGATCTGCGGCACCGGGTTGAGCAATCGGCAAGTCGCCAAAGCGCCCTCCGCCAGAGCGATTGCGCCGGGGTCCTGCATCATGTATGCAGCCGACGCTTCGCTGCCGAGGCACTCCGCCGTCATCAGCAGGTCGCCGGTGGATTCGAAGTGAGCCCTGGCGCTCGACGCAAGACGGCGCGCCGGCCCCCACTGGGCGAGCCGAATGTGCGCTGTCGCCATCAGGTGTTTGATCTGGGCTCGCGCGTCCTGGCCACGCTCGGCGGCCAGGAGAAGCTCGCCCGCAGTCAGTGCGCCCGCATGGTCCCCCGCTGTGATGAGCCGCTCCAGCTCGGTCGTCCCGGCCGAGGAACGTGACTCCATGGTGCTCGGCCTGGCGAGGAAGTAATCCAGGGGCCTGCCGGTGCGGTCGGCAATGAGCTTGAGGGTTTCCATGGAGGGCTTGGCCTTGCCCGTTTCGACGAAGTAGATCGCCGTCCGGCTGATCTGGCCGCCCGCGACCTGAGCCAGGCTCAAGCCTGCCTCGGACCTCGCCTGCTTCACGGTGCCCGGCTTGATCTCGATGCCGCGGCGGCGGCCGTGACGGCCCGAGGTCGCCTTCCCGATGGCCCTCGGGCCGCCTTCGACCGGCTGGTGCGTTTCCACCTCTGACATAACGCCAGCTTATCCGACTATTTGTCAGTTGACAGATTAGTTGACGAAATCAGTTCGCCCGTGTGGTTCCTAGAGGCAGCATCCGGGCGAACCCTCGGCACCAACTCCCATCGACAGGACCAGCACGAGGATCGTCGCCAGGATGGCGGCAAACATGAGCTTTCGCATTCAAATCACCTCCTTTGCGGCGCAGACCAGCGCCGCTACTGGCTTCGCGAGGAGGTTCAATCGGCGATGGGGAGAGCAGCGCGCGCCGGTTGGCCGGCTGAAAGCCTCCCCCTGACACCCCGGGCCATCGCGATCAATTTCACCCCACCCACCGCAGCCCCGAGACATCCGAGGCTGGTTCCGAACCATTCCAACGGCAGCGCCACAAAGCGCATCGCCACCAGCCGCCGACCCGAGTCACGCTCGACCACCGATGCCCTGATGGCAGTTGCCTCCTGGATCGCAGTCCCGAAACCCGATCACCCTCTGCCTCGAGAGACCGCCCGTTGATGTTAATTGAAAGCCCGATGAATTAACATGGCCCGGCTGAACTAGTGGCGAGATCGCCCTCTCCGACCTTTGCACCGGCCCTGCGACAGGCGCCCCCGACGGGTCTTTTCGTGATGCCCGCGAGCGGATCGGTCAACGTCGTCAGCGGATTCGGTTTTCGAGGCTGGCGCGCTTTCACGATCGCCGCCGCCGCAGCGGCCGTGCTGGCAGCGGCATTCGTCACCTGGACGGCGCTCCGGATGGGCGGTGACCAGGCAGCGATCGCCGTCGACGACATCGGCGAAGCCGTCGCGGCGCTGATCGCCGCCGCGAGCTGCGGGCTCGCGGCGGCTCGAACCTCGAACCGGACCCGCCTCGCGTGGGCGTTGTTTGCGGCGTCAGCGGCCAGCTGGGGCATCGGCGAGGTGGTCTGGTCCATCTACGAGGTAGGCATGGGCGTGAGCGTCCCGTTTCCTTCCGCGGCCGACGCGGGCTTCCTGCTGGCCATCCCTCTGGCGGTGGCCGGGGTGTTCGCTTTCACGTCGGCCCCGGGCCGGCTGGCCACGCGCGGTGAGGCCCTCCTGGCCGGGGCCATCATCGCTCTCTCACTGCTCTTCGTGGCCTGGGCGCTTGGGCTCGGCAGGGTCTACGGCATGTCGACCGCGTCACCACCGGTTCGCTTGATCGGTCTCGCCTACCCGGTGGGGGACATTGTCACCATCACCGTCCTCGTGCTTGCGCTGCGCCGCGCTCGAAGAGCCGAGCTGGGGAGCCTGTTCCTGCTCCTGGGAGGCCTCGCCGCCGCCGCGCTTGCCGACAGCGCCTTCGCCTACCTGACGGCAAGCGGCACCTACCAGGCCATCGGCAGCCTTCTCGATGCCGGTTGGGTGATCGGCTACCTGATGATCGCGCTGGCGCCCATCTGGCCGGCCACCGACAGAGAAACGGTGAGAGCCGAAGGCCCGATCGAGCTCTGGCAGCTCGCTCTTCCGTGGGCGGCCGTGGTGGCCGCCGCGATCACCGCGATCGAGCTGGCCACCAACGACCAGTTCCTCGACCGGTTTGAAACCGTGCTGGCGGGATGCGTCGGACTGCTGCTGGTTGGAAGCCAGGTCCTCTCGCACCGGGACTCGCTCTCCCTGCTGGTCAACAGCCGGCGCACCGAGAGCCAGCTGGAGCGGCGCAACAACCTGCTCAACGAGATCGTCATCCATGCCCCGCTCGGCATCGTCCGCGTGGGAACCGACATGCGGATCATCGACGTGAACCCGCGGATGGCGACGCTTCTGCGATCCGGCTCGGAACAGATGATCGGGATGCCGGTGGCAGCCTATCTCGATCCGAGCGAGTTCACGCGTGTTTTCGACCTCTTCCAACCGCTGTGGAGCGGCCTGGTCGAGTCGATTGAGTCGGACAGCCGAGCCGTTCGGGGTGACCGCACGAGCGCCTGGCTTCACTGGAGCGCAACCACCGTGCGCAACGCGGCCGGACGCATCGAGTATTTCCTCGCCATGTATGAGGACACCGATGCGCAGCACGCGGCGAACGAGGCGGCGACCGCGCACCTCGCCGGCATCGAGCGGTTGAACCAGTTGAAGAGCGAGTTCATCACCCTCGTCAGCCACGAATTTCGCACCGGGCTGGTCGGCATCCAGGGCTTCAGCGAGATGATCCGAGACTCGGAGGACCTTGCGAGGGAAGACATCAAGGCTTTTGCCGCCGACATCAACAAGGATGCCCAGCGCCTCAACCGCATGATCAACGACATGCTCGACCTGGATCGGATCGAGGCGGGCCGCCTGATACTGCACATGGAGCCTGTCGACATCAACGTGATGCTGCAGGACGCTGTCGCGCGCGCTCGCGTGTCGAGCGACCGTCATGTAATCGAGATGAGGCTCGAGCCAGCGCAGCCGGTCACGCAATGCGACCCGGACCGGGTTGCGCAGATCATCGCCAACCTGCTCACGAACGCGGTCAAGTATTCACCCAACGGAGGCGCGATCCTGGTCTCGAGCAAGGCGAGCGGAGAGTTCGTGGAGGTGAGCGTGCGCGACCACGGGGTGGGCATCGCGCCCGAATTCGCGAAGCGCCTTTTCACCCGCTACGAGCGCTACGAAAAGACGAGTGGCAAGATCATCGGCACCGGGCTTGGTCTCGCGATCGCGCGGCAGATCGTCGAGATGCACGGTGGCAGCATCCGGGTGGACACCGCGCTCGGTTCGGGGTCGGACTTCCGGTTCACGCTGCCGATGTCGCATCCTTCGGCGTCCGGCAGCTGAGGGACTCAGGCACGCTCCAGGAATTCGATCACGGGCGACTGGAAGTGGTGAACGACCTCCGGTCCTAGTCGAAACAGCGGTCAGGCGGAGGTCAGATACGGCCTGATCACCCTGCCGAGCTCTTCCAGCTTGGACAACGCCAGGTCGCGGCCGTCCGGCGGCACGTACCAGATGCAGCGCGCGACTCCGGCAGAGGCAAGGCGCTCGATCTCACCGGCGGTCGCCTTGGGGTAACAGGTGACCGGGATCGGTGCGCGGCCCGCGGCGCGCGCCATCTCCTGCAGCTCTGGGATGCGCTCGATCGCGTTGCCCCGGTTTGGCATCCAGCCGTCCGCATAGCGGACGACGCGTGCGAGGATCTTCGGTCCGCTGCCCCCGAGCAGCACCGGTGGATGCGGCTTCTGAACCGGCTTCGGCCAGCACCACATCGGACCGAAGTTCACCATCTCGCCGCGATACTCGGCCTCGTCGTGAGTCCAGATGGCCTTGACGGCCTCGACCTTCTCGCGCAGGAGCTGCCAGCGCGTGCTGAACTCCGTGCCGTGGTCGGCCATCTCCTCACGGTTCCAACCCGCACTGACACCGAAGATGAAGCGTCCGTTCGAAACGAGGTCGACGCTGGCCGCTTCCTTTGCGGTGTGGATGGGGTCACGTTCGATGAGGAGGCAGATTCCGGTAGCGACCCGGATCGTCCTGGTGGCCGCGGCCGCAGCGGTGAGTGCGACGAACGGATCCATCGTGTGGAAGTAGTGCTTGGGCAGATCGCCGCCGGCCGGGTACGGGCTCTGGCGGCTCACTGGAATGTGCGAGTGCTCGGCCACCCACAGCGATTCGAATCCCAGCTGCTCGGCCGCCGGCGCAAGCTCCGACATCGAGATCGCGTAGTCGGTCGGAAAGATGGCGACTCCGAACTTCACCTCAATATGGTGACAAAGTTCGGCAGCGGGCCGGGGGCGGTCGCTAACCGGCCAGCGACATGCCTCGGGCGACTGACGTGCTACGGACGGTGTCCGAGTCCAGCGCCGCGAGCAGCGCGGACACCACTTTTGAGTCAAGCCGCCGGCCGGCCTCCTCCATCATCACGAGTCGCGCGTCCATCGGCACCCGCGCCTTGCGGTAGGGCCGGTCCGAGGTCAGCGCGTCGTAGGTATCGGCGGCCGCGACGATGCGCGCCTCGATGGGAATCGCCTCGCCGCCCAGCCCATAGGGATAGCCGCTCCCGTCCAGGCGCTCGTGGTGGTACAGGACTGCGAGCAGCTCTCTCCTCGACCGGCCGTCGCCCAGGAGCGAAAGGCCGATCTCCGGGTGCGACCGCATCAACGTCCACTCAGACTCGTCGAGCGGCGAGTGTTTTCCAAGGATCCGGTCAGGTATGCCGCTCTTGCCGATGTCGTGCAGCAGTCCCGCCCGCGCGAGCACCCTGAGCTCGGCGGTCGTCATGGACATCTGGCGTCCGATCTGTACGCAAAGCTGCGCGACGCGACGGTTGTGGCCAAGGGCCTGCCGGTCCTTGACCAGGTGGCCGAGTACGGCGACCGCATCCAACCATCCTCTGAACTGAGAGACCGGGTAAGCAACCACTGGGGACCCTCCTTCCCAAGGTTCGTACCGAACGCAGGTATCGATTCGTTACAGAACGCCTGGTAGGTCAACGGTCGGAAGGCCGGTCCGGGTCGCCTGGTTTCTTTTCCGGTGGCTACTTTGCATAGCCTGGCAAGCCGCCTCCGTCCAGATAAGACCGGGGATTGTTACATCGCCAGGTCAGGTCGTTCGCCACTCGAGCGCGGGGCCGAGCGTCAGCTGATCAGAGGTTCGGTAGGCGCGTGAGGCGCCAGAAGCGACCGGGCGGGTACATGGGGTCGGCGGTGGCAAGCGGCACGTCCAGGTTGTAATCCCCTAGAACCATGTGCTCGGTCCCTTCCTGGGTGCCGGCCGGAAGCGGATGGTCGAATACGAGCGCGTGCGCATCGAGCCGCTGTCGCAGCACCATGCCAGGCCATTCGATGAGCTCGACGTCGACCGTCGAAACCAGGTCTGTCTGCGCGCCCCATGGTGTCACGTAAGTGGCGACGGTCTGGTTCTTGGCGATGACCTTGCGCACATGGAGGGCCGACTGCATCGCTCCGATCAGCTTCTTCGAGGCTGTGAAAGCGTCGTCCAGCGTCGGTTGGCCCATCACGCATCCGAAGAAGTTGATCGGCACCCCGTCCACCGAAATGTTCGCCGCGAACAGAAAGTTCGCACCGGAGTTCAGGCCCGAGCCGGTCTTGATGCCGACGATCCCGCTCTGACCGAGAACTCCATCCACGTTGTAGACGGTTCCCGCGACCGGGAGGTCCGTCGTCGTCATGCCGACGACGTGCGCGAACACCTCTTGCTTCATGGCGGTCATCCCGAGCGACATGAGGTCGCTGGGCGTGCTCACCGTGCCGGGATTGGCCCCGCTCGTGTCCGCGAACTTCGTGTGAGTCAGGTGCAGCGCCGCTGCTCGGGTGTTCATCTTCGCGACAAACGCATCGATCGATCCGGCGTCCCATCTGGCCAGAGTCTCGGACAGGTTGTTCGCCGACGGGATCAACATGCCCTCCAGGAGCTGGCGCTGGGTGATCTGCTCCCCGGCCTGCACCCGGGCCACGGACTCCTTGTTCGCGAAGTCGGTGTTGTAGGACTGGACGTCCGTGTCTGTGATCGTGATGGTGGGTCCAGGGTCGTTCTTCTTCAGCGGCTTGTCCTCGAGGATCACCAGCGCGGTCATCACCTTGGCTACGCTGGCGGCCGGGATCGCCTGCTCGTTGCCTGAGCTCGCGATGAAGCCCAGGCTCTGGACGCCGACGGCGGCCGAACCGCGCACCGGCCAGGGCATGACAGGCGGCGTGCCCGCGATCACCTCGCTGGCCGGAGGACCGCCACTGGCGGCTACATCTGGGATGGCACGGAGATAGTTCCAGGTCGCCAGGCCGACCACGACCAGCAGGAGAAAGACCCCGATCCGCCACCGCATGCCGATAAAAACATAGCTAACCGACGGCCGCCGCAATCGCCGAGCGGCGGCCGAGGAGGTTCCTCACAGGCTCAGACAGCCGAACGGCAACGTACGTAAAGAAGGCCAGCGAGGTGATGAAAAAGCTGACGGGGTGAGGCGAGTAATACGCTATCGCGAGGCCCAGCCAGGTGAAAAGCAGCGCCAGCACGATGCCGGTCACCATGGCGATGGACGGGCGGCTCGTGAACCGCACGGCGATCGCCGCGGGCGTCACGATGAGGGCGAAGATTAGCAGCACGCCCACCACCTGAACCGCCTCGGTGACGGCCACTGCAAGGACGGCCATGAAGGCGATGGACAGCGCAGTGACCGGGACGCCTTTTGCGCTCGCCAGGTCTTCGTCCACCGATGAGAAAAGCAGCGGGCGGTAGATGGCGATCAGGGCGGCAATGGTCACAATGCCGGCGACCATCGTGATTGCAACGTCGGTGGCGCTGATGCCCAGGATCTCTCCGAACAGCAGCGCGTAGGCCTCCGTCGCGTAGCCACGATAGAGCGAGATGAAGAGCACACCGAGGCCAAGCGTCCACGCCAGCACGATTCCGATGGTCACATCCCGCCCGCGCAGCCGGTTGCCCAGCGCGCCGATCGTGACGCCGCTGACCACAGTGAACGCAAGCAACCCGAAAACCGGGCTCACCCCGAGCACGACCGCCCCTGTCGCGCCCGCAAACCCGATGTGCGAGAGCGCGTGCGCGGCGAAGGCTGAGGCTCGCAAGACCACGAAGTAGCCGATGGCCCCTGCGACGATCGCGACCATGGTGCCCGCCTCGAAGGCGTGGACCATGAACTCGTAGTGAAACAAGGCGGCGAGGTCGTCGAGCAGGTTCCAGCTCAGCGACGGCGAGGTGTTGGTGACGGTGAGGAGGATCGCGAGCTCACGCATGTGGGTGACTGACCTCTTCCTCCAACCCGACCACGAACACCCGACCGCGGCTGTCTGTGAGCACCTCGACCGGCGACGAGTAGATCTCGGTCAATCGCTCCGACGTGATGATCTCGGAGGGTTGGCCGATGGCGGACCTGCCGTGCGCGATGTACAGCACCAGGTCGATGTGCGGCAGAAGCAGGTTCACGTCGTGGGCGATCAGCAGCACCGTGAGACCGCGTGCGCGGGCGACCTCGCTGATCAGCTGGACGATGGCGATCTGGTTGCGCACGTCGAGATGGGATAGGGGCTCGTCCAGCACCAGAAGGCGCGGCCTGCCGACCAGGGCTTGCGCCAGCAGAAGGCGCTGCTGCTCACCACCGGACAGGCTGCCCAGCGGCCTGCCGGCGTAATCGCTCGCCCCCACCGCCTCGAGGGATGCCCTTACGTCGGCGGCCACCCTGGCGCGCCCTTCAAGGCGCACTCCCCACCGGTGGCCGTCCACGCCGAGACCCACGAAGTCACGACCGCGGATCGACAGCTCCGGGTCGAAGACCGAGCCCTGCGGGACGTATCCGATGTTCGAGTTACCGCGGCGCGGCGGCTCGCCCAACACCTCGAGCCGGCCGCCGGCGGGCGCCAGCTGGCCGAGGATCATCCGGATCAGGGTCGACTTTCCGGCGCCGTTCGGCCCGAGGACCGCTGTGAAAGAACCGGAAGGTATGACGAAGCTGCCGCGGGACCAGACGGTTCGCCGACCGTAGCTCGCGGTCAGGTCACGAGCGACGATCGCCGGAGCGTTCAGCTGGTCGACAGCGCCGCCTCCAGGCTGTCGAGCTGCGTCAGCTGCCAGTCCTGGAAAGCCAGGTTCTCCGGCTGCAGCGTCTCTGAGACGCCGACGCTTGGGATGTGGTGTGACGCCGCGAGCGCTTTTACCGTGGTGGTCACGGCGGTGGTCGTTTGCACGTTGTACACGAGGACCTTGATGCGGTTGGTCGTGATCTGGTCCTCGAACTCGACGACCGCGGAGGCGGGCGGGTCGTTGCCCTCGGCCACGGCATTCATGAACTCTGGGGGAGTCGTCAGGTTCAGGTTCAGTGCGGAAGCCAGGTACGCGAAGATGCCTTCCGTCGCTCCGACCGGAGTGCCTGCGTACTTCACCTTGATCCTTGCGATCTCATCCGTGTAAGGCTGCAGGGCTGTCGTGAATTCCGCCCGGCGCTGGTCGAAATAGCTCGCGCCGGCCGGGTCGATGGACCTGTACTGAGCTGTGACGGCGTCCGCGACCCTCACGACATAATCGGGGCTGTACCAGAAGTGAGGGTTGTCGCCCACCTGCTTGCCCAGCAGGTCAGCCACCGTCAGGACGTGGCGGCCGGACGCCGGGTTGGCGTCGAGCAGCTTCCTCCCCCAGTCGTCGTAGCCCGCGCCATCGAGGATGACGAGCCGCGCTTCGGCAAAAGCCCTGGCGTCGTTGGCGCTGCTCTCGTACTCGTGCGGATCTGCGTTCGGGTCTGTCACCACGCTCTGGACGTTGACCCTGGATCCGCCCAGCTGGAGGGCGATGCTTCCCCAGAAGTTCTCCCCGGCGATCACGCTGATCGCGCCCGAGGAGCGGACGCTCCCGCCCGGCGGACCGCACGCCAAAGCGAGGGCGGCAAAGCCAAGAATCGGCACCCACACCAGCGTTCGGACCATGGCGCAAGAGTATTGCACAATCGACTTGCGCAAGAGTTTTGCGTATAGTCGAGCCGTGGCCAGGCCAAGCCCCGTGAGCGACCAGGTGAAGAGCCTCTTCTCGGACGACGAGCGCCACCTGTGGTCGATCGGCGAGCTTCACACGGCGGTGGTGGAGCAGCTCGGCGCCGCTGACTACTCGACGGTCTTCCGGGCGGCCTCCACCCTCGAGAAGGAAGGCACGATCCATCGCATCGACCTCGGGGACCGCATGGTGCACTACGAGCTGGCGGTGGAGCACCACGAGCACATCCGCTGCGAGGACTGCGGACGCGTGGTCGAGGTCCCTGGGTGCGTGCTCGAAGATGCTTCGGCGGCGGTCACGAACCTCACCGGTTTCAAGGTGACGAGCCATCAGCTGCTGTTCAGCGGCGTCTGCGCCGCGTGCGTGTCAGCGCTCCAGCGTTAGGACGTCTCCGAGCACAAAGCCCTTCTCAGTGATCTCGTAGCGATGAACCACCGGGTGGTGGTGCATCGCGCGGGTCTTGAGCACCGTGAGCGCGCGAACCAGCTCGGGCCCCTCCTGCACGTACTGCAGCAGGACGACGTTGTCCGCCAGGTGGTAGAGACCCTGTTCGGCGATGCGTCGCAGCTGGAACAGCTCCGGTACCTCGACGATCATCATCATGCTGATCCCGGCCCGTTCCAGTCGCTGGGTCAGCGAGAACATCCACTCGCGGAAGCGGGTCGGGTCGGCGGCCGCGACCATCACGTCGGGGAGGCTGTCGATGACGATCCTCCTCGCACCGGTCCGCTCGATCAGGTCGAGGAGCTGGTAGACCCACTCGTCGATGTAGATGTCGACGACGCTACGGCTGAGGACGTGGACCCCGCCCCCTTTGAACTGCCAGCCAAAGCTGCTTGCGACCCTCGTCAGCTGCGTCTCGTTCTCCTGGAAGGTGGCCAGGATGCCGGGCTCGCCGCTCTCGGCGCCGCGGAAAAGGAAATGAAGGCCCATCAGCGTCTTGCCGATGCCGGATGGCCCGGCGACCACGGTTGCCGCCCCGGACCAGTACCCCCCCTGGCCGAGCACGTTGTCGAGCGCCTCGATACCCGTTGACGAGCGCTTCGCGCTGAGCTTGTAGAGGCTACCGTCCTGGAGGTCGGCCAGCCGCGGAAAGACGTCGAATCCCGCCGCTGTGATGCGGTAGGCGTGCTCGCCCGACCGGTAAGAGCTTCCGCGCAGCTTGAGCACCTGCATGACGCGGAGCTCGCGCGCGCCCACCAGCTTGATGTCCAGGGAGATGATGCTGTCCGCGACCGCGAACTCAGCCGCGTCCATCGCTTGCTCTCGCGCATACGGCGCATTCCAGACGGCTGTGGTCGCGCTGGCGGCGAGCAGACGCGTCAGGCCGTAGAGGAATCTCCTGAATTCGGTGGTGTCGTGAGAGATCGCCGCGAACGCCCGAAAGCTGTCGATCACGATGATTCCCGGGCGCAGCTCCTTCAGGTAGCCCTCGATCGCGCCGAGGATGTTCTCGAGACCTTCGTCCCCGAGGACGTGACCGATGTCCTCGTAGACCACACGGCTTTCTTCAATCGCCTTGTGGTCAAAGACCTTCAGGGTCTCGCCAAAGCGAAGGATCTTGTCAAGTGGCTCGGAAAGAGTCGAGAGGTACAGCGCCGGCTTCTCAACAGTTGCGTTCTGGAATGCGAACTGCTGGCTGAGGATCGTCTTCCCACTCCCGGGTACGCCGACGATGAGGTTGATGGCGTTCTTGAGCAGGCCTCCATTGAGGATCTCGTCCAGGCGCGCGTTGCCGCTCGAGAGCCGCTCGATCAATGACGGACTTTGGACGGCCGCCCCTGGCGCGCCAGCGCGCTCGTGCCCAGCAGGTCGCGCACGGTTGAAACGAGGACGAGCGGATCGAGTGGTTTCTGGACAAAGGCCGCGGCGCCGCATCTCACGGCCTCATCGGCGCTGTCGATGGCCGAGATGGCAAGAACCTGGGCCGTCTCCTTCGCCGCAAAGTCGGCGCACAGGCGAAAGCCCGCCCCTCCGGAGAGCAAGAGGTCGATGACCACCACGTCAGGCGAACGCTCCTCGAAGTGCAGCCTTGCCTGCGTCGAATCGCCGGCGATGGTGACCTGGTAACCCTCGGTGCGCAGGAAATACTCGGCCAGGCCGGCGGCATATGAATCTCGCTCGGCGATCAGGATCAAGGGCCCGGAATCTCCCGGCGGATCGACGTCCGCGGCCGAGACGTGCTCGCCGGCGAGCTGCTGCGCCAGGAGCCTGTGCGCGTCGGCGGCGCTCGCCCCTGAGTCGAGCCGCGACTTGATGAACCGCAGCTGCTGTACCTGGGCGCGCGAATAGAGCCGCTGCGAGCCCTCGCTGCGATTCGGGGTGATCACGGCGTACCGCTCTTCCCAAGCCCTCAGCGTCGAGGTGGGAACGTCCAGCATTCGGGCCACCGCCCCGATGCTGTACACGGCCTGGTCTTCCTGACTGCTCATGCTCGCAGCCTACTCTACCTTCTGAGGAGCTAATGCGGGGACATATCAAAGTTTGTGGCGGTCCAAGCGCAAAATTGAGGTATTGCATAAATCTCGCATAGGTGTTAATAATGTTAGCCAGAGCTTGGCTGGCCAAATCGAGCACGAACTGGACGGAGGGGGATCGGAACCCAGGGAGCTGGACGACCTGGTCGAGCACTGGGTCCAGGTCATCGACTGCTGGGTTCAACATATCGACCAGGGAATGAGAGGGACGGCCGACGGCGCGGGTCCGGCCATTTCGCCCGATGCCGTGCCCGAGGCGGCTTCCGATCCAGCGTAGCTCGCAGCCGGATGACCATGGGAAAGGGGGTTCCTTGGCTGTGTCGCTGGAAGGGGACGAGGTCTATATCGACAAGCAGCTGGTGATTTCCCGAACGGGATCGCCCGGCGGACTGCGTGTCAGCGGCTCGATCGATTACTACAACGCCGAGGCCGTGGCCGCGGCTCTGGCGCGGGAGCTCCGCGCAAGCGTGAATGGAGCGGCGGGGCTCTCCGATGCGATCACGGGAAACGGTGACCTGCACATCGACGTGAGCCGTGTGGAGTTCGCGGACGTCAGTGGCATCCGGGCGCTGGTCCGGCTCGCCCAGGACAGCGACGACGGACGGCGCCTGCTTTTGCGCGGCTTGCCTGAGCGCATCCGCACCGTGATCACGGTGATCGGTTGGTCCGACCTCCCAAACCTGGTCCTGGAAGAGGAAGGAGAGTAGCCCTCCCTCTCCCCGCGGGGCGCGGGTTGCCGAAAAACGACGCTATCCTGCGACACGTGAGGGCGCTGGTCAAAGCCAAGGCGGGGCCGGGCCTATGGCTCCAGGACGTGCCCGACCCGGAGCCCGGTCCCGGCGAGGTGTTGATCCGAGTCCTGCGCACCGGCATCTGCGGCACCGACCTGCACATCGAGAGCTGGAACGAATGGGCCCAGGCCACGATCCATCCGCCGCTGGTGGTCGGACACGAGTTCGTCGGCGAGGTGATTCGCCTGGGCGACGGGGTGGCGTCCGTCTACCCGGGTGAGATCGTCGGAGCCGAAGGGCACATCGTGTGCGGGCGCTGCCGCAACTGCCTGGCCGGACGGCGCGCCCTGTGCGCCAACACGGTCGGCATCGGGGTGCAACGCGACGGCGCCTTCGCACAGCTCATCGTGATGCCGGCGATCAACCTGTGGCCGCACCTCACCAAAGTCGACCTGGATGTCGCGTCGATCTTCGACCCGTTCGGCAACGCCGTTCACACAGCGACGCAGTTTCGCGTCGTCGCCGAGGATGTGCTCGTCACCGGCGCGGGGCCGATCGGGATCATGGCAGCTCTGGTGGCGCGTCATATCGGAGCGCGCCACGTCGTCATAACCGACGTCAGCGACTACCGCCTAGAGCTCGCGCGCAAGGTCGGCGTAACGCGCGCGGTGGACGTCCGCACCAGCACTCTTGGCCAGGTGCAGGATGAGCTCGGCATGAAGGAGGGATTCGATGTCGGGTTCGAGATGTCGGGCCAGGCGAGCGCGCTGCGAGACATGATCGCGAACATGGCGCACGGCGGACGCGTTGCCATGCTGGGGCTGCCCGACCACGAGTTCCCCATCGATTGGTCGCAAGTCGTGTTCAAGATGCTCACCGTGAAAGGCGTTTACGGCCGCCAGATCTTCGAGACCTGGTACCAGATGTCGGTATTGACCCAGACAGGCCTCGACATCTCGCCAGTCATAACGCACCGCTTCCCATACGACCGGTTCGAGGAGGCTTTCGCCATCGCACACTCCGGCAGATGCGGCAAGGTCGTGCTCGACTGGACCGCGGCCGGTTCGCAGAGGTAGGCAGGTGTTTGACAGCATGCGGTCGCACCTCGAGAGTCAGCTCGAAGAGATCCGAGGCGCCGGGCTGGAGAAACAGGAGCGTGTGCTGACAGGCCCGCAAGGCGCTGTCGTGAGCGTCCTGGACCATGAGGTGTTGAACTTCTGCGCCAACAACTATCTCGGACTGGCCGACGATCCCGCGCTCGTGGCCGCAGCCAAGGAGGCCCTCGACCGCTGGGGCTACGGAATGGCGTCCGTGCGGTTCATCTGCGGCACGCAGGAGATCCACAAGGAGCTCGAGGCCGCCCTCACCGATTTCCTGGGCACCGAGGACACCATCCTCTATTCGTCG
Source organism: Candidatus Dormibacteraceae bacterium (assembly GCA_050734495.1). Lineage (GTDB taxonomy): Bacteria > Chloroflexota > Dormibacteria > Dormibacterales > Dormibacteraceae > Palsa-870. The sequence goes on from JBOHUQ010000133.1 coordinate 31,044, forward strand.
TGCTACGACGCCAACGGCGGCATCTTCGAGGCTCTCCTGGACGAGCACGATGCGGTCATCTCGGACGCGCTGAACCACGCGAGCATCATCGACGGCATCCGGCTGTGCAAGGCCAAGCGCATGCGCTATGCGAACCGCGACATGGCCGACCTCGAGCGGCAGCTCCAGGACAGCGCCGGCGCGCGTTTCCGCATGGTGGTGACAGACGGCGTTTTCTCGATGGACGGCTACCTGGCGCCGCTGCCCGAGATCTGCCGTTTGGCCGAGCGGTACGACGCTCTGGTGATGGTGGACGACTCCCACGCGGTCGGCTTCATGGGCGAGAACGGCCGGGGTACCCACGAGCACCTCGGTGTGATGGGAAGGGTCGACGCGATCAGCGGGACTCTCGGCAAAGCTCTCGGCGGAGCCAGCGGCGGCTATATTTCCGGCCGCAGGGAGCTGGTCGCGATGCTCCGCCAGCGCTCGCGTCCTTATCTGTTCTCCAACTCGGTGGCTCCCTCCATCGTGGCTGGGAGCCTGAAGGTGCTCGAGCTGATCCGGTCGGCCGGCGAGCTGCGACAGCGGCTGCACGACAACACCGCGTTCTTCCGCCGGCAGATGACCGAGGCAGGGTTTGACGTCCTGCCCGGAGATCATCCGATCATCCCGGTGATGGTGGGCGACGCAAGAGTCGCCGCGCGCATGGCGCAGGTCATGCTCGAGAAGGGCGTGTACGTCGTCAGCTTTTCGTACCCGGTGGTGCCGCAGGGCAAGGCTCGGATCAGGACGCAGGTGTCGGCGGCGCATTCCAGGGCGGACCTCGAACGCGCGGTCCGGGCCTTCGTCGAAACGCGAGCGGAGGTCGGTCAGTAGGGCAAGCGCCCCGCGCGTTTTCGGGTCATGAGCGAGCAAGAGCTGATGCTGGTCCAGATCGGGCAGGCTCTCGACCGCGTGGCACGACCCCATCCATGTGACGAGGCGCTGCCGGTCGAGCTCCAGGCCAACCTGTGGCGGCTCGGCGTTCCATGCAACGCGCAGACGCCGAGGGAGGAGCTGGTCTCCTTGCTGTGGGCGCGGAAGCGTAACCTCTCGTTGGCTTTTCAGCCGAGATGGGACGGGCCCGGAACGACACCACTGAGCGCGGCCTGAAAGTCCGGCCGCCCGAGGCGGCCCAGGCTGGGCTGGTCTACGCCTCCGATGTCGAACCCGGCATCCGCCGGGTGCGCAAGGGAAAAGGCTTCACCTACTTCAGCCCCGATGGAAAGCGGGTCACCGATCCAGCCACCCTCGAGAGGATTCGCGGCCTCGTCATCCCGCCGGCCTGGAAGGAAGTGTGGATTTCCACACGACCGCGCGGTCACCTGCAGGCCACCGGCCGCGACGCCAGGGACCGCAAACAGCACCTCTACCACGCGACGTGGCGTGCCGTTCGAGACGCCGACAAGTTCTCGCGCATGGTCGGCTTCGCCCGCGCCCTGCCAAGAATCAGGCGCCGCGTCGCTCGTGACCTGGGACAGCCCGGCCTCCCCCGCGAAAAGGTCGTCGCGACGATCGTGAGGTTGCTCGAGATGACCTATGCGCGGATCGGCAACGAGGAATACGCCCGCGACAACGGCTCCTTCGGCCTCACCACGCTGCGCGACCGGCATGTCACCGTCAACGGGTCGATGGTGCGGTTCCTCTTCAAAGGCAAGAGTGGGCGCGAGATCGAAGTTGGCATCACGAACCGGCGCGTCGCGACGGTGGTCCGGCGATGCGAAGAGCTTCCAGGCCAGATGCTGTTCCAGTACATCGACTCCGACGGCGAACGTCGCACGGTCCATTCGGACGATGTCAACCAGTACCTGCAGGCGGTGAGCGGTGGGGATTACACCGCGAAGGACTTCCGCACGTGGTCGGCCACCGTCCTCGCCACGTCAGCTCTGCGCGATACCGCCCGCTTCGAGTCCGATGCTGAGGCCAAACGGAACGTGGTCGCCGCGATTGACAGCGTTGCGCGAAGGCTCGGACACACGCGAGCGGTTTGCCGCCGCGCGTACGTCCACCCGCGGGTGATCGACACGTACTTGGACGGGTCGCTCGCGAGCGTCCTGAGTGTCGTGTCGAGCAGGGCATATCAAAACCTCAAAGCGGACGAGGTGGCCGTCCTCGCCTTGCTCAAGCGCAAGCTGCCGGCGAAGGCGGCCTAAGTTGAACTTCACCTAGTCCGCACTGACCTCCGAGCCGTCCTGCGCCCATCGCGTGTGGAAGGCGCCAGCGCGGTCGATGCGGTGATAGCCATGGGACCCGAAGTAGTCGCGGAGGCCCTGGATCAGGTTGGCGGGACCGCGCGCCCGCCGGTAGCCGTCGTAGTACGCGAGCGATGAGGAGAAGGCGGGGATGGGCACGCCCCGGTCGATGGCCTGCTTGACGACTGACCTCCAGGGGCCCTGCGCGGTGGCGAGCGCCTCCTGGAAAAACGGCGCGAGCATGAGATTTGGCAGGTCCGCAGACTCGGCGTACGCGTCCTTGATCCGGTCGAGGAATTTCGCGCGGATGATGCAGCCGCCGCGCCAGATCGTGGCCAGGGCGCCGAGGTCGAGATCCCATCCGAACTCTTGGGATCCGGCGCCCAGGTGCTCGAATCCCTGCGCGTACGCGACGATTTTCGACGCGTAAAGCGCGTCACGCACGTCATCGAATAACTCCCGTCGAGAGCTGTTCGGCTGCCGGACCTCCCCACCGGCGCTCTCCCCGCTACCCTCCGCGGCCGGCGGGGAGGGAGGTCCGGCGAGGATTTCGGACGCCTTCGCTCGCTGCGCCTTCTGGCTCGACAGGATGCGCGCGAACACCGCTTCGGTGATCCCGGTCAGCGGCACCCCGAGCTCGAGCGCGGACTCGCTGGTCCAGCGCCCGGTTCCCTTCTGCTCCGCCTCGTCTTCTATCAAGTCGACCAGTGGAGTCCTGGTGGTGGCGTCGGTCTTCGCCAGCACGTTGGCGGTGATCTCGATCAGGTAGGACTGCAGCTTGCCCTGGTTCCAATCGCTGAAAACAGCTGCCAGCTCGGCGGGAGCCAAGCCGGTGACCTGGCGCAGGAAGTCGTACGTCTCAGCAATCAGCTGGATGTCGGCGTACTCGATCCCGTTGTGGACCATCTTCACGAAGTGGCCTGCCCCGTCGGGTCCGATGTAGGTGCAGCACGGAGTTCCGTCCACCTTGGCCGAGATCCCGGTCAGCATCGTCGCCACGCGTTCATAGGACGCGCGCGTGCCGCCAGGCATGATGCTCGGTCCGCGAAGCGCACCCTCTTCGCCACCCGACACGCCGGCCCCGATGAACCCCAGGCCTGCCTTCTCGACGGCGGCGGCGCGCCGCCGCGTGTCGTGGAACAGCGAATTGCCTCCGTCGATGATCGTGTCGCCGGGCGCGAGCACCTTGGAC
>JBOHUQ010000134.1:0-39416 GCA_050734495.1 Candidatus Dormibacteraceae bacterium
CCAGTACCAGAGCCTCCGCGAGAAAAGGGTGGCACCGGGCCGAAGCCAGGACCTCTCGCCGAACACCCAACGTTGCGCTCTTCGCTGGTGAGCACGACTGACCCTGACGCAGAAGTCGCTACGAGGCACAACGGGCGCTCGCGATTGGTTTACAAGACGCAGGTTGTGGTTGACGGCGGCAAGGCCAACATCATCACGGCGGTGGACGTCGGCGCTGCCGGCGACTCGGACGCGAGCTCGGTTGGCAGGATGCTGGACAAGCATCAGGTGAACCTGGGGAGAGCACCTCGCGAGCTCGTCGGCGACAGTGGCTACGGCACCGAGACGGGGCTAAGGGAATGCGAAGCCAGGGGCATCGTGCCCACCCTGAATCAGAAGCGAAAGGGCAACAAGACAGGCCTCTTCAGCATCGACGACTTCACCTACCTCGCCGACCGCGACGTCTACGTTTGCCCCGCCGGCACCGAGCTGGTTCGCGCCGCCGAGCATTTCACGCTGGGCAAATCGGTCTACAGGCCAAAAGGAAAGTACACGTGCGCGAACTGTCATCTGAAAGCAAAGTGCACGACAGGACGAGTCAATCGGCAGCTCCAACGGAGCTGGGGAGCGGAGCTTTCAGACCGTGCTCGGGTGCACGTCGCCAGCCGTCTTGGACAGCGCCGACTCCGACGCCGCCAGGTTGTGAGCGAGCGCATCATGGCCGACCTGAAGTCCAAGCATGGTTTCGAAAGAGCTCAGTTCCGCCGCCGACCCAGCGTCCAGATTCAAGCTCTGCTCACCGCCGCCGTCATCAACCTGAAGCAGTTGGTCAAGCGCCGCCCGGAGGCCCAGTCCGGAAGAGCGGCGGTGGTCATGCAGGCCTCCCGGAAGGCTCTTCGAGACGCTCAGGCTGCCCTTTCCGCCGCCTTCCAAGGCCTTCGGACGTCGGACATGGTCCAGACATGACTCGCCTCCTGGCTCGGGGGCACCAGAGTTCGGTTCGACCTCTTCGGCAACAGGCCCTCTGTTTCTTCCACCATCGCCTCGTGCATGAAGGTGGGTGGCAGGTGATCAAAGTCGGTCGCGAGTTTCAGTTCCTGCCGCCGGATCGCGTGGTGATGAGGCGGGCGCGCGGGCCGGGGATGCGCTGGGCGGCTTAGCCGGCGCCTCCTCCCTCTCTTAACATCGTGGGGTGACTCGGGCCGTGGAGGAGCTGAATCGCCGGATGCTGCGGGCACGTGATGCGATGGATCGCGCTTACGCGCAGCCAATGGATCTCATCAGTCTTTCGCGCGTCGCCAACGTATCCGAGGCCCACTTCATCCGGACTTTCAAGGCGACCTTCGGTGAGACGCCCCATCGCTACCTTCAGCGGCGGCGGGTCGAGAGAGCGATGTTCCTGCTGCGAGAGACTCCGCGGAGCGTGACGGAGATCTGCCTCGATGTCGGGTTTGGAAGCCTCGGCACCTTCAGCCGGACATTCACTGAGATCGTGGGCGATACGCCGACCGAATATCGCAACCGCAAGCTTGTATTCGCCGTCCCAACCTGCTTCTCGATGTCCTGGATGAGACCGAGCAGTTTTGGAGAAGCCAGGGTCAAGACCGCAACCTAGCATCGGTGTTGTTCAAGCCATCACATACAGGAGAGAGACCGATGTACAACTCGATCAACATGTCAAGCATCTTCGTACTCGACCAGGACAAGGCCATCGACTTCTATGTCGGCACACTCGGGATGGAGCTCACCAACAACATGGACCTTGGGTTCATGCGCTGGGTGACGGTCGGTGTTCCGAGCCAGCCCGGTCGCAACGTCCTGCTCGAGCTGCCCGGGCCGCCAGCCATGGACGAGAAGACGGCGGCGCAGGTCCGTGAGCTCGTGACCAAGGGAGCGACCGGCTTCACGCTGGGCCTCACCACCGATGACTGCACAAAGACCTACGAGACGCTCAAGGCGCGCGGGGTGGAGTTCACCTCCGAGCCCGAAGAGCACTTCTACGGCACCGACTTCGGGATCCGCGACCCCTTCGGCAACAACATCCGGATCGTGGAGCTGGCCACCTCCGACAACGCGATGCCCAAGACTCTCGAAGGCCGCCCAGTTTCCAAGCGATGAGATTTCGGACCAAGATCCTGCTGTCCGGCAAGACGGCGGCAGGGATCGAAGTTCCGGCGAAGGTGGTGGCCGCTCTCGGTTCGAAGCGGCCACCAGTCCGCGCGACGATCAACGGCTTCACCTATCGCACCAGCGTCGCCTCGATGGGCGGCAAGTTCATGCTTGGCGTGCCGCCTGAGTTTCGCGAGGGAGCCGGGGTGGCCGCCGGAGACACCGTGGACGTCGACCTCGAGCTCGACACCGAGCCTCGTCAGGTCGCCATCCCACCAGACTTCTCCGCGGCGCTCGGCCGAAACACCGACGCCAAGAGATTCTTTGAGGGACTCACCTACAGCAACCAGCGGCGCCTGGTCATTTCAATCGAAGCCATCAAGTCACCCGAGACCCGGCAGCGCCGCATCGCCAAGACGATCGACCAGCTGAAAGAGGGTCGGGCGTAGGTTCTTTCGCGACCCTCTCTCGACCCTGCGCGCATACCGGCGATGAGGAAGGGACTTGGTGATCGCTCCCTACGGGGAGGATTACGGGCGCGGGCTGTCGTTCGCCATCATGTCGGCGCGCAGTCGCTCGCCCATCGCGGCGAGGACCTTCACCAGCAGCCCATCGCTGGCCTTGATCGCATCGCGGAACTGAGCGTGGCTCATGACCAGCAGGCGCGCGTCGGTCTTGGTCGTCACTGTGGCGCTGGCGAAGCCGCGGTCCAGCATGCTGATCTCGCCGAAAAAGTCCCCGGCCTTCATCGTGCGGCGAGGCTTGCCCTTGACATCGACGTGCGCCTCGCCGTCGAGCAGGATGTAGAACGAGTCGCCGGCCTGACCCTGCGTAATCAGCTTCTGGCCGGCTTTTGCGCTGACCTCATCCGCCCGGCTGGCCACGAACTCCAACTCGCTTTTAGAGAGCTGTGAGAACAAGGGGACCCGGCTGAGTGCCCTGGTCTTGGAGTCCGCCATCTGCGTCAGTTTATTGTGCAGGTCATGACCTGCTCGGTGTGCGGCCGTCCACTCCCCGACGGAGCCCGATTTTGCCCCAACTGCGGCGCTTCCGTCGGACCGCTCTTCGGCACCGAAGAACGCAAGATGGTCACCGTCCTGTTTGCCGACATCGTCGCCTCGACCGGCCTCGGCGCCCGCCTCGATCCCGAGCGGGCTCGCGAGGTTCTCGGTCAGTTCTTCGGGGCGGCATCCGAGGAGTTGCTGACGCTCCGCGGCCGGCCCGAAAAGTTCATCGGAGACGCGGTGATGGCCGTCTTCGGGCTTCCGCACGTGCACGAGGACGATGCGCTGCGCGCGGTCCGGGCGGGCCTCGGGATCCGTGCCCGAACCCGGCGTCTTGGTGAGGCGGCCGGACTTCCAGTTCCGCTGGAGGTCAGCATCGGGATCGAGTCCGGAGAGGCGGCCATGGGCCGAAATCCCAGCGGCCAGGTGCTGGTGACCGGGCAGGTCGTGAACGCGGCCGCGCGTCTTCAATCGGCCGCGCAGCCGGGCCAGATCCTGGCCGGCAGCACGGCATATGCACTCACGGAGGACTCCGTTTCGTATGGGCGGCGGCGCCGGATCAAGGCCAAGGGCTTCGACGCCGCGCTCGACGCCTACCCGGTCGATGGCCTGTCGACCCGTTCGGCACGGCGCACCATCCCGTTCGTCGGGCGCACGAGCGAGCAGGCGGAGCTCGACCAGAGTCTCGGCCTCGTCGCGTCGACGGGTCGCCCCATGCTCGTGACGGTCGTGGGCGAGCCTGGGATCGGCAAATCGCGCCTGGCCGATGAGCTCGCGGCGGGTGTCGGCGCGCTCGTGGCGGTCCTGCGCGGCCGGCCTCGGTCCACCACCGACTCGGCGACTTTCTCGCCCGCGACCGCCATAGTTGGGGACCTCGCCGGGATCGAAGTTGGCGACCCACCCGAAAAGGTCCGCCGCCTTCTCCGGGAGCTGGTGGACAAGTGGAGCGAGCCCTCGGAGGCTGATCGCACCGTCCAGCGCCTGGCCCTCCTGTTTGGCATGGCCGAGCAAAGCGACGAGGCGGCATTTGTCAGCGACGTGCAGGCGGGCTTTGTCGCGCTGGTGGACGGGATGGCGCGCGATCACCCGGTGATCATCATTTTCGAGGACGCACACACCCTCCAGCCTCCGATGCTGGACCTGGCCGAGCGCCTCGCCTCCTCCGGGCGCAGCGGGCCGCGCCGCGCGCTGATCCTCGTCCTCGCGCGCAACGAGCTGCTGGAGCTCAGGCCGAGTTGGGGAGCGACCACCGGCAACGCCGTTCTCCTGCGGCTGGATCCGCTCTCGTCCGCGGACTCGATCCATCTCGTCCGGCATGCCGGGGCCGGCATCGCGGAGGCGCAGGCCATCGAGATTGCCGAGCGGGCGGGCGGGAACCCGTTCTTCATCATCGAGACGACAGGCATGCTGATGACGAACCGCGCCGCCGCCGGCTCGAGCGCGCATGCGGCGATTCCTCCCACGGTGCAGGCGGTGGTGAGCGCTCGCCTAGATTCGCTGCCCACCAGGCTTCGAGAGCTGGCGAGGCACGCCGCGGTCTTCATGTACGGCTTCGACCTCGAGGAGCTGACTGTCGTCGATCAAGACGCGACGATCGAGGAGCTTCGTCAGCTCGAGGACGCTGAGCTGGTCGTGCCGGACAACATCGCAGCCGGCGCGACGATCTGGCGCATGCGCCACGCAACTTTGAAGGATGTCGCTTACGCGAGCCTCCCGAAACGAGAGCGCCTGCGCCTCCATACTCTCGAGGGCGAGTTCCTCCTGGAACGAGGCCATCGATCGTCGGCCGCCGACCATTTCGAGCTCGCGGCGCGCGCTTCGCTCGACCTGGATCCGAACGACCGAGCGGCTCCCGACCGCGCGGCCGGCGCGCTGCTGGTCGCCGGCGACCGCGCTCGGCGACGCATGGAGATCCGCTCGGCGATCGATCGCTACGACCGAGCGCTCGTCATGGCCGGGCCCGAGAACGGCTGGGCGGTGCGCGAGGCAAGGATCCTGGCGGGTCTCGGTGAGGCGCGGTACTGGCTCGGTGAGTATCGCCTGGCGTCCGAGGCCTTGACCAGCGCCGTCACTCTTGCGGAAGCGCACGACGACGACTTCGCGTTGGCGCTGGCACTTCGTTTTCTCGGCGACATCGCGATCAACTTCGAGGCCGACGTGGACAAGGCCGAAAAGCTGCTGGGGCGGTCGCTGCACGCGGCCGAGAAGTTGGGAGATTCCATGGCCGTTGTGCGGGCCCTGCTTTTTGCAGGGTGGGTGCCGTGGACGCGCGGGCGATTCGATGAGGCCGAGGTCATCTGGCGACGGGCCCTCGACATGGTCGAAGCGACCGACCACTGGGCTCGCGTGCGGGCGCTCACGGCTCTTTCGATCAACCGCGGCGAGATGCAGGACCTGGAGGGAGCGCTCGATCTCATCGATGAGGCGCGCGCCCTGGCGGAGGAGATCGGCGATCAGTTCAGCATCGCCAATACATCAGTGCAGAAGGGCCGCGTCCTGAGCGACCTCGGGCGCCACGAGGAAGCGCTGTCCTGGTTCGATCGCGGCGTGGCGATCTTTTCCGAGCTCGGCGCTCGGTGGGAGCTGGCAGACGCGCGGGCCGCCCGAGGGATCGCCAAGCGAGAGCTCGGCCGGCTCGACCCGGCCGAGGAGGACCTGCGGTATGCGATCCGGGTCGCGGAGGAGCTGGGCGACCGGCAGCTGCCGGGTTGGACATGGCGGGCGCTCGCGCAGGTGGCGGAGCTGCGAGGGGACAAGGCTGCGGCGGAGGAGCACTGGCACCGGTCCAAGGAGGCCGAGTCTCGAGGACCGCACTAGGCTTCCTCTGCCTCGCCCCTCACCGACCCCCAGGGTGGGGAGGTGAATTACCGACTACCTGTCTTTGCTCGTGTCCCCGATGGCTGCTTGGGCGGCAGCCAGACGGGCTACTGGGACTCGGAATGGGCTGCATGAGACGTAGTTCAGGCCAAGCTTGTGGCAGAGGTGGATCGAGTCCGGGTCTCCCCCGTGCTCGCCGCAGATTCCGATCTCCATCCTCGGCCGCGTCCTGCGGCCTTCCGTGACCGCCATCGCCATCAGCCGGCCCACGCCGTTTTCGTCGATGGTCTCGAACGGGTTGCGAGGCAGGATCTTGTTCTCGAGATATCGCACGATGAAGTGGCGCTCGGCGTCGTCACGTGAGTAGCCGAACGTCATCTGAGTGAGGTCATTGGTCCCGAACGAGAAGAACTCCGCGACGGTTGCGATCTCGCCCGCGGTCAGCGCCGCGCGCGGGATCTCGATCATGGTGCCGAACTTGTAGGGCACCCGCACGCCCTTCTCTTTCTGAACCGCGTCGGCCACCGGCTTCAACTCTCTGTGTACGGAAACCATCTCGGCGAGCGTCCCCGCGAGCGGGATCATGATCTCGGGCCGCGCATCGACCTTCTTCTTGCGGAGGTTGGCGGCGGCCTCCATGATCGCGCGCACCTGCATGCGCGTGATCTCGGGGAACAGGATCGAGAGGCGCACGCCGCGCAGGCCTAGCATCGGGTTCGCCTCGTGGAGCTCCTCGACGCGAGCCATGATCTTCTCGAGCTTCTTCAGGCGCGCCGGGTGCTGGCCCGTCGTCTTGAGCTCGGTCGTCTCGCGGATCAGATCCTCGAGGCTCGGAAGGAACTCGTGCAGAGGCGGGTCGATGAGCCGGATGATCACCGGCAATCCCTCCATCGCCTCGAAGATGCCCTCGAAGTCACCCCGCTGGATAGGCAACAGCTCCGCGAGGAACTTCTCGCGGTCCGCGGTAGTCCGGGCCATGATCATGTTCTGGACGATGGGCAGCCTGTCCTGCTCCATGAACATGTGCTCCGTGCGGCACAGGCCAACGCCCTGGGCGCCGTTCTCGCGAGCCTTGATCGCATCGCGCGGGTAGTCGGCGTTGGCCCACACCTGCAGGCGGCGGAACTCATCGGCCCAACGCAGGATGGCACTCGCGGAGCGGTGCTTGTTGAGCGATTGGGCCTCGATCGTCGGAACGTGTCCTACGTAGACCTCGCCGGTGGTGCCGTCGATCGTGATCTCCTCGCCCTCTTTGATGGTCGTGCCATTGGCTGAGAACACGCGCTTGCGCACGTCGACGTCGATCGAGCTCGCGCCCACGACGCACGGCCGGCCCATGCCGCGCGCAACCAGTGCCGCGTGGCTGGCCGTGCCCCCGGTCTGCGTCAGGATTCCCTTCGCCTCGACCATGCCGTGCACGTCGTTGGGGTTCGTTTCGACGCGGACCAGGATCACGGCCTTGCCCGCCCTGCCCCACTCCACCGCCGTGTCTGCGTCAAAGACGGCTCCGCCGGATGCGGCGCCCGGTGACGCCGGCACGCCCTTGGCGAGCGGCGCGACCTTTGCGTTCGGGTCGACGCGCGGGAACAGGAGCTGCTCGAGCTGGCGCGGTTCGATTCGCGCGACCGCTTCCTTCCTGGTGATGAGCCGCTCGCCCACCATGTCGACTGCGATGTTCACGGCCGCTTCGCCGGTGCGCTTGGCCGACCGGGTTTGCAGCATCCAGAGCTTGCCCCGCTCGATGGTGAACTCGAGGTCCTGCACGTCCCGGTAGTGCTTCTCGAGCTTGCGCGCGTAGCCCTCGAACTCCGCGTACACCTTCGGCATGTGGCGCTTGAGTGCCTTGATCGGCTCGGTGTCGCGTACGCCCGCGACCACGTCCTCGCCCTGCGCGTTCGCGAGGTAGTCGCCGTAGAGCTCCTTCTTGCCGCTGATCGGGTTGCGGGTGAACGCGACGCCCGTTCCGGAGTTCTTGCCCATGTTGCCGAACGCCATCATCTGCACGTTCACTGCGGTGCCCAGGTCGTCCGGGATGCGTTCCAGGCGGCGGTACGTTTTCGCGCGGTCGGTGTTCCAGGAGCGGAAGACGGCCTCGATCGCCTCGCGCAGCTGAACCACGGGGTCGTCCGGGAAATTGCGGCCGGTCGCGTCCTTATACGTGGCGAGGTAGCGGTCGATCAGCCTGCGCAGATAAGGGGGAGTCAGCTCGGGGTCGGTCTTGACCTTCGCCTCCTTCTTGACCTGCTGCAGCGCGTGCTCGAACTCATCGCCGTCGATGCCCTTCACGGTCTTGCCGAACATCTGGATGAAGCGCCGCCGCGAGTCGAGGGCGAAGCGGTCGTTCTTCGTCAGCGCGGCCAGGCCCTTATCGGTTTCCTGATTGAGGCCGAGGTTGAGGACGGTGTCCATCATTCCGGGCATCGAGAACTTGGCGCCGGAGCGGACGCTCACGAGCAGGGGGTCCTTGGGGTCGCCGAACCGCTTGCCGGCTTTGCGCTCCAGGGTCTTGAGATTCAGGACGACCTGGTCCCAGAGGCCGTCGGGGAATTTGCCGCCGCCCTTCAGATACGCGCGGCAGGCTTCGGTGGTGATGGTGAAACCGGGCGGCACGGGCATTCCCGCGCGGGTCATCTCGGCGGCGCCGGCCCCTTTTCCACCGAGGAGGTCGCGCATTTTGGCCGATCCCTCGCTGAACTGGTAGACCCATTTGTGCGCAGCCATCAGTACAGACATATCTTGATGGATTCCGTAATCCCCCACCCCGCCCCTACCGTGCGGGGGAGCGAAAAGCGTCTCGCCGGGCCTGAGAATGGTGACGATCGAGCTCTGAACACACGCTAGCCTTGACGGCGCAGATGGACGACCTCGGGATGGCGACCGACAACCAGGTGATGCTGGCCTGGCTGCAGGCCGAGATCGAGTCTGTCGTGTTTCAGCAGTACCTGGCGGGAGAGCCGCCCAACGCGGTCTATCTCGCGTCGGCCTTGAGGGCCGCGCGCTCGCCGAACCTGCGGGACGCCGACCAGAACGAGCTGCGCCGCAAGATCATCGTGAAGACCCACGGCTTCGGGCTCGGCATCAAGAGCTTCGAAGGTCTCGCGAACGACATCCAGTGGCGCCGCGCGCGGGTGACGAGCCACGAGATCGGTGAGATGCTCTACGCGAACGGACACCCAGCCTGGGCGGCGCTGGCGCCCGTGACGCGCAAGGTCGCGGAGGGCGCCTCCAATGTGGGGCACGTGTTCACCGGTGACCAGACCAACATGCTCGTGCTTGCACTCGCGCTGCGCATCGTCGACTCGCACCCGATGCCCGTGCTGCCTGAGATCATCTGCCTGCGGCGACCGGACGACAGCCGCCTGGTCATAATGGAGGGCCACACGCGGGCGACCGCGATCATGCTCGAGGCGCACCGGATCCCGCAGGTGAACGTGTACGTCGGCGCCTCGGCGAGCGTCGCGAGCTGGGCTTACCTTTAGCGGATTCGCCAGAGTCCTGACCATGGGATTCATGGATTTCCGTCCGGAACCGCGCCTCCGATAATCCGGTAGGTACCAAATCCGGCATCCCGAGGGAGTGAATAGATGACGAGGCCACGCAAGATCGCCCGCTACGGGTGGATTCCCGACCAGCCCGACCAGCGCGACCACCTGTACGCGGCGCCGGCCCAATTTCTCGCGGCGCTGCCGCCCAGCGCCGACCTGCGGCGACGGTGTCCTGCGGTCTACAACCAGGGCCAGCTCGGCAGCTGCACCGCGAACGCAATCGCGGGGGCGATCGAGTTCGACCGTCGGAAGCAGAAGCTCTCCGACTTCGTGCCCTCGCGCCTTTTCATCTACTACAACGAGCGCGTCATCGAGGGGACCATGCGCTCGGACAGTGGCGCGATGCTTCGGGACGGAATCAAGTCGGTGGCAAGCCTCGGTGTGTGTCCTGAGCCTGAGTGGCCGTATCGCATCGCGAAGTTCGCGAGCAAGCCACCGGCTCGGGCGTACGCGGACGCCAGGCTCGACCGCGCGGTGTCGTACCAGGGTCTTGTGCAGGACATCAACCAGATGAAAGGATGCCTCGCGTCGGGCTATCCGTTCGTTTTCGGGTTCACCGTGTACCAGAGCTTTGAGAGTCCCGCGGTCGCGCGCACCGGTCATGCTCCGATGCCGCGGTGGGGCGAGCGGCCGGTGGGCGGGCACGCGGTGGTGGCGGTCGGCTACGACGACGCGAACCAGTGGTTCATCGTGCGCAACTCATGGGGCGCCACGTGGGGAATGAAGGGCTACTTCACCCTCCCGTACTCGTATCTGATCCAGCCCGGGCTGTCGTCGGACTTCTGGACGATCAGGCTGGTGGGTTAGCGGAGCTACGGCCCGAACCTCCCGCGCCCCCCCGGAGCCCGGCGAGCACGTCGGGAAGGGCTCGCCGGGGCGGTTGAAGCGAAGGCCTCTTTTGTTGTGGGGGAAGGGTTAGAGGCCTCGCTCCGTGCTGGGTTGCTACCTGGTTGAACGGCTTACTGGGCCGGAACCTTGCGGATTCCCGCCGGCGGACCTCTACGTCGAGCCACGAGGTGAAACACCAGCCGGTATTCATAGAGTTGGCGACGGGTTCACGGAGGGCTTTGGCAATGGTCAATTTCCGGGACTTCTGGTGGCTGCGGTCGGTGCTTTGGGCCTGGTCGGGGCGGGCACTCTGAGCGTCGCGGCGCATGACGGCAGGACGCTTGTGGAGTTCGATTCGATGACGCCGGTCACGGTTCCGCGGTAGGCTCGGTGAACGATCGGGGGATCAAGGGCGGCGGGTTGCCGTGGGTCATCACCTCAGGTCGGGGAGAAGTGGACCGCGAAGGTCATCTCTCGGTGACCGTGAAGGGCCTGATCATCGTGGTTGCTCCGGTAAACGGCAAGAACCCGATCGCAAACTTCAGCGCGACGGTGAGCTGCCTGACGCCCCACGGCATCGCGAACGTGACCACCGGGTTGTTCCCGGCGAGCACCACCGGCAATTCGACGATCAAGACGAAGGTCGCCCTTCCGCGCCGATGCAAAGATCCTGAGGTGTTCGTTGGAACGACCAACGCAACGACGGGTGCGTTTGCATGGTTCGCGGAGTCGAACGGCGAGGAACGCGACTAGCCACCAAAGGCAAGAGGGCCCGCACTCCGCGGGCCCTCTTCGGCTACCCCAGCGCTTAATCTTGCCTATCAGCCGGACTGAAGTCCAGCCCTTCAGTCGTCGAATCTGGACGCGCTGACCGAGTTGCCAGGGGTCGCGTCCCGGTTGCCCCACACGCCACGGGCAGGAGGGTCCAAAGCAGCTCGGCCCGGATGGCGAACATCGTCGACCTGAGCCAGCTGAACACCGACCTCGCCTCGAAGCGCGTCCCGAACTACTTATGGATCAGCCCGGACCCGTGCCACGACATGCACGGCCGCGGCACGACGCCAGCCGACCCATGCAACTTCAGCAACGAGCAGAGCCTGATCAGCGCGGGCGACACGTTCCTGTCCAGCACCGTCGGTGCGATCACTTCTTCCCGCGCGTGGAAGGGCAACTCGGTGATCTTCATCATGTGGGACGAGAGCGAGTTCACGAACAGCGGCTTCGGAGGATTCGGCGACGACTTGGGCTGCTGCGACTCGGTCCAAGGCCAGGGCGGCGGGCACGTCGTATCTCTCGTCATCTCGCGCTCCAGCGACGAGCACCAGACGTCGGACGTGGCATACAACCACTACTCCGTGCTGCGGACGATCCAGCAGGGCTGGCGCCTGGGCTGCCTGGGCTTCACCTGCGCCACCAAGAACGTGCCGACGATGACCAAGCTGGCGGGCTCGTCGAACGACTAGACACGAACCTGCGCGCGACACCCGTTATGGGGAGTTTCATTACACCGGTATGTGTACCTCACTTGTACGGCGACGGAGTGACCGGTCAGACGATTTCATAGAGGTGCACGAACTTTTGGGCCGGCGTTCGAGGGGGGCGCCGGTCGCGGATCGAGTTTAGTCAGACCTCCTTCCCTTCCTTGGGCCCTGCGCGGGGCAACCACCCTGCGTGGGGCTCGCCCTATTTATGGTTGCGTAATGGACGCGCCCTGGACGAGAAGCGAGGCGAGCGCCTCGGGCCAAGTGTTCGAGTTCCGGCTGTGGGCGCTTCTGACGGAGCAGTCGCGCGGCCAGCTGCACGTGTTCCTGCCGCTGACCGATCGAGGGATCGACGGGCTGGTGCACCGGCTGACGGATGGAACGTATTTCCGGGTGCAGGCGAAGGCGCGATCGAGCCTTGTTAAAGGTGAGGTGGAGCTGGCGGTATGGGCATCGGCATTGCTTGACGACGATGCACTGCTCGTGGCGGGTCTCGTGGTCGAAGGTGGATTGGGCCCGACGATGCTCGTCGTGCCGGTGCGCGAGTTCAAGCGCCTGGCCGACCTGAGTTCCGCGGATGGAGCGCCGGTTTACTCGACCGGATTCGGGATGAATCCGCGCTCGGACAGCCGGTGGCTGCCGTGGCTGGTGCCTGCTGAAAGTTTGGTTGAGCGATTCGGCATCGCTTCGGCTGCGCCGGCCCTGGCGGAGGGAGCGGCGCCGCGTCCAACGTGGCGGAGCGATGTGGGGTTCCTCGGGGAGGCGGAGGTGGTACGGCTGCTTGCACAGGATCCGGGCCTGAACCTTTTTCGGCCGTTTCCTGACCTCGAGACGTCTGAGCTGGGAGTGCTGCATCTCGAGAGCCGGCGCGTGTTGGGAATTCAGGTGAAGACGGTCGGTGTCGACGCTGCGCACCCGAGCGCGAGCGTCATGGTGCTGGCGTCCAGCTTCCGGCCTTCGCCGTCCACCTACATCGTGGTGCTGGGCTGGCTCCGAGAGGAGGCGAGATTCCACGAGGAGTGCCTGGTCATCCCATCGGAAGAACTGCACGACGTGGCCGAGCCGAAGGTGTCACACGGCCACTTCGAGCTCGATTGGCACCCCGGCTCAACCGCAGAGAGTCATCTGAACAAGTACCGTCGCGAGCTAGACGAGCTGCGAAACCTGGTCTCTGGCCTAGTTTCTGCTTAGGCGCCTTCCACGGATCACGATTCTTGGTCAGAGTTTCTTGCGGACGTAGTCCAGGGATTCCTTTGCAAGGGCCAGCCATTCCTTCTCAGTCTCGGGCCGCAGGTTCGCCCATTCCTTCATCGGCCGCCCGCCGACGACGTTGGGAACAGCGATACCGCCCTCGATCAGCTCGGCCACTCGCTTGGGAGGCGGCTTGACGACCAGGTCATCGCCGACGTGCATGGCGAACACCCTGTTGCGGAGGCAGAAGGCGTTCGCGTTCATGCGTTGCGGTTTGATGGGATCGGTGGGCTTGGTCACTGGGCCGGCACCGAGGGACTTGGCGAGCCTCTCGAACGTATCTGTCATATCACTAATTAATTAGTCAGCGCTCCCAGTCGGTCTCGCAGGGCCGCGATCTTGACCCTCTCCTGCTCTGTGCTGTCGCGCTGGCGGATCGTGATCGCCTGGTCGGTCAGGGTTTCGAAGTCGATCGTGACGCAGAACGGGGTGCCGATTTCGTCCTGGCGGCGGTAGCGGCGGCCGATGTTGCCGCCCGTCTGGTCGTACTCCACCCGGAACTCGCCTCGCAGCGACTTCATGACCTCCTGTGCTGGGCCGGTCAGCTCCGGCTTCTTCGACAGGGGAACCACCGCCACCTGCACCGGCGCAACGTTGGGGTGCAGGTGCAGCACCACGCGCGGCTCGTTGTTCACCACGTCTTCGTCGTACGCGTCGAGCAGCAGCGTGATGAAGATGCGCTCCAGGCTCACCGCGGGCTCGATCACCCAGGGCAGGTAGCGCTCGTTCGTCTCAGGGTCGAGGTAGCTGAGGTCGACCTTCGAGTGCTCCTGGTGGACGCGGAGGTCGAAGTCGGTCCGGTCGGCGACCCCCTCCAGCTCGCCCCAGCCGAATGGGAAGTCGTATTCGATGTCGGTCGTCTGCTTTGAGTAGTGCGAAAGGCCGGCCTTGGGGTGATCGTAGAAGCGCAGGTTGTTCGGCTTGATGCCCAGCACCTCGGTGTACCAGCGCATGCGGTCCGTTCGCCAGTAATCGAACCATTCGTCATCCGTGTCGGGCTTGACGAAGAACTCCATCTCCATCAGCTCGAACTCTCGGACTCGGAAGACGAAGTTGCCCGGCGTGATCTCATTGCGGAACGCCTTGCCCTGCTGCGCGATTCCGAACGGCACGCGTACACGCGATGAGTTCAGGACGTTCTTGAAGTCCGCGAACATGCCCTGTGCCGTCTCCGGTCGCAAATAGACCTCGGAGGCGGTGTCCTCGATGGGACCCACGTGGGTTTTGAACATGAGGTTGAACATGCGGGGTTCGTCGAGCGAGCCGCCGCACTCGGGGCACCGGTCGCCCTTCACGTGGTCGGCGCGCCAGCGTTTCTTGCATTCGCCGAGGCATTGCCGGAGGGGGTCGACGAAGTTCGTGAGGTGGCCGGAGGCGGCCCACACCGCCGACGGCATGATCTGCGTGGATTCAAGGCCGACCACGTCGTCGCGCAAATCGACCATGTGGCGCCACCACAGGTCCCGGATCGCACGTTTCAGCGCGACGCCGTAGGGGCCGAAGTCGTAGAAGCCCGAGAGACCGCCGTAGATTTCGCTGGACGGGTAGATGAAGCCTCGTCGCTTGGTCAAAGCGACCACTTTTTCCATGAGTTGTCCGCGGGGGACGGTCATTCTTGCTCGCCGCTCAATGCTTCTTTCACGACCTCTCCCCGACCCTCTCCCCTGCGGGGAGAGGGGCAATCAGCTTTCCTGCAGCACCGAGATGATGTTGCCGGCCGGGTCTTTGAACCAGGCGATGTCCGGGCCTCGGTTGTTGCTGATGCCTCGGGCGATGCCTTGCATGTCGGTCAGCCCGTCGTAGTGTTCGAACACCACGCCCTTGCCAACGAGGTCCTCGACCGCCTGGTCGATATCGACGACTCGGAAGTTGAGGACGGTGTACGTCGCCGCCTCGTGGTTCGGTTTCGGGTAGACCAGGATGCCATTGCCGATCTTCAACATCAGGCCGGCCGGAATCTGCTCGAGCGTCACCCCGAGAGCCTTGCCATAGAACTTCTCGGCCTCGTCGAGATCGTTGACGGAAAATCCGCTGAAAGCATTCGCAGTGTCGAGCATGCTCAAACCCCCCTCATCTGGTGAAGGAATGCTAGCGATTTCAGGCGCCGGTCCAGGTGGTGCTCCAGCTGGGTCGTCAGCACGCCATCGATCGCATTCATCAAAGCCAGATCCAGCTTGAGCCGCCGGTACGTCTCCAGGTCGCCCGCGGCCATCAGCCGCAGCACCTTGATCGCGGCCAGCGGCACCAGCGACATCGACGGCAGCGCGCACTGGTCGCACAGGAACCCGCCCGCCTCCGCGCTGAAGGCCGCCGGCTGCGCTTTGAGCGGGCGATCGCATGACGCGCAGGCCGCCAGCTGCGGCGCGTAGCCCAGCAGATCCAGAGCGGCCATCATGAAATAGGCCGATGCGCGCCGCGGATCCGTCTCTCGCGCGAGCTCGTCCAGGGCCATCACGGCCAGCTCGTATACGCCGTCGACCGGGTGGCGGTCCTCACACACCCGCTCCGCGAGCTCGGCGATGAGGGCGGCGTGCGACATGACCTCCACGTCGCCGGCAATCCGAAGCCCCGGCACGCGCTGCACCTGCGCCACCACGTCCAGGTCGCCGCGCCCCTTCGCCAGCAGCACGTCCACGTGGCCGTACAGCTCGAGCGAAGGGCCCAGCTTCGACTGCGGCCTCCGCACGCCTTTCGCGATCGCACCCACCTTGCCGTGCGTGCGGGTCAGAAGCGTGAAAATCCGGTCGGCCTCTCCATAGTCGACCTTGCGCAGCACGACAGCCCGGTCACGATAGGTGGCCAGTCTCTTTCTCCACCACTGGTTTGCCCGAGCCGTCCTTGTTGGTGGCGGCGTTGAATTCGTCGGTCGGCCACGGCTTGTCCGCCGTGAGGCGGATCGTCTCGATGCGACGGCCTTTCACCTTTTCCACAGTCCATTTCGCGCGGCCGGCTGTGAACGAATCGCCTGGTGTCGCGATCTTCCCGAGCACCGAGTGCACGTACCCGCCCACCGAGTCGTAGTCGCCCGACTCCTCGATGGCGAGCCCGAGCCGTGAGTTGAGCTCCTCAAGGGGGAAGCCGGCATCGACGCGCGCCTCGTGGTCGTCGAGGATGACGAGATCGTCCTCCTCGGCGGAGTCGTACTCGTCGCGGATCTCGCCCACGATCTCCTCGAGCAGGTCCTCGAGGGTTACGAGGCCCGCGGTGCCGCCATACTCGTCGACCACGATCATCATGTGGACCTTCTTGGTCCGCATGTCGTGCAGCAGCTCGTCGACCTTTTTCTGTTCCGGCGTGTGCTCGATGGGCCGGAGCAGCTTGTCCATGTCGAACTTCTGAGAGCTGGACAGCGTGTAAAAGAGCAGCAGGTCCTTGGTGTGGATGAGGCCTACCACATGGTCGATGTCGTGCTCGAACACCGGAAGCCGGGTGTGTCGGTGTTCCTTGAAGACCCGCACGACCTCGCGCAGATCGGCGTTCCGCTCGACGGCCACGATGTCGGTGCGCGGGACCATGATCTCGCGCACAGTCTTGTCGCCGATCTCGATGATCCCGTGGATCATCTGGTGCTCCTGCTCCTCGATCACGCCCTGCTCTTCCGAGACGTGCAGCAGGCTGATGAGCTCTTCTTCAGTGAGGTACGGGGCTCGGGCGGCGCGGCCTCCCGTGATTCCGCGCGAGATGAAGGTGACAGCCCACAGGATCGGACCGAGGAAGCTCGCGAGCCGGTCGACGGGGCCGGCGGCCGCGAGCGCGACGCGCTCGGCGTGCGTGATGGCGAGCGTCTTGGGCGTCACCTCGGCGCCGATGAGCAGGACCACGGAGAGCGCGACCGAAACCAGCAGGGTGAGCCACAGGCGCCAGGCGCTCGGCACGCCCCAGCTCGTGAAAACCTCGTCGCTGAGGAGAGCCGTCGCCGTCGACGCGACGATGAGCGCCAGCGTGTTGACGAAGAGCACGGTCGAAAGGAAGCGGTTCGGGTCAGCGCGCAGCCTCTGCAGGATGCCCGCGGCCTGGCTTCCCTGCTCCGCGAGAAAGCGGACTCGAAGGCGTCCGACCGACGTCAGTGCCGTCTCGGTGCCGCTGGCCAGCGCGGCCACGAAAAAGCACACGACCAGGACGATGACCTCGATCCATTCCTGCCCTGTCATGACGAGCGGACTATCTGAAGAGCTCGCTGACGCTCCGGTTTTCGTGGACCCGGATGATCGCCTCGGCGAGCAGAGGTGCCACTGAGAGAACCCTCAGCGGCGAATGAGGACCGAGCTTCTCAGGTGAGATTGGGACCGAGTCGGTGACGATGACCTCTTCAATGTTTGCCCTCCTCAGCTGCTCCACCGCATCGCCCGTCAGGACCGGGTGGGTGGCCGCGATGAGGACTCGGTTGGCGCCCTGGCTGTGCAGCGACTGGGCAAGTTTGGAGATGGTGGTACCGGTGGTGATGATGTCCTCGACCACCACGCAGTCGCGGCCCTTCACGTCACCCGAGACGGCGATCATCTCGACCTCGTCGTCGCCCGTGCGGCGCTTGTAGCCGAACGCGATCGGAGCGTTGAGGTCGTTCGCCACAGCTTCGGCGCGCCGCCCGCCGCCGGCGTCGGGCGCGACGATCGTGACGCGGTGCAGGTCGCGGGTCTTCAGGTACTCCGCGATGATCCGGTGCGGCGAGAGGTGGTCGGTGGGCACGTCGAAGAAGCCCTCGATGGCTTCGGCGTGGAGGTCGAGCAGGAGAAGGCGGTCGGCGCCGGCGAGCGTGACGAAGTTCGCGACCAGCTTGGCCGAGATCGGTTCGCGGGGCTGCGTCTTGCGCTCCTTGCGGGCGTAGCCGTAGTACGGGATGACCGCGGTGACGCGGCCGGCGCTTGCCCGGCGCAGGGCGTCGAGGATGATGAACAGCTCCATCAGGTGCTCGTTGACCGGCGGGCTCGTTGGCTGGATCACGAATACGTCGTGGCCCCGCATCGAGTCCTCGATCTTGACGTTGATCTCGCCGTCGGGAAAGTGGCGCAGGCGGGGGTCGGTGAGTGGGACGCCGAGCTGATCGGAGATGCGCTGGGCGAGCTCGGGGTTGGCGGAGCCGGCGATCAACTTGAGCGCGCCCCACGGGGACGCCTCCTCTCCCGTGAACTCGACCGCCGTTGTCAATCTACCGATCATTCGACGGGTTTCCTCCGTACCACCCTAGCTGGAACTCCAACGGCTGTCGCGCCGTCTGGCACGTCCTTCGTGACGACCGAACCAGCCCCCGTGCGCGATCCCTTGCCAAGTTTGACGGGAGCGACCAGCATCGTGTCCACGCCGACGAAGGCGCCGTCGCCTATCTTGGTCCGGTTCTTGTTCGTGCCATCGAAGTTGGCCGTGATCGTACCGGCACCGATGTTGGCGTCCTCACCGAGGTCGGTGTCGCCGAGGTAGGAGACGTGCGGCACCTTGCTGCCCCTCCCCACTCGCGTGCGCACGAGCTCGGCGAAGCTGCCGATGTGGACGTCGTCCGCGATCTCGGTCCCCGGTCGCAGCTTGACGAAGGGTCCGCAGTCCGACCGGTCGCCGATCCTCGCGTCCTCCATATGCACGTGCGGGCCGATGCGGCAGGCGGCGCCGATCATGGTGTGGGCCTTGAGCACCGTGAAAGGCTCGATGACGGTGTCCTGGCCGATCGTGACGGTGGCCTCGACGAAGGTGGAGTCGGGGTCCACGATCGTCACGCCCGAGAGCATGAGCATGTCCAGGATCCGGCGCTGGATGATCGCGGTGGCGGCCGCGAGCCTGACGCGGTCCTTGACGCCCATCGCCTCTTGGGGATCGTCGAGCTTGACGATGGTCACCGGCTTCAGGTGGAGAAAGACGTCGGTGAGGTAGAACTCGCCGGCCTTGTTGTCGTCTTTGATCGGGGCGAGCGCCTTGATGAGCTCAGTGCCGTCGAACACGTAGATCCCGACATTGAACTCGTGGATGCTCTTCTGCGTCTCGGCTGTCGCGTCCTTGCGCTCGACGATCCTGTCAAGCGAGCCGTCCGCCGCGCGGATGATGCGGCCGTCGTTGCGGGTGGGGTCTTCGACGCTGGCGATGGTGGCGGGCGTCTTGCCTGCGCGATGAGCTTCCAGGACTCTGTTGATCGTGGCCCCGGTCAGCAGGGGCGAGTCGCCGTTGACGACGAGCACCTCCTTGCCCTTGAGCTCGCTCTCTGGGAGCTGCCGCAGCGCGTGCGCGGTCCCTCTGGGCTCCCGCTGGAAGGTCGGCGCGATGCCTCGCTCGTCCAGGTGCGCCGCGACCTCGGCGTGGTGCGGGCTGACGATGACCTTGATGTCCCTGGCGCCGGCCTCGGTGACGGCGTCGAGCACGTAGTCGAGCATCGGCCGGCCGCAGATCGGGTGGAGGACCTTGGGAGTACGCGAGCGCATCCTGGTGCCGTGACCGGCGGCGAGGATGACGGCGGTCAGCGATTGGCTCAAACCTGAGGGCAAGTTTAGTTCTTCTTTCTCGACCCCTCTCCCCGAACCTCTCCCCCGCGGGGAGAGGGGGAACTTCTTTCTTGGCCCACACCTCGGGGGAAAGTTGCGCGCCGCGAGGGATAATCGAAATGTGAGCGAGGTTCCGGCGTTGAATGTCGAAGGGGCTGTGCCTTCTCGGCTTCCTGTGCTGCCGCTCAAGTCGACGGTCGTGTTTCCGCGCATCTTCATTCCCTTGTCCGTGGGGCGAAAGCGCTCTCTTCAGCTGCTCGAGGACCTGGCCGGCGTCGAGCGCCACATCGCGGTTGCGACTCAGCTCGACGAGTCGGCGGAAGAGGTGGGTTTCAAGGACATCCACCACGTCGGCGCGATGGTGCGCGTCCAGCACCTGTTGAAGCTGCCCGATGGAACGGTGCAGCTGGCCGTGCTGGGTCTGCGGCGGATCCGATTGACCGAGGCGCTGCAGGAGGACCCGTACCTCGAGTGCGGGGTGGAGATGATGCCCGAGTCAACCGAAGGCATCGTGTCGCTCGAAAGAGAGGCGCTGATGCGGCGAGCCATCTCATCCTTCCAGCAGCTCGTGACGCTCGCGCCGCACCTGCCGGCCGAGCTGTCGAGCGCGGCGGGCGCGATCGACGACCCGCTGCACCTCGCGTACTACATCGCCAACCACATTCGGCTCACGACCGAGCAGCGGCAGGAGATCCTCGAGATGGGCTCCGCCAAGGAGAAGCTGGAGCGCCTGCTCGGCCACATGGCGCACGAGCTGGAGGTGCTGGAGCTGGGGCGGAAGATCCAGTCGCAGGCCGAAGAGCAAATGGGCAAGGCCCAGCGCGAGTACTTCCTGCGCGAGCAGCTGAAAGCGATCCAGCGCGAGCTTGGCGAGCTCGACAGCGAGCACGGAGAGCTGATCGAGCTGCGGGAGCGGATCGAGAAGGCTGGCCTTCCGGCGGAGGCCAAGCGCGAGGCGGATCGTGAGATCTCACGGCTGGAACGCATTCCGTCCGCGTCGCCGGAGTCGTCAGTGATCCGCACCTACCTGGAGCTGATCGTTTCGCTGCCGTGGAACGTGTCGACGGGCGGCGAGGTCGACGTGAAGAAAGCGCGGGCGATCCTCGACGCGGATCACTACGACCTCGACAAGGTGAAACAGCGCATCGTCGAGCACCTCGCGGTGCGGCGCCTGAAGCAGCAACGTGGTTTGACGGATCGAGGGCGCGAGCCGATCCTTTGCTTCGTCGGGCCGCCGGGCGTGGGTAAGACGTCGCTCGGCCAGTCGATCGCGCGGGCGATGGGTCGCAAGTTTGCGCGCGCCTCCCTGGGTGGCGTGCATGACGAGGCCGAAATTCGCGGGCATCGCCGCACCTACATCGGCGCCATGCCCGGGCGGATCCTGCAGGCGATCCGGCGCGCTGAATCGAACGACCCGGTGTTCATGCTCGACGAGGTGGACAAGATCGGGGCGGACTGGCGCGGGGATCCTTCTTCGGCTCTGCTGGAGGTGCTGGACCCCGAGCAGAACAGGGACTTCCGCGACAACTACCTGGACGTGCCATTCGACCTGTCGAAGGTCATGTTCATCACGACGGCGAACACGCTGGACACCATCCCGCCCGCTTTGCGCGACCGCATGGAGGTGCTGAACCTCTCGGGCTATACGGAGGAGGAGAAGGTGCAGATCGCGCAGCGCTTCTTGATTCCAAAGCAGCTGATCGCGCACGGCCTGCGTGTCGATGAGATCACGGTCTCCGAAGCTGCGGTGCGACTGGTCATCCGGCATTACACCCGCGAGGCGGGCGTGCGCAACCTGGAGCGCGAGATCGCGTCGGTGATGAGGCGCGACGTCGCAGACATGGCCGTGCGCAGACGCTCGCGTGTGGTACCGGACGATGTGAAGCGCGTGCGCTCGGCTCTGGGCAAACGCCGCTACTACGACGAGATCGCGGAGCGCATCGACCGGCCCGGGGTGGCGACCGGACTTGTGTGGACGCCGACCGGCGGCGAGATCATCTTTGTCGAAGCGGCGCTCACGCCGGGCAAGGGCGAATTGAAGCTGACCGGCCAGCTGGGCGAGGTGATGAAGGAGTCGGCGTCGGCCGCGCTGTCTTATCTGAAATCGCGCGCTGCTTCTTTAGGGATCGATGCTTCTCTGTTCGACAAAAATGACATACACATCCACGTGCCTGCGGGCGCCCAGCCGAAGGAGGGACCGTCGGCGGGTGTGACCGTGCTCACCGCGATGGCTTCTCTGCTGACCGGCCGGCCGGTGCGCGACGACGTAGCCATGACGGGCGAGATCACGCTGCGCGGGCGTGTGCTGCCGATCGGGGGGATCAAGGAGAAAGTGCTCGGAGCGCACCGCGCCGGATTGCGGCGCGTGCTGCTGCCGCGGCGTAACGAGGCGGACCTCGACGACATCCCTGCCGACTTGCGTAAAGAGATGCAGCTGGTGTTGATCGAGTCGATCGACGAGGTGCTGCGCGAGGCGCTGACGCCTCGCTTGGTTGCGGTGGCGTCGTCGAACGGGGTTAATGGTGCTGGGCGCGCTGCAAAATCCGCTCGTGCGCGGTCATCTCCACCGAGTCGTCAAGCGGCGAAAGCTCGTCGACGCCGCGCCGGCTGAGGGCGCTCCGGATCAGGTAGTCCGCAAGGTGCGGGTTCTTCGGCAGCAGCGAGCCATGCAGGTAGGTGCCCAGCACGGTGCCCTGCAGGCAGCCTTCCGTCTTGTCGGAGCCGTTGTTGCCGTTTCCCAGTTGGATTTTGCCGAGCGGCCTGGCTTTCGGTCCCAAGAACGTGCGGCCGCTGTGATTTTCGAAACCAACGAGCGTTTTCGGGTTGAGCGTGTCGATTGCCGCGTCCACGACGACGTCCCCGATGAAGCGCTTCTTTCCAGCCTCGGTGCGCACGTCGATCATGCCGATGCCGGGAAATCGCTCACCCTCGGTGGTCTGGTAGTAGTGGCCGAGCAGCTGGTAGCCGCCGCACACTGCGAGCACACCGGCCCCACTGTTCACGGCTCGTTCGAGCGGTGGCTGCTTGAACTCGAGGAGGTCCTCATAGACGAGGGCTTGCTCGCGGTCCTGGCCTCCGCCGAAAAAGAAAACGTCGACATCATCCATCTGGTCGACGGTGCCACGGCCAAGCTCGATGAGCTTTGCGTCATAGCCGCGCCACGCCGCGCGCTTGAGCAGGCTGAGGATGTTGCCGCGGTCGCCATAGATGTTCATCAGGTCGGGGTAGAGCCAGCCGACGGTAAAGGTGTTGTTGGTTCGCGGCATTCCTGGTTTCTCTAAGTTTCCCAGTAGGGCTTGGCCCAGCCTCGGCGGACCAGCTCCGCCCTGAGGTCGAGCATGGCCGTGTACGTGCATAGGAGATGGGCGGTATCGCCCTCGTTCGTCAGCTTGATGAGGAGGTCGAGGGCTTTGCCAGGATCGGTCTCCGGTGGCGCGGCGGGGACCCCCGCATACTTGAGCCGCACGGCAAGGTCGTGCGCTCTTGTGCCTGCGGGGACGACCACTGTGGCAGTGCCTTTCAGCTGTTCGAAGTCCACGTCCCAGATCCACGAGACGTCCGTGCCGTCCGCCTTGCGATCGTTCAGCGCGATCAGAAAGCTGGTGCCCTTGGCCAGCTCCACTGCGGTCCTGAGCGTTTCGTTGAAGCCCGCGGGGTTCTTGCTGAGCACGAGGTTGAGGTGCCGACCGCGAAACTCCATGCGCTCCTGGCGGCCGAAGGCGGCGCTGAAATTCTTGAGGCGGTCTGCGATGTATGGCAGCTCCAGGCCCAGCGTTTTCGCGAGGGTGAACGCGGCGAGCGCGTTGTAGGTGTTGTAGAGGCCACCGAGCGGGATCTCCAGTCGCTGGTTGTCGATGGTCGCTGCGAAACGGTCGAAGCCATCGAGCTTGATGTTTCTCGCGGTGATCACCGGTGTGGGTCTTTCGAAATCGTTGTTGGGACAGTGGTAGACGCCGTCGTGGCCGACGTAGACCGCTGTGAAGATGAGGCTCGCGCCGCATTTGGGGCAGGTGCGCGCGTCGGCGGCGTGAGGCAGCGCAGTCGCGGCAACGCTGGTGTCGTCGAGGCCGTACCAGAGGGGTTGTTTCGGCAGTTCCAGTCCAATTTCCGCCACGCGTGGGTCGTCGGCGTTGAGGATCGTTGCGCTCTCTTCGGGCGTGTTGCTCAGCGCTTGCTCGATCTTCTTGGCGATGGACTCGAGCTCGCCGTACCGGTCGAGCTGATCCCTGAAGAGGTTGAGGACGAGGGTCGCTTTGGGCTTGATCTCCTCGACGGCCCTGGGCAGGCTCGCCTCGTCGATCTCGAACACGCCCCAATCGGCGTTTAGCGTTCCGCTCGGCGCTGCGTCGTTGAGGGCCGCGGCGGTCGCGCCGAAGATTAGGTTGGCGCCGGCGCGGTTCGAGACGACTTTGTACCCCGCGCCTTCGAGCAGGTAGCTGATGAGTCGCGCGGTGGTGGTCTTGCCGTTGGTGCCGGTGATGACAATCGACCCATGCGACAAATCTGCCGCGAGCTTGCTCAGGATCCGGGGGTCGATCGCGCGTGCCACGTCGCCGGGCAGCGTGGTGCCGCCGCCTCGTTTCGTCATGCGGCTGAGAGCGCCGGTGGCCTTCCCGGCCAGGACGGCGGCCGTCTTACGGACCTCGCCGCTGGCGCGCTCGGCTCGTCGTGGGCGTCGTGGGCGGTTGGGCGTGTTGTCGGTTGAGCTCATGCCCACGCGCCGATGGCTTGAGCGACGGCGGTCCAGCACTTGAGGCTGGAGGTGGCGATGCGCGCCTCGTCCTCGCCGGCGCAGCGGAGGAAGAAGGCGGAGCCCGACCCGGTCATCTGCCACTCGTTCTCCTGGTCGCTGTTAAGGGCGTTGGCAAAGTCTCTCAGGCCCGGTTCAATGGTCATGGCGGCCTGGGCGAGGTGGTTTCGCGAGGTGCCGGGGGTGGGCTGCATGGCGTCCCATGCACGGTAAACGTCTCGGGTCGGCAGTTCCACTCCCGGCCACGCAATGGCGAACCACTGTGGTTGCGTGAGGATCGGCGTGAGGTGATCGCCTCGCTGCTCGGCGACTGCGGTGCCGCCGGTGAGGAAGAAGGGGACGTCGGCGCCGAGGGTGGTTGCGATCGCGTGTAGATCGGCTGTGAGGTGGTGAAGGTTTGCGATGGCCCTGAGGGTGGCGGCGGCGTCGGAGCTGGCGCCGCCCATGCCGGAGCCGGGCGGAATTCTCTTATGGAGGTGGATCCGCGTTGGAAGTTGGCGGTTGGCCGCGTCCTCGAGGGCGGCGAGGGCCCTGAGGGCTGCATTTTCCGCCGGGTTGGCAATCGGCAGGCCCGTTGTGGTGAGCTTGGTCTCTGGGGCCGGCGTGAGTGTGACCAGGTCGTGCAGGTCGATCGCTTGCAGCGTGGTGCGGACGTCGTGAAAGCCGTCGGTGCGGCGTCCGAGGATCGCGAGATCGAGGTTGAGCTTGGCACGCGCCGGTAGCGCGATGCTCACCTGGCGTCGACGCGTTTCAGCCTGGCTCGATACGCGACGGCTCGGTCCTGGTAGTGCTTTGCGGTGGTGCTGACCCAGCTGCGCGATGATCCGTCCAGCGGCTTCTTGACAGTGGCCGGCACACCGGCGGCCATGTGGCCTGGAGCCACCTCCATGCCCTCTTGAAGAACGGCGCCCGCGGCGAGCAGGGATCCGGCTCCTAGGCGGCTGCGCTGGAGCATGGTCGCGCCCATGCCAACGAGGGCGCCCGCCTCGACGACGCAGCCTTCGAGCTGGGCGGAATGGCCGACACTCGCGTTTGCCTCGAGGATGGTCGGGAGATGCTCGGCGCAGTGAAGGACCGCGTTGTCCTGGACATTGGCGCCTTCGCCGATCCTGATCTGCGCTTCGTCGCCGCGCAGGACCGCGCCAAACCACACGCTCGCGCCGGCCTCGACTACGACGTCTCCGATGAGGATCGCGGTTGGCGCGATGTACGCGTCGGGATGCACCTGGGGGCGCTTGCCGCCGAGCTCAAATTCCATGGGCGCTTATAATCCTAGGTTCGTGCGGAATTCCAGCCTGGCGATGACTCGTGGCTAAGCGGACGGCGTCTGCGAAGAAGCAGGCCCGCGCCGGTGTGCGCCGTGCCACACGCAACCGAGGCGTGAAATCAGAGGTGAAGACCCTGGTCGTCAAGGCGCGAAAGTCGCTGGTCGGGTCTCCGGTCGCGGAATCCGAGCGCCGCGCGCTGACCCTCGAAGCCGTCCGGGCGCTGGATCGCGCGGCCTCCAAGGGCATCCTTCATCGCAACAACGCGGCCCGGCGCAAGGCCAGGCTCACGAGGCTGATGGCGAAGGTGGCGATCGCGCCGGCGGCGTCTTCTGGGCCGGCCGGCAAGGGCAAGAAAGGCGGGGCGGCGGCGGCTTCAGCTGCGCCGGCTGCCGCGAAACCAGCCGCCAAACCGGCTGCTCCCAAGAGGAAGTAGAGGACCCGAACCCCTCCCGGCCGGAACCGGCCTCCGCGGTGCGTAAGAAGGTGCCTTTGGCTAAAGCTTCGTCAGCAACACATCCAGGCCCAGGTCGGCGTCGATCTGGCCTGACTTGACCTCCCATTCGTAGTCTCGGATTGCTTTGAGGGCGTTCTCGAGGCGGTCTGGATCGGCGTCCTGGGCTACTTCAAAGGCCTTCTGGATGACGAAACGGTGCTCGGACATGTCCTCCTGGACTTGCTGCAGGGACTCGCCCCGTTCCTGGCGCGCGCGAACCTCGAGCACCAGCGCCACGTGCCTGGCCATGCGATACGCGACCGAGGTCGGCTGCAGACCTCCACGGGTGAGGTTGCGCGCGATCTGGAAAGCCTGGGGTGTCGGTCGCGGCAGCAGGTTGTCGGTCAGCTTGAAGATCTCGTCTTCGCGACCCCCTGCCAGGAGGTCGATCACCGCCTCATTGGTGAGCTTTGACCCGGATGCTTTGTAAGCCGCAAGCTTGCTGAGCTCGGAGTCGATGATGCTCAGGTCCGGGGGTGTGACCCGGACGACCTGGGCGGCGATGGCGGGTGTCAGGCCGTGGGTTTCGGTGGCACGCCTGGCCGTCCAATCGCTGAGCGCGCGGCCCTTCAGGTGCTGCATCTCCTGCGAGGTTCCTCCCGCCGCGGCGACGGCCTTCACCAGCTTGTTGCCGGAGCCAAGCCGTCCGGCGACGGTGATGAGCAGGCGAGTCGTGACTGGGATCTCGGCCAGGGCCGGCGCCATCGACTCCGCGCGAGTGGCGGGGAGCATGCGCACGTAGACCGCGCGGTGTGGATCGAGGAACGGGGCCTGGAGGATCGAATCCTGCAGGCGGGCCGGGGTGAGGCCCGTGCCTTCGAGCGTCTCGAAGCCGAAATCGGAGACGAGCTCGGATGTCCACGGGCCGAGAGTCGAGGTCGCGGCGTGGACGATGAGGAATCGCTCCTCGCCATGAAGCAGCAGCACAGTCGTGGTACGAGGGGTTGTGGCACGGGGCATGGCTGGGATCGTAAGTCCAACCTCACATCGGAAGGTTGATCGTTCCCTCCTGGTCCGTCCTCAGCACGTTGGATGGGAACCCTTTGGCGAGCCTGCCGGCGGTGCGCGACGCGATGAGCTGGGTGGTCGTGATCACCGCGGCATTGACCATGTCTGGTGAGAGCTGGCTGCGGCCGCCGACCGGCAGCAGCAGATACGTGCAGGGGCCGCGCAGTCGGGCGGCGGCGATCGTCTGGGCATCGATGTCCAGGTCGCTGAGGTCGCAAAAACTGCGCCCGTCTGGCGCCACGACACGCATCGCGAGGTAGGCGGCGCCGACCTGGTCGCCCGGGGCGCCCGGCTCAGGCGCGAGGACCTGGAAGGCGAACCCGGCGATCGCGATTGTGGATCCGGCCGTCAGCCGCATGACCGATGCGCCGCGGGCCGTCGTTTCGAGCGCGGCGGTGCGCCAGGCGGAGCCGGTGAGCTGGGCGTCGGGGATGAGGAGGTCGCCAGCGGCACGATCCAGGCCGGCCAGCCCGCCGACGTGACCGAGCGTCGGCGCGGTGATGGCGAGGGCGCTGAGAGCCGTCTGCCACGGAGCCAGCTGCGCACCGAGCTCATCCTTGAGGCGCGCCGGGCTTGGGCCGCCGTCGACGAGGATCGCGCCGTGCGGTCCTCGAAACAGGACTGCCTGGCCGTCGCCGACCGCCATCACGACGGCCTCGGGTGGAGCGTTCGCCCACATACCCAGGGCAGTGGCGGCAATGAGAGTTGGAGCCAGGACCGCGGTTATCGCAGCCATGCGGCGGTTCTTGCCTGATGTGTGACCGGCCGCGATGCCCGGCCCCAGCGCTGAGTAGTAGGCCAGCCCGGCCCAGGTCGGAAACTTCGGAACTGGGATGACCGCAGCGGGCACGCGCGCAAGCAGGTACGCGACCTGTTCGAGATACGCGAGCAAGCCGGTGATCGGAACGGCGGCGAGCCGGGCGATCTCCGGTTCGACCGATAGCGCACCGAGTATCAGCCCGCAGCTGACGAGCGCGGGAAGAACGGGTATGACGAGCGCGTTGGCCAGGGGCGCAATGGGCGACAGGACATGGAAATCGGTTGCCATCATCGGCAGGGTTCCGACCTGCGCGGCGCAGGTGACCGCGAAGGGCTCGCGCAGGATTCTCGGCATGAAGGTCAAGTGCCTCTCGATACCAGGCGTCAACAGGATGATCGCGGCGGTGCCCGCGAAAGAGAGCTGAAAGCCAACGTCCCACGCCAGCTCGGGGTGCCAGCCGAGCATCGCGGCAGCGGTCACGGCGAGAGAGGTCCAGACGTGGGTCGGGCGGCCCAACCGGGACGCGGCGATGGCGAGGCCGCCCATCGCAGCCGCCCGCACCGCGGCTGGAGTAGCGCCGCCGACCATGGCGTAGACCGCGATCAGCCCGAGCGCCGGCCAGGTCGCCATCCGTCCAAGCACTGGCTGAAGCGCGGCCTGCACGAGGCGAGCGAAGACGGCCACCTTCAAGCCGCTGAGGACCAGCAGGTGCACCAGCCCAGTCGCGATGAGGGCGTTCTGCAGACCGGGCGGGATGCCCTGGCGGATCCCGAGCACGACCCCCAGGAGCACAGCTGCGTGCGGCGCAGGCACGGCGTCGTCCAGGGCCGAGGTATAGCGCGAGCGCAGCCATGGGGGGAAGGCCGCCGGGCCGGTTCCGTCGGTCAGAACGTCGAAGCTGGTGGTTTGGAGCTCGAGGTAGACCTGGCGCTGGGCGAGATAAGCCCGGCGGTCAAACGCCGGCAAGTCTCGAGGCAGCATGAGCCTGCCGGTCGCCTGGACCTGCTGGCCGAAGCTGGCGATCGTCGGTCCCCGCCAGCGGACCATCAGGTTGCCGATGCCACTCACATGGGATGCACCGATCACGACCTGGTCGGGCTCGACGAGCACTTCGCCGCCGCCCCCGGACGGACGGCTGTCGTCGGCGACGCGACCCGTGATCACCGCGAGTTGGCCGACGAGGCTCGCGGCGCGGACAGGTGTCTGCGGATTGGCCGGCGGAAGCTCGGCGCGGCCGACCGCGAGGAGAGCAAACGAGAGTGCGACCGCCATGACCGCGGGCCGCACGGCAAGTGCGAGCGCGAGACACGGGATCGCGAGAGCGACGCCGACGATTCCGAGCGTCGGTTGGAAAGGCGCGAGCACGACGGTGACGGCAAGGGCGACGCACCACGATGTCGCGACGACCAGAGCCGGGTATCGGCTCACAGGGTGAGATAGCGACGGGCGATTACATAGTCGGCTTCGCTCATTCCGAGGATGTCGACCAACTCACGCGTGTTTTGAAATCCGCCGAAGTTGGTGCGATAGTCGATCACGTCCTGAGCAAAGACCTCCGTGATGCCGGGCACAGTCACCAGCTCTTCGAGAGTGGCTGTGTTGAGGTTGGTCCGGGTGACCACGGTTCCCGAGGTGGTCTTGGCGAACGCAACCTTCACCTGCTCGCCATCCTTGAGGCGCCCCGCGAGATTGGGAAGCTTGGTGAGGTCGGCGTCGAGGCTGAGGCCGCCCGCGGCGGCGATGGCGTCGTACACACGACCGCCGCGAGGCACGCGGTAGAGGCCTGGGTTTTCGACCGCACCGACCACGTGGACCAGGAGCCCGGCGGGCGGAGGCACGTCGAGTGCGGGGTTGGTGAGGACCGGGCGATTGTTGGCGGCGGACGCGGCGACCGACGACGAGTAAAGGTAAGCCGCCGCCACCGCTCCAACGGCAATCGCAATCGGAGCTGCTAGAAGCAGGATCTGCTTCCAGCCGGGGATGAGACGGAGACGGGCGCCCATGAGTCGAGGCTAGGCGGGCGGATCGGGGAGGGAAACCCAGCCTGTTAAGGCGAGTTCCGCGGGAAGGATTCGAACCTTCGGTCGAGGATCCAAAGTCCTCTGCCTTACCACTTGGCCACCGCGGATTGAGCCTCCACACACTACCTCGCAGGGCGCGGTTGGCTGGGTGGCGTGACCTTCGGGGGGGAGCCACCGTTGGGTCCTGTAATGAGGAACGTCCTGTTGGCGGCGCTGGTTTTGATGTCTGCCGCCTGCGGCGCGTATCAATTCCCTGGATCCTCGCCTGCGGCCACTGGAACCGTCAGCGGCAGCGTCCACGCCTTTCCATGCGCGCCAGTCGAGCCGGCTGATCTGCAGTGTGCGGGGCGGCCCATGGCCGGGCTGGAGATCGATTTCACCAGCGGAAATGCAACGGCGAAAACAGTGACCGACTCAACCGGCCGTTACACCGCGACGCTTGCCGCCAG
The DNA here is from genome assembly GCA_050734495.1 of Candidatus Dormibacteraceae bacterium. GTDB lineage: Bacteria > Chloroflexota > Dormibacteria > Dormibacterales > Dormibacteraceae > Palsa-870. The sequence goes on from JBOHUQ010000134.1 coordinate 30,225, forward strand.
AACTTGGTCGGTCCGCCTGGTCGCCAAAGTGCACCTCATCAGCGGGCCGCGGCAGGTAACCATCGTCCCCGGCTCCACCGTGACCGCAAACTACATCCTCGACTCGGGAATTCGAGTCCCGGTCCCGCAGCAGTAGTCGCGTCCTACTAATCCCACCCACCACCCCCCACCCACCCAAAGGGGGTCGCCCCGTCGATTGCGAGGTGGAATGTACCGGCGGCCTTTCGGCCGGGTCAACCCTGCCTGTTAACGGACCAGGTCGATCAGCCGGTCCCGACGTACCCGTCGGGTCAAGCTGCTTGTTAAGGGACCAGGTTGATCAGCCGGTCCTGGACGTAGACGACTTTCGAGGGGGCCCTGCCGCCCAGCGCCGCGCGAACCTTCTCGCTTCGCATCGCGACCTCCAGGGCCGCGGCCTCGGTCATGTCGACACGCACCGTCGCCCGGTCCCGCACCTTGCCCGCCACCTGGATCACCAGCGTCACCTCCGGCTCGGCGGCCGCGGCCGGATCGAACTGAGGCCATGCCGCGTCCGCGGCCAGTCCCTTCCCTCCAAGCCGGGACCACAGCTCCTCGCCCACGTGCGGCGCCATCGGGTTGAGCAGCAGCACCAGAGTGCGAAGCGCGAAGTCCCACCCCGAATCACGCCGGCCGCCCGCGACAAGGTACGCCTGCAGCGCATTGCCGAGCTCCATCAGCGCCGCCACCGCGGTGTTGAAATGAAACGCTTCGTAATCCTCGGTCACCTTGCGAATCGCCTGGTGTACGCGCCTGCGAAGCACTTCCGCCGAGGCTTCTGACCCACCCGCCGCGGCAAACGAATCGGGCGATTCGACCAGCCGCCACACGTGCTGCAGGAATCGCACCGGACCTGCGATCGCGGCATCCGACCATTCGACGTCCTCGTCCGGCGGGCCGATGAACATCTCGTATACCCGCGCGGCGTCCGCGCCGTCTCGCTCCACCAGGTCGTCCGGCGCCACGCCATTGCCTCTCGACTTCGCCATGACCTGGCCTGCGCGCCGGATCATCCCCTGGGTGAACATCCGAGCGAACGGCTCGGTCGCCTCGACCCGACCCGCGTCGTGCAGCACCTTCTGAAAAAAGCGCGAGTACAGCAGGTGCAGGATCGCGTGCTCGATGCCGCCCGTGTACTGGTCGACGGCCATCCAGTGGTTCGCCAGCTCAGGGTCGAAGGGTTGAGTGTTGTCATGCGCGGACGTGTAGCGCAGGAAGTACCACGATGAATCGATGAACGTATCCATCGTGTCGGTCTCGCGGCGCGCATCGCGCCCGCATTGCGGGCACTTGGTGCGCCAGAAATCGGGGTTGTCGGCCAGCGGCCTGTACTCGCGCGGCAGCAGCACTGGTAGCTCAGAGCGCGGCACCGCAACGATCCCGTCGACGTCGCAGTGGACCACGGGGATCGGGCACCCCCAATACCTCTGTCGAGAGATGAGCCAGTCGCGCAGCCTGTACTTGACCGACCGCCTCCCAATTCGCTTCTGCTCGATGAACTCCGCAACCCGATCGAAGCCCGTCTTGGTGTCCAGGCCGTCGAACTGCCCGCTGTTGATCATCAAGCCAGGCCCGGTGTACGCCCTCTCCAGCTCACCCTGCGGATGCCCGTCCGGGGCGATCACCTCGCGGATCGGCAAACCGAACTGGCGCGCAAAGTCAAAATCGCGCTGGTCGTGAGCCGGAACGGCCATGATCGCCCCAGTGCCGTACGTGACCAGCACGTAATCGCCGACCCAGATCGGCACCTTCTCGCCATTCAACGGATTGATCGCGTAGGCGCCCGTGAACGCGCCGAGGCGCTTGACCTCGCTCGACATCCGGTCGATCTCGCGCTCCTTTCGCGCACTCTCGACGACCTCTCTGACCGCGGCGCGCCGCGGCGTGACGGTCACCTTCTCCACCAACGGGTGCTCTGGCGCGAGGACCATGAAGGTGACGCCGAAAAGCGTGTCAGGACGAGTCGTATAGATCCGCATCGACTCTCCCGGGTGTCCATCAATCGGAAATTCGACCTCGACGCCGTGGCTTCGACCGATCCAGTTGGTCTGCATGACGCGCACCTTCTCCGGCCAGTGGTCCAGCAGAGCCAGGTCGTCGAGCAGGCGGTCCGCGTAGTCGGTGATGCGCAGGAACCATTGCTCGAGGTCGCGCTTCTCGACTTCGACGTCAGGATGCCGCCAGCACCGTCCGTTGATGACCTGCTCGTTCGCCAGCACGGTCTTGTCGACCGGACACCAGTTGACAGGCGACATCATCCGGTGCGCCAGCCCGCGTTCGTGAAAGAGCAAGAACAGCTCCTGGGTCCAGCGGTAATACGACGGATCGCACGTCGTGATCTCGCGATCCCAGTCGTACAGCACGCCCATGATCCCGAGCTGGCGCTTGGCGATCGCGATGTTTCCGCGCGTCCACACTTCCGGATGCACGCCGCCGCCACGCTTGATCGCGTCGTTCTCGGCCGGCAGGCCGAAGGCGTCCCATCCCATCGGGTTGAGGACCTCGAAACCCTGCATCCGCTTGAACCGCGACAGCAGGTCGCCGATCACGTAGTTGCGCATGTGACCCATGTGCAGCGGCCCGGACGGGTACGGAAACATGACGAGGTTGTAGAACTTCGGCTTGGGTGACGCGTCGTCGGCCTTCATCACGGCGCGTTCGGCCCACACCTTCTGCCACTTGGGCTCTATCTCTTGCGGCACGTAGCCGCTACGCCGCGACCTGCTCTCCATGGGCTTTGAATTTTAGATGCGCGAGTTCATGGCCCACGATCGCGGCCAGCATGAGCCCGGCGCCCAGTGCCTGCACGAGCCCGAATCGCTGGCGGGCCAGCAGTACCGCGGCCACCACCGCCCAGGCCGGCTCGGTGGTCAGGATGAGGGCGGTGCGGCTCGCGCTCAGGTGCTGCTGGGCCCAGGTCTGGATGTAGAACGCGAGCGCTGAAGCGAAAACGCCGGTGACCGCGATCGCGACCCATACATCAGCGGCTGGGACCTGCAGCGACCACGATCCGCCGGCGCTGAAGATGACCGCGCTGGAGGCCATCTGCATCATGGCCAGGGGCGCCGAGCGCAGGCCCGGCGACCAGCGGCTCAACAGCACCATATGCAGCGCGTACAGGAACGCGCATGCGACGGTAAGGATGTCGCCAAGCCCGAATCCGGACGGTCCGCCGACCAGCAGCACGGTGCCTCCCAACGCCGTCGCGACAGCGACCAGCGTGTACCAACGAAGGGGCACGCCGAATACGCGCTCGATCAGCGGCGTGAAAACGACGAACAGCCCGGTGATCAGGCCGGCGTTGCCGGGGCTGGTCATCGTCAGCCCGACGGTCTGGGCGAGGTAGCCCGCGGCAAGCACGGCGCCCGCAATGACTCCGACCCACAGCTCTCGCCGGGTCGGCAGCCCCCTCACAAGGATCGCCAAGACCAGAAACGCCAGGATGAAGCGGAGCTGTAGAAACGGCAGGGTCGGGTAGTGTGTGAGCGCGTCTTTGACCAGGACGAAGGTCCAGCCCCAGACGGCCGTGACCATGAGCAAGAAGAGGACGTAGATCAATGGAGCGACTGTGGGCGCCGTGGCGCATGGAGTACATCGGCGGCGAGAAGCGACCTGGCTGCCTGTTCTGCCGCGTCATCGAGCACCCCGACGATCCGGATGCAGCGCTCGCCGTCTGGCGCCCAGAGGGGGCGCTCGTGATCTTGAACCAGTTTCCTTACAACCCCGGCCACGCGATGGTGGTTCCGGTGGCGCACGTGCCCGGGCTCGAGAAGCTCGACGATGGCCAAACCACCTTTCTCATGCGAGCGCTCCGCCACACTGTTGAAGTGCTGCGCGGCACGCTCAATCCCGAGGGATTCAACATTGGTGCCAACGTGGGCGGCGCGGCCGGCGCCGGGATTCCAGACCACGTGCACTTTCACGTCGTGCCGCGCTGGAACGGCGACACCAACTTCATGCCGGTCATCGGCGACGTCAAGGTCGTAAACGAGGCTTTGACGCAGACCGCCGCGAAGCTGCGGGAGGCCTTCGCAGGTAGGTGACCTGCCCCCCGACCACGGTCGCGACCACGCGACCCTCGTCGACCACCGTGATGTCGCACAACTTCCCCGGTCTCAACGTGCCTGCGTCTTTCTCCATTCCGACCGCGTAAGCAGCGCCTGACGTGTAAGCCCTCAGCGCAACAGCGCGTGACACGGCGAGCGCGGGATGCCAATCCACATTGCGCCTCCACAAGGCCGCGGCTTGGATGCCCGCCATCGGATCTGCCGACTCCACGGGCGCATCTGAGCCGAAGGCAAGACGCGCACCCACGCGCTGCAGCGCGCCCCAGGCGTACGCGTGCGCGGACACCTTCGGCCAGTACTGCTCCACAAGCTCACGGTCCGCGACCGCATGGATTGGCTGCATGGAGGCGATCACGCCGAGGCGCGCGAAACGCCTCATGTCCCTCGGGCTGACGCACTGCGCGTGCTCGATGCGCGGGCGCCAGCCGGTCCAAGCCTCACGGTGAGGAGCCAGCGCGTCCAGCGCGCGCCGCACCGCGCCGTCCCCGATCGCGTGAAGACACACGTTGAGCTCGGCGCGAGCGCACCGATCGATCATCTCGATGAGGTCCGGCTGGGTCACCCGCGCCGTGCCCGAGCCGTCGAGCATCTCGGCGGTGCGGCTGCCCAGCGACCCGTCGAGGAACGCCTTGACGCCCCAGATCCGCAGCCACTCGTCGCCCCAGCCGGACCGCACGCCGATGCGCTCCGCGTGGTGGAGATCGGCGAGCGGAAGGTTGTACGTGATGCGCAGGGGCAGCGCGCCGCGTACGCGGAGCCTCTGCCACGAGCCGAATCCGCGCGCCGTGTCCATCGAATGGACGCCGGTCAGGCCGAGGGCGGCCAGCTCAGCAAGGGCGCGAGCCATCGCGTCGTCAAGCTCGGTGTCGGTCGGGTGCGGCACGCGCGTCCCCACCATCTGCATCGCGGTTTCGCGCAGGATGCCCGCCGGCATACCTCGCTGGTCGCGGTCGATGCCGCCGCCGGGCGGGTCCGCCGTGTCGCGATCGATGCCGGCGAGCTTCAGCGCTGCGCTCGAGACCCATGCCGAATGGCCGTCCTTGCGTCGCAGAAAGGCGGGGCGTCCGCCCGCCGCACCGTCGAGTTGTGCCCGGGTTGGAAAAGCCCTGTCCGGCCAAGCATCGTTGTACCAACCGGCGCCGACCACCCAGCCATCGGAGGGCAGCTTGTCCGACCAGTCACTGATTCGGGTCATGGCCTCTTGGAGGCTCGGCACGCCGGTCAGGTCAAGCGTCAGGTGGCGATCGGCGAGGCCTTCGAGGTGGACGTGCGCATCGATCAGGCCGGGCCACGCTCGACCGCGCAGCCTGATCACACGAGCTCGACGGCCTGCCGCCGATCGGGCGCCCTCCCCCACTGCAAGGATCCTTCCGTCGACGCCGGCCGCCACCTCCGGCACGCAGCCGGCGAACAGCGTCTGCAGCGTCGGGGTCCCCGCGAACTCACGGCGTTGCCTCTGAGTTCGCGGGGTTGTCACAGGCCGTATGTCTTGGCGATGATCTCCTTCATGATCTCGTCCGTCCCGGCGCCGATCCGCGCCAGGCGGGCGTCGCGCCACGCGCGCTCGACCGGGAACTCACGCATGTAGCCGTGACCGCCCAGGATCTGGATCGCGTCGTCGGCCACCTCACACGCCGCCTGCGTCGCGAGCAGCTTGGCCTGCGAGATCTCGCGCACCGGATACTCGCCCTGGTCCCACCGCTTTGCGGTTTCGTAGACGAACGACTGGATCGCGGCAATCTTCGTGCCCATGTCGACGAGCTTGTGCTTGATCACCTGGAAGCTGGAGATCGGCTGGCCAAACGCCTGGCGGTTGCGCGCGTACTCCATGGTGTACTCGAACACTCGCTGCGCACCCGCGATCGCTCCGGCAGCGGCGATCATGCGCTCTCCCTGGAGCTCCCACATCAGGTTCTTGAAACCTTCGCCCTCCGCGCCGATTAGGTTGGCGACCGGCACCCGGCAGTCTTCGAACAGCAGCTCCGCCGTGTCAGATGAGTGCATCCCCAGCTTTTGCAGTGTGCGCGTGACCTGAAACCCTGGCGTGCCCTTCTCGATCACGAGTAGGTTGAACCCACCGTGGCCCCGCTCGCGATCGCCCTTTGCGACCACCAGCGCCCAGTGGCAGCGAGCTCCGTTGGTGATGAAGATCTTGCGGCCGTTCACGACGAAGTGGTCGCCTTCGCGACGCGCGACAGTGGTGATCCCGGCCACGTCTGAGCCCGCATCCGGTTCCGTGATCGCCAGCGCAGCGATCTGCTCGCCCCGGATCGCGGGCGCCAGCCACCTCCGCTTCTGGTCGTCGGTCCCGAACTTGAACACCGGTGGCGTGGCCATCTCCGCCTGGACAGCAACCGCCATGCCCAGCCCGCCGCCCGCGATCCTGGCCAGCTCTTCGGACAGGACGACGGCTGAAAAGTAGTCCCCGCCCTGCCCTCCGTACTCGGGCGGGTACCGAAGACCGAGGAAACCCAGCTCGCCGAACCGCTTGAAGATCGAGTCGGGGAAGGTCTTTTCCTCCCACTCCTCGAGGTGCGGCTGGACCTCGTTCTCGAGGAACCTCCGGATGTGCAGCCGGAGCTCCTCGTGAGCGTCGGTGAAGTACATCGAGGGTGAGTTTAGGCTCGAACGGGCGGTGGGCAGCTTACGGTATGATTCCCGGGCCCCGCGCTGGGCGGGTGTCCCCATTTAGAAAATCAATCGTGTCTCAACCCACGAACTCGCAGGATGCGACTTCGAGTCCGCGGGGAACCCTAAGGAGTTGGATTGGGCTCGGTAATCAAGAAGCGGCGCAAGAAGATGCGCAAGCACAAGCACAAGAAGATGCTCAAGAAGACCCGCTGGGCTCGGCGGGCCCACGCGTAGGCACGCGTAGGATGGCTGACTGATGGGCTGGGTCGTACTCGTCGTCGTCGTCATCGTGGTGATCGGCTGGCTGGTCCTCACCTACAACGGGCTGGTCACGGCCCGCAACCGGACCCAGGAAGCCTGGTCTGAGATCGACGTCGAGCTCAAGCGACGCCACGACCTCATACCCAATCTGGTGAACACCGTGCAGGGCTACATGGGCCACGAGCGCGGGACCCTCGAGGCGGTCACCAACGCTCGCGCCGCCGCCGTCTCGGCGGGGGCCTCGGGCGACCCGGCCAAGATCGGGCAGGCCGAGAACATGCTCAGCCAGAGCCTACGCAGCCTGTTCGCGGTCTCCGAGAACTACCCCGACCTGAAGGCGATCGCCGCCTTCACCAATCTCCAGGAAACCCTGACCGCCACAGAGGACAAGATCGAGTTCTCGCGCCGCTTCTACAACGGCAACGTGCGCGACTACAACATCAAGCTGCAGACTCTCCCGACCTCTCTGATCGCGGGCGCCCTTGGCTTCAAGCCGTTTGCCTTCTTCCAGGCCGACGACGCGGACCGGGCCGTACCCCAGGTCAACTTCGGGCCCACCTCAGCGTCGGGCCCGCCCACGCTCGGGGCCTCGGGACCGCCGCCCGCCGCCGGGTCATCCGGCCCCCCGACCCAGAGCTAGGTCAACCACCGGACCTCGCCCAGTCGGCGGCAAACCGCGCCTCGTAAGCCGCCACCGCAGTCGGGTCGCCCGTCTCGATGTCGAGCTCATGGTTGACCCCCAGGCCGCTCAATGTCCAGTTGGCCGACCCGAGCACGAGCTCGCCGTCGAACAGCCCGATCTTGGCGTGCAGCAGAGCTCCGCGCGGGATCGGGTACCAGCGGGCCTCCACGCCGCCTGCTTTGAGCACCCCATATCCGTGGAGGTTGTAGGGCTGGTTCGGGTCGAGCAGGACCCGTACGACCGCTCCGCGTCGATGCGCCTGCACGAGCTCTGCGATCACCTCCGGGTCAGTGAGCGTGTAGATCTCTGCCAGTGCCCGGCGCACGGCGTGGATCAGGGCCGACTCCAGCATCGAGCGAATCTCCTGGCCCGGCGCGGTTTGAGCGATCTCGCCGACGGCCGCGGCCAACGGCGACGGCCGGCCGCCCGCAAGGCTCCAGTCCTGCTCGAAGATCCGGGCGAGCCGATCGATGTCGATGGTGACGTGCGTCTCAAGCACGTAGTCGTGGTTGCGATCGCTGTGATTGCCCCAGTTCATGCCGCCGACCACGGCTACTCCGTCGACGATCAACAGCTTCACGTGGTCGATCTGATGGCGGCCGTCATCCACCGGGTAGGCCCGCTCAGGCACGCCGAGTGTGTCAAGGGCGGCGGCCGAGCGGCGGCTCGCCACGACTGTCGGATCGGTGATCACACGCACGGCGACTCCGCGCCCAACGGCGTCTCCAAGTAAACGAACGATGTCCGGACGGCCGAGCTCGTACATCTCGATGAGCACGCGCGCGCGCGCCGAGGCGATCGATCCCCCAACCAGCCGGAAGATCGAGGCGTCCTCCCAAAGGCGGACAGGCTGAGCAACGCCAACACCCGCACCCGCGGCTGCCAACGCCGGCACCGGATGGGCCGGGCTCGAGCAGCCCGCCAGGCAGAGGGAGAAGAGCAATGCCCAAACGAAGACCACTCGAACCACAGCGGGCGAAAACTACCGGAGCGAAAAAGAAACTAAAACGCTGCCTGTTAAGGCATCAGCTCCACTTTCATCCCCGGACGCGCGCCCAGCAATTTGTCCGCGCGCGCGTCGCGCACCGCGACCTCGAGGTAACCCATGCTTCCGATGTAGACGAACGGCTCGTTCGGCCGGCCATCTGCATAGGTGACAGCGGTCGCGACGATGTCGTGATTGTGGATACGCATGCGGCGCACTGGCGGTTTCAAGTTCGTCACGAGGTTGCCGAATCCGTCCGCCCAGAGCACCCGCGGCGACGCATCACCCAGGGTCTTAGGAGGATCTGTCAGGGGCCCCAGCGACGACAGGGGAATGCCCGCGGCCAAAGCCGCCGCCGCCGGCGCGAAGACGTCGCGGCCCTCGAAAGTCGGCGCGCCCTGGGGCCGAGGAGCCAGCTCGACCGCATCCTGCAGCCCTACCTCGTCGATGACGATGGCGAACAATCCATTGTCAGGCCCGACGTAGAAGCGGCCGCCGGCGCGAATTGCCAGCCGGCGCCGCGAGCTGCCGACGCCGGGGTCCACCAC